>CAZGBL010000027.1:0-10811 GCA_964523955.1 uncultured Oscillospiraceae bacterium | reverse complement strand
TTGAATAGAAAATTTGAACGTTATCTGCGCGGCGTGATTCTGTCTGCAGCAGCGGTGCGGCGTGATTCTGTCTGCAGCAGCGGCAGTCATACGTAAACAGGAATCGTTTTAAAAAGATCATTGGAGGAAATATGTCTGTTCCCAAACATATCGCTATCATCATGGACGGCAACGGCAGATGGGCGAAAAAAAGAGGCTTGCCCCGCGTCATGGGGCACAATGCCGGAATGCAGTCACTGAAAGAAATTGTAAGAGCCTGCTCCGATCTGGGAGTAAAGTATCTGACCGTTTACGCTTTTTCTACCGAAAACTGGAAGCGGCCGGAGGATGAGGTCAACGGTATCTTTAAAATCATGGTGCATTATATAAAAAAGGAGCTGGCCGAGCTGAAGCGGGAAAATGTAAAGATCCGCGTAGTGGGCGAGTGGGAAGCCATTCCAGCAGAGGCGAAAGAGAGTATGAAATACGCTCTTTCGGAGACGGAGGAGAATACAGGGCTTCAATTCAATATCGCTCTCAATTACGGCGGAAGAAGAGAAATTCTCGACGCGGTAAAGGAGCTTTATTTGAAGGTGCAGGAATCGGGCGAAGACATCGAAGGGATTACCGAAGAAGATATCGGCAAATATCTGGCCACCGGAAATATACCGGAGCCGGATATGATTATCCGCACGGGAGGCGAGCTGCGTCTGAGCAATTTCATGCTGTGGCAGAGTGCTTACAGCGAGCTTATCTTCCGAGAAGTCTACTGGCCCGACTTCGATAAAAAAGAGCTGGAAAGCTGTATCGAAGAGTTTCAGCTGCGTCACAGACGCTACGGAGGCCTGTCGTCATGAAGACCAGAATCCTTTCCGGGTTGATCATGCTGCCCTTTCTCGTGCTGGTGCTGGCGGGCGGCCCACTGATCGCTGCAGCGTGTCTGATCATCGCGTTGACGGGAATCAAAGAATTTTTTAACGGATTCAAAGCCATGGACATTCAAGGGGCTTATCCGATTGCGGCGGTTTCCGTTTTACTGCTCTATGGCGTTCATTATCTGAGGGCGTTCGTACAGCTGAGTACGCAGGCGGCGGTCTGCCTGTATATGGCATGGCTCTTCGTATCCGTTTTGATGTGTCTTCTGTATCTGTTCCGTATAGAGAAGCGACGCTTAGAAGATGCGATGGTCACTATCACAGGTATTGTATACATCGGATTTTTTTCCTATCATGCGGTTTTGACGGAAGACACTTACGGTGAACTCTGCAGTGCGTCGCCGGTATGGCTGATTTTGATCACGGCGTTCTGTACGGACATTTTCGCTTACTTTGGCGGCTATTTTCTGGGAAAGCACAAGCTCTGTCCGGTCATCAGCCCGAAAAAGACAGTGGAAGGGTCGATCTGCGGAATTTTGGGAAGCGTGGTATTTTCCGTGCTGTTCGGCTGGTTCTTTATGGATCATAGGCTGATCTGGGCGTGTCTCCTGATCGGCATTTTAGGAGGAATTCTTTCCCAGTTTGGAGATCTGACCGCTTCCATCTTTAAGAGAAAGATGGGAATCAAGGACTATGGAAATCTGATTCCGGGGCACGGCGGTATTATGGATCGATTTGACAGCGTGCTGTTTACAGCGCCTATGGTATATTACTGTCTCTTTTTTGTTTCGGAATTTTTATAACAAGCGCCAGATGAAACCCGCTTCTGCAAGCGGCGGGTTCCATCTCCTAGTTTCGGCGGCTGGGTGATCATTCCCTCCCGCCGAAACCCGGCTGAGCGAAAGCTCCCGGCGCTTGCTGCAAGCGTTCGCATCGTTCTTGACAAGCGAACTTGTCAGGAAATCAGCTCCGCTTTAAGCAAGCGCTGGATGTTCCATCGCTTCTGCGCATTTTATGCAGCTTTCGCTGAGAGTTAAAAGGAGCTCTGCTCCGCAAAAAAGCAATTGACATCGATTTAGTTAAGGCAGAGATTTATGAAAAATATTTCGATTCTGGGGTCTACGGGTTCCATCGGGACACAGACGCTTCAGATTATCAGGGAAAATCCAAAAAAATACAGAGCCTGCGCTCTGTCCTGCAGATCGAATACGGAGCTTTTGGCGCGTCAGGTGGCTGAATTTCGTCCGGATTATGCTGTGGTTTCCGATGGTGAGACTGCCAGAAGACTGGCGGATGAATTTGCGGAAACAGGCACGGTTTTTCTGCATGGAAAAGAGGGTCTCGTAAAGATCGCTTCAGACATCGAATGCGATATCGTACTCAATGCGCTGGTTGGAATGTCGGGGCTGGAACCCACATATAATGCTGTATTGCAGGGCAGGACGGTGGCGCTGGCGAACAAGGAGACGCTGGTAGCCGGAGGAGCCCTCATCATGGAAACCGCAGAGAAGACGGGCACGGTCATTCTTCCCGTAGACAGCGAACACAGTGCGGTATTCCAATGTCTGGAAGGCTATGACAAGAGTCAGGCGGAAAGGATCGTGCTGACCGCGTCAGGCGGCCCTTTTCGGGGAAAAAAGGCGGAGGAACTGAAGTCCGTCACATTGGCGCAGGCTTTGAATCATCCGAGATGGAAGATGGGAAGCAAGATTACCATCGACTCCGCAACGTTGATGAATAAGGGCTTTGAGGTAATCGAAGCCAGGTGGCTTTTCGGCATGGCGCCGTCGAATATCGATGTGATCGTTCATCCGGAGAGCATCATCCATTCTATGGTGGAATACTGCGACGGCGCCGTCATGGCGCAGCTGGGACTGCCCGATATGGCGATTCCCATCAGCCTGGCGTTAGAGTATCCGAAGCGTCTGCCGAACCGCCTTTCGCGCCTCGATCTGAAGAGCGTGGGGACTTTGACCTTTGAAGCTCCTGACACGGAAACGTTTCGCTGTCTGCGCTTCGCCTATGATGCGCTGAAAGCGGGCGAAAATTATTGCGCCGCTCTGAATGCGGCAAATGAGGTAGCCGTAGCGGCTTTCCTCGATGGGAGAATATCCTTCTGCGACATTCAGGAATGTCTCGACGAGGTTCTTCAGCGCCATCGGCCCTCAGACGAGAGAGAACTGGCTGAAATCGTCCGAGTCGACGCCTGGGCCCGCAGAACGGCAGAGAGTATACTGGAGGTTTAAATGCACATACTCGTCGGTATAATCGCCGCATTGATCATATTTGCAGTCCTCGTGATCGTACACGAGGGAGGTCACTTTTTCACCGCAAAGGCGGTGGGAATCAAAGTAAATGAATTTGCTGTCGGCATGGGACCGCTGATTTTCAAGAAAGAGACGAAAGATACGACGTACAGTATCAGAGCATTTCCTATCGGCGGTTATGTGGCGATGGAGGGAGAAAACGGAGATTCTGACGACGAAAGAGCTTTTAATAACAAACCAGCGTGGGTCAGAGCTCTGGTGGTAGCCGCAGGGCCTTTTATGAATTTTGTTCTGGCAGTTCTCGTTCTCGGCGGAATGCTGACTTATATGGGAACGTCTGCGACGCTTACCATTTCGGAAGTGCCGGAAGGCATGCCGGCTTATGAGGCAGGCATAATGGAAGGCGATACGATCGTCTCCATAGAAGGTAGAGAGATTTCCGACGGGGAGGAACTGAAAGCGGAGCTCGCGGCGATGGACAGCGAGAAAGAGAGTATTTCTCTGGGCGTAAAGTCCTCCGATGGAGAGAGCAGAATCTGCGACGTTAGGATAACAGAAGATGAACAAGGGAATCGTGTTATCGGCGTGATCTTTCAGGTGCGTCATAATTTTCTGGAAGGCATGGCAGGCGGATTGAAAAGCTCCGTGGCCATGGAGAAACAGATGCTGGCAGCCCTGGGAGATCTGGTGACGGGCGGTGCGGAAGAAGGAGATGTGGTAGGACCCATCGGCATCGTCAATATCGTAGACCAGAGCGTTCAGATAGGTCTTTTGAATGTGATCTATCTTCTGGCGCTTTTGAGTCTGAATCTGGCTCTCGTAAATATTCTTCCTTTTCCGGCGCTCGACGGAGGCCGGCTGCTTTTCATCGTAATACGAAAATTTACGGGAAAAGCCATCAGCGATGAACTGGAAGCAAAGATTCATCTCTTAGGAATGTTTTTACTGTTTTCATTGATGATTTTCATCACGTTGAAAGATTTTAATGTGTTTATACTGAAAAACTGATAAGAGGAAGTCCATGAGAAGAAAATCGAGACAGGTCATGTGCGGCGGCGTTCCCATCGGGGGAAATGCTCCCGTGACGATTCAGTCCATGACGAATACGGATACCAGAGATATCGCAGCGACGGTGGCTCAGATCAGACAGCTGGAGGATGCAGGATGTGAGATCGTACGAATTTCTGTGCCGGATCGGGAAGCTGCCGATGCGTTTAAGGAAATTCGGAAAAAAATCGATCTTCCCCTGGTGGCCGATATTCATTTCGACTATCGGCTGGCGATTGCAGCCATCGAAGGCGGTGCGGATAAGATACGCATCAATCCGGGAAATATCGGAGGAGAAGAAAATGTCCGGGCGGTCATAGAAGCTGCAAAGCGGCGGCGTATCCCCGTGCGGATCGGCGTCAATTCAGGCTCGGTGGAAGGAGATATCCTGGCCAGCCACGGCGGACATCCTACCGCAGAGGGACTGGCAGAGAGCGCTCTTCGGAAAGTCAGACTGGTAGAGAATATGAATTTTGAAGATATTGTTATTTCTGTAAAATCTTCCGACGTGGTGATGAATTACCGCGCATATCTTCTGATGGCGGAAAAGACGGAATATCCTCTGCACATCGGCGTCACAGAATCGGGAACGCCGTCTGTGGGCATTATAAAATCATCGGTAGGTCTGGGCGCTCTGCTCTTAGCAGGAATCGGAGATACGCTCCGCGTGTCTCTTACCGCCGATCCGGTAAAGGAGATTCCGGCGGCCAGAGAGATTTTGAAGAGTACCGGTTATTTTGACGGCGGTATCGATTTCGTTTCCTGTCCGACATGTTCGCGGTGTAAGACAGATCTGACGAAAATCGCTGACGACATTATGATGCAGCTCGGCAGCGTGGAAAAGGAAATGATTTCAAAAAAAATGCCGAAGCTGAAAGTCGCCGTTATGGGATGCCGCGTCAACGGACCCGGAGAAGCGTCGGACGCCGATTTCGGCGTCGCCTGCGGAGACGGAAAAGGAGCTTTTTTCAGGGAAGGAAAAGTGGTGAGAACCGTGCCCGAAGAAGAAATAACAGAGTTCGTCGTCTCGCAGCTTCGTTCTTTCGTGTCCGCATTTGGCTCTGAACAGAGGGGAAGGGACTGCGAAGGGACGAAATCCATCAGATAAAGTAAAGGGGGTATAGAAATGAATATTGCATTATTCGGAATTTTTGAAGATGTACCCATGATGGCAGTATGGCTGATCATCGCCGTGGTGCTGGCAGTCATCGAGGCTTTTACGCAGGGGCTTACGACGATCTGGTTTGCCGGCGGAGCCGTGATCGCCGCAGGGGCTGCCGCTGTCAGCGACAATATTTTTCTTCAGATCGTGGCAGGATTGGCCGTTTCCGTTTTGCTTCTTTATTTTACGAGGCCGCTGGCAGTTCAAAAATTTAATCGAGACGTGGTGAAGACGAATATTTCAGCTATCATCGGACAGACGGGGATAGCGGAGAGCGAATTAACTTCCCATGAAACGGGCACAGTAAAAGCAGACAATAAACTCTGGACTGCTGTCCTGGCTCCGGATGCGCTTTCTGTAAAAAAGGGAGAGCTCGTGGAAATCATCGCGGTAGAAGGTGTCAAACTGGTGGTCAGAAAAAAGGATAAATAGAACCGATTCTATTCGGTGGTTCGTTCGGGGAAAAACCCGGATCGGACAGAAGAATTTTATGATAGACAGACAGAACGGGAAAGGAGAATTTTTATGATCATTTTCGGCGTCATTGTACTCATTATCGTCGTGGTTTTAGTGGTTACGAACATCCGAATCGTACCCCAGGCGAATGCGTACGTTTTAGAGCGCCTCGGCGCATATATGGGAACCTGGGAGGTCGGCCTTCACATCAAGATTCCTCTCATCGATAAGATTGCGAAGAAGGTTTCTCTGAAAGAACATGTCATCGATTTTCCGCCTCAGCCGGTGATCACGAAGGATAACGTCACCATGGAAATCGACACGGTCATATATTTTCAGATTACCGATCCGAAATTGTATACTTACGGCGTGGCAAATCCTATGGCCGCTATCGAAAATCTGACGGCTACGACGCTGAGAAATATCATCGGCGATTTGGAGCTGGACGAATCCCTGACCAGCCGTGAGATCATCAATTCAAAGATCAGAATCGTTCTCGATGAAGCTACCGATGCCTGGGGAATCAAGATCAATCGAGTGGAGGTCAAAAATATCGTTCCGCCGAGAGATATTCAGAACGCTATGGAAAAGCAGATGAGAGCGGAGCGTGAAAGAAGAGAATCGATTCTCAGGGCAGAAGGAGAAAAGAAGTCGGCAGTCCTGATCGCAGAGGGGAATAAACAGTCTACGATTCTCAAGGCGGAAGCGGCGAAGCAGGCTATGATTCTGGAAGCGGAAGCGGCGAGAGAGGCTGCTATCAAGCAGGCGGAAGGTGAAGCAGAGGCGATACGTCTCGTTCAGCAGGCTACGGCAGACGGTATCCGGATGATCGTAGAATCCGATCCGAATGAAAAGGTGATCTCTCTTAAGAGTCTGGAAGCGTTTACTGCGGCGGCGGACGGAAAGGCCACGAAGATTATCATTCCGTCGGAAATCCAGGGACTGGCAGGTTTGGCGTCTTCTCTCAAAGGAATCGTCGCAGACAATACGGAAGAAGCAGAATGAAAACATTTATCGAAAATCAAATCACATGGCAGAAACTCGCCCCTCATGACCGGGGCGAGTTTGTTCTGAATGTGGAGCACGCTACGGTGATCAGCGAGACGCAGAAGCTCAATATCGATATCTCGCTGAATTTTATCATTCCACATGATGATCTGGCCAGGATCACAGCGGCTTTTCGCAGAGAGATCGAAGGACTGAAAGACGTTTCGTATCGATTCCGCTATGATCGTCCGGTACTCTGTGAGGACGAGCTTCTCACATTTTATATTCCATATATGATGGATGCAATGTCTGATCTGGGACGTCTGCGCCATACGACAGATATGGGCAGCTTTCTCATCAACGGAGATCAGGTGATCGTGTATGCGTTAGGGGAACAGACGGTGCGCAGTTTGAATGAGATTGCGGCACCCGCTATGAGCCGAATGTTTCAGCACGACTTCGGCATTCGGAAGATGTTCGTGTTCCGGAACAAGGATGAAGCGTACGAAGAAAAGATCCAGGAGATGCGGAACCAGACGGAGAGTGAATTGAAGAGAATGCAGGAAGAGGCGGAGCGCGCGGCGAAGGCCGCTCGGGCGGCGGCTCTTTCCGGCAGCTCTGCGGCAGGTAAGGGCAGCGGCAGCTTTGAAAATGGACTTTCGGGCAGAGGACAGACCGGAAAATCCGGCGGCGCTGCCAACGGCTTTCATGGCGCGGGCGGCGCATCGAAAGGCGGTCAGTCCTTTAGAAAGCGCGGCTACGAAGGGCCTGTCGTGGGAAACCGTATCGTGGGCAAGCCGATCAGCGGCGAATGTGTAAAGATAAAAGATCTGACCAGGGACAGCGGCAGTGTCGTCATCGAAGGGAGCGTCTTTCGGACGGATTCTCGTTCCATCAAAAACAATCGCTGTATCGCGTCGATTTACATGACGGATAATACGGATTCTATCTGTGTCAAGATGTTTGTCACCCCGCAGAAGCAGGAGGATTTTGACGAGCATATCAAGACGGGCACGTATCTCAGGGTTCAGGGAAACTGCGAGTTCGACAGTTTTGAAAAGATGAACGTCATCATGGCGCAGAGCATCGAAAAGGCGGAAAAAAAGATGCGGCAGGATCATGCGGAACGAAAGCGCATCGAGCTTCACGCGCATACGAAGATGAGTCAGATCGACGGCATTATGGACGTGGCGGATTTGATCAGCACCGCAAAGGCGTGGGGACATTCTGCGGTAGCCATAACGGATCACGGCGTCGTTCAGGCTTTTCCGGATGCCGTATCAAAAGCAAAAGGGATTAAAGTCATCTACGGCGTGGAGGGCTATCTGGTGGAAGATATTCCTCTTCCCGGCGGAAAAGTGGATTACAAGACGAATCCTGCACGCCACATTATTCTGCTGGCAAAAAATCAGGAAGGCATCAAAAATCTGTACAAGCTGGTCTCCTATTCTTACATAGATTATCATTATAAACGGCCGCGTATGCCTCGTTCAGAGATCATAAAACACAGAGAAGGGCTCATCATCGGTTCCGCGTGCGAGGCGGGAGAATTTTTTCGGGCTGTTACAGAAGGAAAGTCGGACGACGAACTGATGAAAATCGCCGAATTTTATGATTATCTCGAAATTCAGCCCAGATGCAACAATCGTTTCATGCTGCGAAAAGGAATGGTACAGACAGAGGAAGAATTACTTGATTTCAACAGGAAAGTACTGGAAATCGGAAAGCGGATGAACAAGCCTGTGGCTGCCACCTGCGATGCTCATTATCTCAATAAAGAGGATTACATCTATCGTAACATTATCATGGCGGCTCATGGCTTTAAAGAATTGGACGAAGAGCCGAGCCTTTATCTGAAAACCACGGATGAAATGCTGGAAGAGTTTGCTTATCTGGGATCGGAAGACGCAGTAAAGGTGGTGATCGATGATCCCCAGCGCATCTCTGATATGATCGCTGACGATATCAAACCTATTTCCGATGAGAAGTGCCCTCCGAAAATCGAAGGTTCCGAGGAGCGTCTCAGGACGAGATGTTACGATAAAGCGCATGAAATCTACGGCGATCCTCTGCCTCAAATCGTGGAACAGCGCCTGGAAAGAGAGCTTTCTTCCATCATCGGCAACGGATACGCTGTCATGTATGTGGCGGCAGAGATGCTGGTGCAGAAATCTCTGTCCGACGGCTATCTGGTGGGTTCGCGAGGGTCGGTAGGCTCTTCCTTCGCTGCGACGATGGACGGCATAACGGAGGTGAATCCCCTGCCGCCTCATTATATTTGCCCGAATCCGGATTGTAAGCACAGTGAATTTCCTGAAAAATATGATTCCGACTGCGGCGTCGATCTTCCGGATAAAATCTGTCCGATATGCGGAACACCGTATATTAAGGAAGGTCATAATATACCGTTCGAGGTATTCCTGGGATTTAAGGGCGATAAGGAGCCGGATATCGACCTGAATTTCGCCGGTGAGTATCAGCCTGTAGCACATAAATTCGTAGAAGAGATTTTCGGAGCGGAGAATGTGTACCGTGCCGGCACTATCGGTACTATCAAAGACAAAACAGCTTTGGGATACGTGAAGCGTTATCTCGATGAGCGGGGACGAGTGGCAAATAAATGCGAGATGGAGCGTCTGGCTCTCGGCTGCAGCGGCGTGCGGAAGACTACAGGGCAGCATCCCGGCGGCATGGTGGTGGTGCCGAAGGGCAGGGAAATCTACGAGTTCTGCCCCGTCATGCATCCTGCGGAAGGAATGATCAAAGACACGATTACCACGCATTTCGATTATCATAAGATTGAAAAGAATCTTTTGAAGCTCGACATTCTCGGCCACGACGTTCCGTCCATGATCAGGATGCTTCAGGATATGACCGGCGTGGCGCCCGAGGACATTCCGCTCAGGGACGAAAAAGTAAACGCTATTTTTCTGGGCATCGATACGCTGGATATCAAGATTGACGATTACAAGCAGAGACACGGTACGTTCGGCATACCGGAGTTCGGAACCAGCTTTACCCGTCAGATGCTGGATGATACTCAGCCAAAAAAATTTGCGGATCTCGTCCGAATCGCCGGATTTTCTCATGGCACCGACGTATGGCTGAATAATGCGCAGGAATTCATCCGCAGCGGTCAGGCGACGATGGACGATGCGATCGCCACACGAGACGACATCATGAACTACCTTATCTCGAAAGGCGTGCCGAAACAGGATTCCTTCACCATCATGGAACGCGTCAGAAAAGGAAAAAGCGTCACAGAGGAACAGGAGGCTCTGATGATAGAGAATAATGTTCCCGACTGGTACATCGAATCCTGCAAGCGTATCAAATATATGTTCCCGAAAGCGCACGCCGTAGCCTATGTCATGATGTCTTACCGCATCGCATATTTCAAAGTCTATTATCCGGCGGCATTTTACGCGGTTCATTATACGATCAAGGTGGATTTTTTCAACGCTAAGGTCAATCTGGCGGGCATGGAGGCCGTGCTCGACCGCATGGATCAAATCCGAAAGCTGGGAAACGACGCGACGAATAAAGATAAGGAAGAATATCTCTTGTATGAGGTTTCCTATGAAATGTATGCGAGAGGTATAGAATTTTTGCCTGCCCGTCTGGGAAAATCAAAAGGGATGCGTTTTACTGTGGAAGACGGAAAGATACGGGTTCCGTTCCGTGCCTTAGAAGGTATGGGGGAATTGGCTGCAGTCAGTGTGGAGCGGGAATATGAAAAAAGACCGTTTAGTTCCATCGAGGATATGATCAGCCGCACATCGGTCAATTCCAGCAATATCGAGACGATGCGGGAATACGGCGTTCTCGACGGACTGTCAGAATCCGATCAGCTATCCTTCTTTTCTATGTAGAGATCTTGGAAAGGCGTATTCCCGCCTGCGCGCGCAACAGGGGAATACGCCGCGTGCGAGGTTAAGAGGCTGCGATCTTCGATTTTGTAAAGCCTGCGGCGATTCCGCAGGCCGCGTTTTTTTCTGGTTGCGGTCTATCTTTTCCTGTGATATAATTTAAAACGAT
>CAZGBL010000026.1:0-17450 GCA_964523955.1 uncultured Oscillospiraceae bacterium | reverse complement strand
TGGAAAACGGACTGGTGAACGGACGGACCACATCGCAGCTGGCGCCGAAGGCTACGGCCACGAGAGCGGAAGCGGCGGCGATGCTCATGCGCTGGATCAAAAACGCGGAAAATACCGTTCAGTAAACGGAAAAATCGCGCGCAAAGAAAGAATGTCAGCGACGGATACCTCAATGAAGGTATCCGTCAGCCGGGTAATTGAAAATCATAGAAGAAGCCGGGAATAGCGGCAGAATTATGTGTAAACTATCCGGCGTCTGACAACAAAACGGGATGTCGCACCGAGAAAAGCGAATACAAGATGCGCCTAAGCTGGAATAAAAGAATTCCATATCTTGTCATTTTTCGTGCGACAGCCCTCTTTTACTTATTCGTCCGAAATTCTAACGGGCGGATAAGTAAGGGTACAAAACAGATGGGTTTTTCTCATCTCTGCATTGTATCAGATAGGAGGTGAATTTGATGAAATGAAATGAAAGTCTTCTGCGCTTTATCGTCGTATTGTCGGTGCTTTTCACAGCTTTTATCCTGACGACTGTCTGCGCTTTTGCTCAGATCGAGTCGCCGGCGAATCCTATGGAGAAAAATTCTCCTTCGCGGGATGCCGTGACCGAAGGAACGCCTTATGACGCTGAGGGAATGCTGACCTATGAGATCAAAAACGGAACAGTAACTATCATGAGCGGCAGCGTCAAGTTGGCTGGCGAGCTCTATATTCCTGACGAGATCGAAGGATTGCCGGTGACTGGAATTGCAGATTACGCATTCCTTTACTGTGCCGGCCTGACGGAAGTGACGATTCCTTCTTCTGTGACGGAAATCGGCGACTACGCGTTCTGTTACTGTACGAAGCTTAATTCTGCGGCTGTAGAAGGCAGGAAGGTGTCCATCGGAGATTTTGCCTTTTACGGCTGTCTCGATTTGACGTCGCTGCGGAGCACGGATCTTCGCTCTGTCGGCAGCTACGCCTTTGCGCGCTGTGAAAAGCTGATGCTGACGACGTTGCCGGCAGGCGTACAGACCATCGGCGATTATGCGTTCTGGGACTGTGTGTCCATCGCAGCATTTGAGACGCCGGAAAGTGTAACGTCCATCGGAGATTTTGCGTTCAGCAGCTGTACGAATCTTACATATTTTTCTTTTCCATCGACATTGAGCGATGCGAATACGGGAAAATACATTCTGAATGCCTGTACGGCTCTGACGTCGATCAAACCTTCCGAGGGATGGACGGAAGTTCCGGCGGGGATCTTTGCACGATGTACTTCGATTACAGATATATCCTGTGTCTTTAAAGAGGGGATCACTAAAATCGGAGACGGAGCCTTTGCTCTGATGACTTCTATTCCGGCAGATCTTATCGTTCCGGACGGCGTGACAGAGATTGGAGACAGCGTCTTTTATGGAGATAATACCATTCGTTCGGTGAAATTGCCGGAAGGGCTGCTGTCCATCGGTGAAGAGGCGTTTTATGCTTACAATTCCGTCCTGGAGAAAGTAAACTTTCCGGATTCTCTTACATCGATCGGCGCTTCAGCTTTTACGAATGCAAAGATTCAGGGAACCTTGACGTTGGGCGCCGGACTGACGGCCATCGGGAGCTGCGCCTTTTCTAACTGTAACCTGTTGACGTCCGTCACAATAGGGGCGAAGGCCGTATTGGGCGATTCAGCATTTTCCGGCTGCGACGGACTGACTGCGGTGAACGTGGCTTCCGGAAATACAGGAGCCGGCTGGGGAAAACGGATTTTCAGCAGCTGTACGGCATTGACGGCTGCAGATTTGCCGGACGGGTTCGCGGAGATTCCGGAAGGATTTCTGTCAGATTGTACTTCGCTGGTTCATATCGCGATTCCTGACAGTATTACCTCCATCGGCGCTAATGCATTTTACAATGATCAGTCTTTGACGTCTGTAATAATTCCATCTGGCGTGCAGACCATCGGTCAGGGCGCTTTTTATCACACCGCTCTGACGTCGGTTTCCTTTGCAGAGGGATTGACTGTCATCGGCGCTATGGCATTTCAGAATACGCCGCTTAAGAGCGCAGTTTTCCCTTCGACATTGAGAAGCATCGGAGAAAACGCATTTTCTCTCTGCAGTGATCTGACGAGTGTATCGTTGAACGATGGCCTCGAATCCATCGGTCAGAGCGCTTTTTCCGGTGATACGATGCTGACGGAAATTACGATTCCGGGAAGCGTCGGTTCCATCGGCGCCAAAGCGTTTGCATCCTCCGGATTGACGCGGCTGACGGTGAAAGAAGGTGTCGAATCCCTGGGAACGACAGGTTCCTTTATGCGCTGTAAAAATCTCACGACGGTGACGCTGCCTTCGAGTCTGAAACAGATTGGAAACAGCCAATCGTCTACAAGTTATTTCAGCGGCGTGTTTGAAGGATGTACCGCTCTTCGAAGCATCAATCTGCCAGAGGGGCTGGAATTTCTGGGAGGCAGAACGTTTTACGGCTGCACGTCTCTTACGGAGATCACGCTTCCGTCAACGCTGGCCACGCTGGGAGCGTCTGTTTTCAAGGATTCCGGATTGAAGGTGCTCCGTCTGGCGGAAGGCCTCTCGGAGGAAACGTTTCGATGCGGACTCAACGACGGGACGCTCGATGCGTCGTCAGACGGTTCTCTTTCAGGCGCGCCTGTAGAGAATGTCAACTTTCCAAAAAACTGGACGAAGATACCGGACGGATTCCTGATGGGAGTAACGGGCAGTCTGAATCTGGTGATTCCAAGTACAATAACAGAAATAGGAAGACACGCTTTTCACGGCTGTACAGGCCTGACTTCCATTGTGATTCCGGCGAGTGTGACGAAAATCGACGATTACGCTTTTTACGGTTCCGGACTCACATCCTTTGTCATTCCAGACAGTGTTACAGATTTTGGAAGCTATGTTATCGGAGGCTGTGAACAGCTGATCGACGTGACGCTGCCATCGACGTGGACATCGCTTCCGGGGGGAATGTTTCAGGGAAACCGTTCTCTGAAAAGCTTTACGATTCCAGATAATTACACTTCCATCGGAGCATCCGCTTTTGAAGACAGCACGCTGGAGTCGATCCTGATCCCCGATAGTGTGACCTCAATTGGCGCATCGGCTTTTGCGGGCTGTACGTCTCTTAAGACGATCACGCTGCCGCAGGCGCTGACAGAACTGGGAGAAAGCGCTTTTGACGGCAGCGGTCTCACCGCGGTGACTGTACCGGGGACACTGGAAGAGATTCCGGCCTTTGCTTTCGCTGACTGCGATCAGCTCGTCACTGTGACGGTCAGCGAAGGTGTGCAGCGGATCGATGCCTTTGCCTTTGGAGAGTGTGACATATTGGCTGATATTTCTATTCCGGACAGTGTCGATGGCATTGCCGCCGCTGCGCTCTATGCGACAAACCCGGGCGGCGTACACATCACAGCCTCCAAAGACTCCTGGGGTGCGCGCTACGCTGCGGTCATGCCGTATATCTCTTCGGATTACAAGCCGGCGGTGGCAGGAGCTTCCTATACTTTTCAGAAGTTTGAAAGCCGCTCAAAGATTTACAGCACGTGGAGCACTTCCTATGAAATGTCCTGCGGTGATTTCGTATATCAGATCAAGGTGAGTAAAGTACTGCCGAGTCGTACAGACGGGATGATGCACGGTTACGACTGGAAGTGGAATTATAACCTCGATTTTACTGCGTCGATCCGGGGCGTATGCCAGGGATTTGATCAGGCAGACGTCATTATTCCCGATACGGTTCCGGGCAGCGATATTCCGGTGACCAGTATCTATGGTGCGTTTAACGGCAATGCGATCATCCGCAGCGTCATCCTCGGGGCAAATATTACGGCTCTGGAAAACAGCGCTTTCAGCGATTGTGTCAACCTGGCATCCATCGATCTGAGCCGTACGGCGGCGACGTTAGTGGACTCCTATGCGTTTCAGAATTGTACGAGCCTGACGTCTATCGTCTGGCCGTCGACTCTGACTAAAATCGGTATCAGCGCTTTTGCAGGCTGCACGTCGCTGACATCTGTCAGCTTTGCGGGAACATCGCTGTATACCGTCAGCACCAACGCATTTTACGGCTGCACATCTCTGTCTTCCGTGACGTTCGTAGAGGGCATGAATGAGATCGGTGCGAAATCATTTCAGAACGAGGCGCTGACTGACGTTTATCTGCCATCGTCATTGAAGTATCTCCAGCCTGATTCCTTCGACAAGAATGTGACGCTTCACTTCACAGGGGACGCCACGGGTACGAAGTATGTATGGTATGATCAGGAAAGTGCGCCTCACTATGATCCGGTGCTTCCGATGCTTCTGGAACGTTATCGCATTCGTATCGAGCAGTTTTTCGGTGAAGGATTGGAAAACCAGGCGAATTATTTCGTGCGGACACAAAATGTGGGATTGCATCAGCCGAACCGCAATCTGCAGCGTGCGGCGGCCAGTATATCTGCATCGGAAGCGGTTTCTCTGAAAGCAGCGGAAGATGATGGCGAGACATTGCAGAACGTTTCACCGGAAGCTGCGGAAGCGGCAGAGGCGCTAACTGCTCCTATCGGTGTAATGCCTGTTGAAAGTACAGAGGAAGAAACAGGAGGTTCAGACGCTGTGACGCAGCTCTATGAAATCGTCGCGAAGGCTGTAGCGGATAATCCGGCGGCTGCGGTAATACTGATTCTGATTTTCATCGCAGCCATATCCGTCGGCGGATATTCGAGATATCGAAAAACCAGAGGATAGGACGAGATCCGGCGGAGCGAAAGCTCTCGGCGCTTGCTGCAAGCGTTCGCGTCATCCTTGACAAGCGAGCTTGTCAGGAGCTCTGCTCCGCTTTAAACGGTACGGGTAAAGTTTGGAAAAATAACATTTGTATAACATTAGTACGTTTATAATTAAATGTATTTAATTTATGTTATATATATCGAATAAATACGAAAAAGTATTTTTTAGACGGTTATCTCCTGAGCTTCCGCTTCACCTCAGGGCTCGCTCTTGCTAAGGAGAGTATTACGGGAAACCAGCCGCTTATCTTCCAGCTGTGGAATTCGATTTGCAGGGTTTCCCGCTAAAATCTTTTATCCGCTTTTTGAAAAAGGAGTGAGGTTATGAAAAAAAGTAAAATCCTGCGCCGTGTGCTCGGTACGGTTCTGGCAATCGCTCTGGCAGGCGCTTCCGTTCCCGTCAGCGCTCTTGAGATTGAAATGCCCGACGAACCGATGTCGGTGGAATCGAATGACGGCACACGCTATCTGGCCACTACCGCCCAGAGGGCATCTTCTGAGATTCCCCTGATTTTAGGCATCAATGTGGTTGGCGGGAATCTGTTCAACGGAGCCGTCGTCATGGCCGGTACCGGTATCAACGATAATCCGGATCCCTATATCTGGAATTACAATTATCTGTATCCGGATACTGACATAGGGGGAGGACAGCTCTCGTCGAATAACCGCCGTTCGGGCACGGAGAATTTTGACCAGTCTCAGTATTATGAGCACGGTATCAGCTCTGGAACGAGCAGCGGAGGAATGGCAAACGGCAACGGCCTTTATTCATCCGGCGGCGCCAATCAGGTGATGTCGGGTGCGCTGGAAGAGCTGGGCGGCGTCAGCTATGGCGTTTATCATATGATCGATGTGTGGATCGGCTTTAATTCCGACGTTCTGGATCAGATCGATTATGTAAAAAATGAAATGGATCCGAATTCAAAATATTATAACGAGGGTTATGCCGATTACAATCCTCTGATCACCGATGTGTCTACAGGCACAGTTACCGCCCGTGCCTATGCCTGGGCCGAGATGGGTGAGGCGCTCAGCGATTACCTCAAGAAGCATCAGGAACTTTCTACGCGTTACGGAGATCCGAAGGCTCTGTGCTATAACATTCAGGAATATGCTTTCGGCATTCCGTATTATATCGACTCTCTGATCGCGTCCGGGAAAATCGAAAAGATTACCGGAGCTTGCATTAAAGCTACGTCAAGCGACGGTCTGACATTCTCTGCGGTAGATCCCACTACCCTCGATGATGTAAAAGCCGGAGCCTATGCGGTCGGCAACACGGTCAACTGGCTGCAGGGCGACTTTACCATGTCTCAGCTGAAGGAAAAAGGCGCAGACGTCATAGTGATCTATACGGCTGGATACGGCGATAGTGTGGGAGGCGGAAATGCCGGCGGCAACGGAGGAACCGGAAATGCCGGAGGAGGAAATGCCAGCGGCGGTGAAACACTGACACGGGCTTACCTTGAAGGCTTGATGGAGGATGTGGGTTTTACTGCGGAAACTGCGCCTGTAATTATCGATGCAGCAAACGAATCGGTCACTGCAGGTTCCAACGGCTATAATTATGCGCCGACCACCCCTCTGTACGTACCTTATATCGCTGCCTATATGTATATGGAGCAGCTGGAAGACTTGGCCAGCAAAGGTGATAAAGTCGCTGCCGCCATCAATCCGACAGCTCTGTTCGAGTATACGTGCGACGAGTTCTTCCACATCAAAGACGATTCCGCCTACACTATCGCAGAGTACTGGATTGGAGATAAATGGGATAAGACCGATTCGGAGCTGGATAAAGTCCCTGTTGTTGCGGAAAGCGAATTCGTGTATGACAAGGATTCCATCACAAAAGCGATTAAAGAGGGAATACAGTTTGCTCTGAATAACCAGAATAATTCAAGCTTTTATCTGCAGGGAGCATGCCGTAAGGGAGAACCTGCCTATGTTCTGGCTCAGATGGTAAAAGAGAGCGGAGTCAACAGTTTTGCGGATATTCTGAAAGCGGCCGATGGCGATTACAGCAATATCACGTATGCCTATGAAAATAATCAGGAGGAATCGACGCTCGATATTACATCACTCGTACAATTTTACGGAGAGGAAGGGCTGGCAAAGCTGATCGACAATTATGCGGAGCATATGGACAGACATGCCTGGAAACCGGATACTTCTGTTGCAGGCACCTATGGGTACGGTATGAGCGGAACAGCCGCAGAGACGAATCCGAATACGCAGACTACGGTTTCAGGCTTTACCGATGTGGCCGCCGGCAGTTTCTATGCCGATGCGGTAACATGGGCGGTAGACCGGGCTATTACGAATGGTATATCAGCGGCGGCGTTCGGTCCGAATGCGGTCTGCAGCCGTGCTGAAATCGTAACGTTCCTCTATCGCGCTGCAGGTGAACCTGCTGTTTCCGCAGATACAAAAAATCCTTTCACGGATGTGAATGAGAACGATTACTTCTATAACGCTGTGTTATGGGCTGTTTCCAACGGCATAACATCCGGTACGTCCGACACGCTCTTCAGTCCTCACGCTTCATGCAGCCGAGCGCAGGCTGTCACATTCCTCTACCGCTATGCGGATGAACCGGCGGTGTCGTCACAGACTTCCTTTACAGACGTTTCTTCTGGCAGCTTCTATGCCGATGCGGTGGCATGGGCTGTAAGCCAGGGCATTACAAACGGAAGCTCCGCAGCGACTTTCGGTTCGGCGGATCCTTGCTATCGCAGTCATATCGTGACATTCTTGTATCGCGGTTTCGCTTGATAGGAGTTCTGCTCTGAGAGTGACAATTTGAAGATCTGTTGACAGACTCATTCGCGCATATTAATAGCGGAATAATCATCTATTCGCATATTTTTTACAGGGTGAGTTTGTCAATCTCTGTTTTTAACATTTTAGACGCTCCATGAGATAAAAGTTCTTTTACGTACCGCGGCATATTCCAGGGCGGTGCCTTCTCATGGAGCATTTTGTATAGCGGAATCGTTTTCCGTCCGGCTGTGCAGGAAGGCGAGAGCGCAGTGAGCAGCTATGGCAGGTTTGAAGGATTCCGGATGAGATTGCGGGGGATGCAGTTAGAATGAAATCGATGAAAAAAATTACGATATTGCTTTGCGTTATATCGATGCTTTTCTCTATGTCTGCATGTCGGGACAGCTCCGTCTTAGAGCAAATAATTTACGATTATCTTCGTGCCAATCAGACGGATATAGAAAAAAACACCTTTGACGACAAAGAAAATAATGAAAAAGATGATAAGCTCAACGATCTGATCAGGGATATGGAATCCCAGCGGGAATACGATAAGACAAAGGAGGATCCGATATTCCAGCCGGAGAAAGAGCCTGCGTCGGACGAAGCCGCTGGAGGCGACGCGAATTACAGCCAGGATTCCGATCAGAGCAGCACAGCGCAGGTGACGACGGTTAAAGCCGACGGCGGGATCATTTCGGGAGGTCAGTCGGACGATGGCGAAAGCACCGGGGAGGACAGTAAACCGAATCGTTCCAACGCAAGCGGCTCGTCCAACAGCGCAGGTGAATCGGGAACCACCGGAGGTACGACGCTTCGCCTTGTGGTGGACGATTATGGGAACCAATATGAGGTTCCTGAGAATGTAGACAGTGTGGCTGCGGTAGATAGTGCGGCGGTATCCGTTTTGATGCTGGGAGGCGCAGATCGTCTTGCCGCCGCCGACGAAGAACTGACTTCGGATGCTCTGGCCACCGCAGTATTTTCGGGATTGTCCGACGTACCCGCCCTGTGGAGCGGCGATGGAACGACGGAGCCTTTGAGCGATTCCGAGCTGCAGCGGCTGATCGATATTCACCCTGACGTATGTCTGGAAACGAGCGGCAGCGCTGCCTTCTCCAACGCGCAGGTGGAAAAGCTCAGGGAAAACGGGATTTACTATGTGGCGCTGCCTGCGCCTGCCGGTATAACCGATTTAAAAGTGATCGCTAAGACGGTAGGCCGGATTTTAGGCGATCACACCTCTGACGGAGGCTATAACAGCATTCAAATAGCGGAAGAATATCAGACGTGGGTGGACAAGACCGCAGCTGCTGTGACTGCGGCGAAGGGAAATCCCACTTATACGCTTTATGTGGATGCCTGGGATGAAAGCGCTCGTTACACGATAACGCAGGCTCCGGAATATTCCGGATATGGAGCGGCGGTTATCAATAACGGGTATACGGATTCCTGTGCGGCGGTATCCGGCTTTCTGAAAGAAGCGTCCGTCACTAACGTGACGAGCCTGGGAACTTTCTATAAAGCAGAGACGTTTTATTTTACTCCTATCGATGGGAATTACTCTCCTCTTTCCGTGGCGGGAGAGGCCGCAAGCCGTTTGACGGAAATTAAATTACTTTCTTTGGGCGATTATCTCGGTTCGGACAAATTCCGCACGGTGATCGCAGGTGATAAGAAAGTAAAAGAAGGAATCGAAAGCAATATGCTTTGGAATACCTATGATTATATATTGGATAATCGCGCTATGAGATATGGCTTTTTAAGCGCGAGCGGAGCGTTTACCAGAACTACGATCCAGGGAGATTATGCAGTTCTGGCCAATCCCCGGGGAATCGGCGATTGGGCGAAAGGCAGCGTGGAAAGTATACTGGAAACCGTCTGGGCAGCCTATGCGATCACCGGCGTCTGCAGCGAGACAGAGGTGAAGGATCGGATTGCGGAATTTTACAGCGCCTTTTATCGCTATACGCTTTCCGACGAGCAATTGGACGATATTCTGGCAGGAGCATCGTGAAATTTATGAAACTGACAGAACAAGAAAAAAGAAAATTGGATCAGCGGATTCAGCTGAATATGGATATTCAGGAGGATCAATTGTTTCGCAGTCAGGAGAGCCGCCGGCTGTCCATTCGCCAGGAGAAGAAGCGAACGATACTTTTCGGCGTGGCGCTGGCTGTACTGTTCATCCTGTCGATTTTATTCACCTGCGATATTTTTTACAATGGTTTTGGATTTTCCCGGATTGCGGAACAGATGACGCAGCGCGTCAACGATATTATCGATCTGTGCCTGGGCAATCCGCTGTCCACTGGTATCCATTTTTTTCTCACACAATTTGCAGCTCCCGTGATCGTAGGAATGGCGCTGGCCAGTGCGGGAGCCTGCTATCAGGGATTGTTTCATAACCCTATGGCGTCTCCGACGATGCTGGGCGTGACTTCCGGAGGAATGGTGGGAGCTGCTGTTTATACGCTGTTCTTTTCTCACCTGTCGCTGGTCACTGTTTCCGTCAGCGGGTATCAGGAGATGAGCGGCGCGTTGGAAGGGATGTCGATTTTGGAACGCTATACGCAGCAGCTTTTTATCATGGGCGGCTGTTTTGCCGTCGTCACTATCGTCATTATTCTGGCGAAGATTTCGGGCAGGGGAAAGCTCGATACCGTTGCTCTGATGCTGGGAGGTACGGTATTTACCACAACCATCAGTTCTATTCTGAGTCTGGCCGTCTACATTCTGACGCTGACAGACTATAGTTCCACGGTGACATCTTCGATTAGAGGCATGCTGGCGGGGCAGTTCGGAAGTATCACGAGTCCTCAGACTCTGATGGTAATGTCGGTTCCCATCTTCCTGCCGATGATTCTGCTGGTGGCCATGTCAAATAAATTGAATGTCATCGCCTTTGGAGAGGAGGAGGCTGCGTCTATGGGAGTAAATGTAGGCCGTGACCGGCTGATCATGATCATTCTGACGACTATTATGACGGCGGCGACGGTGGCCTTCTGCGGGCAGATCAGTTTTGTCGGTCTGATGGTACCTCAGTTTGCCCGTTTTTTTGTCGGGACGAATTACAGGTACCTTCTGCTCACATCCGCTTTTATGGGCGGCATCGTTATGCTGCTGGCGTTTGATCTGTACTACGCTTTTGATTTTTCCTTCAGCGTCGGTACGTATGTCAACGCAGTGGGAGGCGCCGCATTTCTGATTTTCATGATTCAATACAGGAGAAAAGGACATGCAGATTGGACTTGATCAGATCCGGCAGCTGCGGCTGCAGGATCGAAAAAAGCTGAAACGCCGCATTTACGCCATGATTTTACTGGCTTTGCTGCTGTTTATTATCATGTGCTGCATGCGTACCACACAGATGGGATTTGTCTCTCCGATTACGGCGGCAAAGAACTTATTCGCCATGGTGCGGCTGACGCTGGCGGAGATCTTTCACTGGAGCATTTACAACGACCGTTCGGATATCATTCTTTCTCATTCTTATTATTTTGAGACGGTAGGGATGTTCAAATCATCGTTTCTCGCTATGGCCATGGGCGCTGTATTGGCTATGGCGGGCGGAGTGTACCAGTGCGTATTCCGAAATCCAATTGCGGCGCCGTCTATGCTCGGCGTCTCGTCCAGCATCAATATCGTCAACTTGATTTTGGTGACGATGTATTCTTCAAGTGTATATCAGATGGTCAGAATGAGATATATTCTCTGTTATGCGGTGTCACTGGCCAGTCTGCTCCTTATATATCTGATCGCACGGCTGATGGGAGGAAAAAAATCTTCCGTAACGGATATGCTGTTTGTGGGAACGATTACTATGCGTCTGATACAGAATTTTATCCAGACGTATCAGTATTTTCATATGACGGAGGAGGATTATCTCGTTTTAGAAGAAATCAATACTTACGGCTCCAGCAGTTTACAGTTGGAATTGCTGGCGGTGATGTTCGCGCTGCTGTTTTTGTGCGTTTTCATTCTCGTCCTGATGCGCTTCAGTATGAATGCGATCAGCTTTGAGGATGAGGATTCTCAGACTCTGGGCATCAGCGCCAACCGGCTTCGGTTAGTCGCTCTGATATGCGCTACGATGATGACGGTCGTCGCACAGGTGAACTACGGGGATATCGGGATGCTGGGTCTGCTGATTCCCCATGTCTGCCGTTACTGGTTCGGCTCAGATTTCCGTAATGTCCTGTTGGGAAGCGCCGGGTTAGGAGCCATTGCGATGATGATATGCAAATTGGTTCTCTATCTTTTGAGTTTTAACTATTATCTCAGCATGATTTCTATGGGATCTATCATCAATTTGATCACGACGCCGCTGTTAATCTTTGTTTTATTGCAGCAGAAGAGGGGATGGACTTGAAACTGAAAATTACCTGGAAATTTATTATATATTTGGCGCTTTTGATTCTTTCCGCAGCGCCTGCGGTTCTGGTAAATTCCCTGGTGGGATACGGACCTGCAGCGCTCATTCTGTTTTGCGGAGTATTGTCGTTTTTATGGCTGAATCTGGTACGGAAAAAGCTGAATTTCGCTATAGATACCGAGACGACTGGCTGTGTGCGCGGGGAAAGCTCCCAGTTTCAGATACGTCTGAAAAACGAATCCATTTTGCCTGTGGTGGGAGTAAAAGTGGTATTTTTTACCAGCGATCCCGACGGACTGGACGAGCAGATCACAGGTCTATGGCTTACGCTGGCACCGAAGGAGGAACGGAATTTCGGCTTTTCCATCGGATTTCCTCATATCGGAAATTACAGGGCCGGAGTCCGTAATATAGAAATATATGATATTTTTGGAATATTTCGAGCGTACCGTGAGGAGGAAAAGAGCTATTCTGTGGAGGTTTTGCCGCAGGTAGTGCAGATCGCATCTATGCCTGTCAGCACGAATGTACAGGTGGAGAGCGCGCGCATGTCGGTTCAGTCGCTTCTGAACGGATCTGATTACACAGGAGTCCGAGAATATGCTTTCGGCGATCCGATGAAAAGTATTCACTGGAAATTGTCTGCTCATTCGGGAGATCTGGTGACAAAGCAGATGGAAAGCTATTCTAATACGGGAATGTCCATCGTTTTGGATTTTCAAATCCCGGCCTCCGACGGGGGAGCGCGGCTGGATGAATTCGACGCGGTGATAGAAGCAGGCGTCGCCGCCGGAAATTACGCTGCCGAACAGGGAATGGATTACGACCTGCTTTTCTATCGTCAAAACGGCGATGTGATGCGAGCCGTACCGGCATCTTTCCGCTCTCTGCACGGAATCGTGGGAGAGATGCATATGATTGATCCGACGCAGGAAAGAGATATTGCCCGCATACTGCACGACCATTGTCAGGGCGTGTACAGTCAGGCGAATATTGTGGTCTGCTCCAGCATACCGACGAGAGATCTGATAGAAATGCTCATCAGGCTAAAACAGAAAGGTCTTATACCGATTCTCTTTTTGATATTATCCGCAGATCTCGATGAAAGAGCGAGGCAGGACAGAATGGCGCAGCTGCATCGGCTGGAATACGCAGATATCGCCTGCAGAGTGATTGCCTCAGCAAAGGAATTGGAGGGCGGCGTGTGAAACAGTATTGGAAAAATTATTTCTGGGAATATCTCATGTGCGTTGCGGCATCCTCTATGCTTCTTTTGAATACGGCGCAGGGATTTTACATACCAGATCATCTGGCAGATAACATTTTGTTAGCCGCAGCGTCGTGTGCCGTTTTGATGCTGTTCTTTTATATGGGAGGCTGCAATAAAGCGGGCATGACTCTGGTGCCGCTCTTTGCGGCGGTCCTGGCGGCGGTTTTGTTCCTTCTTCTGCGGACGCGGGGCGTAGATATCGTAGACGAGGAAGGCAGCGAAACATCGTTTTATATCTACTGGTTTGCCTTTGCAGTCGTCTGTGCAGCCGTATATTTATGTTCACGCTTCCGGCTCGGTATTGTCATACTTCTGGCGCTGGGAACCTGTTTAAATGCTGCCTTACAATTTCTGGAATATCATGTATTCTCATGGGCGGCAATGATATTTTCCGGAAGCTGCATGGTCTTGTTTTTGCTTCGTCAGTATCGGGTACAGGCTCTTCAGAGCAGTACTGCAGATCCGAACTTCCGCCGTTTTTTTCAGACGGGTTTTGTGCTCGTGCTCTCTGCCGCAATATTGAGCTGCGGCGTGTTCTTTGCGGTCATACGACCTTTGAATCCGCCGACGATAGAGCTGAAATTTCTGGAGAAATATCTCGCTTTTAACATTATCGAGCACACCGGGATTTCAGACAGCTATCGGATACCGGATGAAGAACTGTACACGGATAAGACGAACAATGCCGCAGATGAGACGGAGAAGACGGAAGAGGGCGATACGCCTGTCGATCAGGCCGCTGACACGCTTTATGAGGGCGATGATGTAAAAGAAGTAAACGAGCCGGCAGGACAGGAGGAACTGTCAGCGGTGAGATATACACTGACGCCGGCTCTGTGGAAGATCTTGTGGTGCGCTTTGTTTCTGCTGGTCTTTGTTCTGCCGCCTGCTCTTCGGATCTGGCTGCGAAAGCGCAGGCTGAAAATGATAGAAGCGTTGGAGCCGACAGAACAGATTCGGGAATGGTATCGTTTTTATTTGAGAAAATTCCGGCATGTGGGCTGGGAAAAGCGGCCGGGGGAGACGCCTCTGGAGTATGCAGAACGGTGCGGCGACGGACTGGAGCGATATCTGTCAGGCACCTGCGGGCTGGATCGTCTGACAGCCGTCTTTATGGAAGCTCGCTATGGGAACTGCATTTCCTCCGATAAGGCTTGTGAGGAATGCGGCGAGATCTATGCTTTATTTTTAAATAATTGTAAAAAACAGATGGGAAAAATGCGGTATTTGCTGAAGTTTTATGTTTTGTAATCAGAGGCAGGGACAAAGACGGCTGAGCTGTCTGTTCGTCTGCAGAAAGGATGCGGTCGGCAGACTTCTGTACCGGGCTGCAAATGCGAATATGTGAGGAGGAAAGGAACGTGAAAGTACCAGTTCAAATTCCTGAAGATACTTTAAAAAAGGCGCAGAGCGAAATTCAATCCATAATGGATAATATCGAAACGGTCATCGTTGGTAAGCATGACAGCGTGGAACTTGTCGTTCTCGCATTGCTGGCAAAGGGACACGTGCTGATCGAGGATGTGCCGGGGGTGGGCAAGACGAGTCTTGTTTCCGCTGTAGCGAAAAGCGTTGATTGTGATTTTAAGCGTATACAGTTTACGCCTGATCTGATGCCATCGGATGTTACCGGATTTTCGATTTACAATCAGAGGACGGGCGAGTTCGAGTTTCGGAAAGGTGCGGTCATGTCGAATCTGGTTTTGGCCGATGAGATTAACCGCGCGTCGGCGAAAACGCAGGCGGCTCTCCTGGAAGCCATGGAGGAGAAGCAGGTCACTGTGGATTCTCATACTTACACGCTGGAAGAGCCTTTTATGGTGCTGGCGACTCAGAATCCGCTGGAATCCTTCGGAACTTACCCGCTGCCCGACGCTCAGATCGACCGATTTTTAATCAAACTTTCTATGGGCTATCCGTCGGTTGACGAAGAACAGAGAATCATTCATAACGGAAAAGCGGCGAAAAAAAAGATCGGCGCAGTGGTAAGCAAAAAGGAAATCGTCGAACTCAGCGATCTGGCAGAGAGTATCGTCGTCGATGAGGACATAGAGAGATATATCGTCGAGATTGTCACGGCGACGCGCTCTCATAAAAATATCAGTCTTGGCGTTTCTCCGCGGGGAAGCATTGCGCTGTATGAGGCTTCAAAGGTGCTGGCTCTCATCCGCGGGAGGGGATACGTAATTCCTGACGATGTGAAATACCTTGCGCCGAGTATTCTGGCGCATCGGCTGAGCCTGAGCAATGAAGCGAAGCTGAATCATATGGAGCCGGAGAAATTGGTTCTGGAAATTGTAGACAGTATCGTGGTTCCGATGTAAAGGAGCGAACGGAAACCTTTTTATCAAATTTATTTTTGGAAAGGAAAGGGGGCGTGAGAGGAACTTCCGCACGAGAATTTTCGTCCGGGCGATGAAGAGCTGTATTTTTCAGCACGCTTCATCATGCGTTCGTTATTCTTAATGTGTCAGTTTCTTCTGCGCCTGACATGAATTTATGAAGCTGCAATTGAAGAATGTGGATTGTGGATATGAGGGATGTGATCCGGTTCTGCGGGACGTCAGTTTCACTGTGGAATCGGGACAGATCTGCTGCCTGTTGGGACCGAACGGTGTGGGAAAGACGACGCTGTTCAAAACGATCCTCGGAATATTGAAACCGAAGGATGGATTTGTGCAGATGGACGGCGAAAATACGGCTCGCTGGACTGCCAGAAAACTGGCGAAAAATATGGCGTATGTTTCGCAGTTTCACAATCCGCCCTTTCCCTATCTGGTTCGGGACGTCGTCCTGATGGGCCGCATCGGCAGCACCGGCTATTTTGGACAGCCCTCTGAGATGGATTACGAAATCGCAGAGGCTGCTATGTTTGATATGGGAATCACACACCTTCGCAACGCGAATTATACGGACATTTCCGGCGGGGAAAGGCAGCTTGTCATGATCGCACGCGCATTGACGCAGGAGCCGAAGCTGCTCGTCATGGATGAACCTACCGCAAATCTGGATTACGGAAATATGGTACGCGTCATGAAAAAAATACGTTCGCTGCGAAATAAGGGCTTCGGCGTAATCATGACGACCCACTCTCCGGATCAGGCGTTTATGTGCGAATCCACCGTTTGTCTTCTTCAGCGCAGGATGCCTTTGATTTTCGGCCCTGCCCATGAAGTGATCACACAGGAAAATATGCGTTCTGCTTACGGCGTGGATGTGAAAGTCATCGAGTTTTATGATACGAACAATCGACTGGTTCGCATGTGTTCGCCTCTTTTTGACGATTAGCGGTAAGCGGCACATAATAAACAGGAAATCGACGATATTTCCGATATTTCCTGCTTCATAAAAAGAGGAATCTCCTTCTGTACGTCGAATAATAATATATATGAAAGAAGGAGGTAACCATATGAAAGTTAACATTACCTGCAAGGGATTTACGGCAAATGACAGACAGGTCGCTTTAATTGAAAAGAAGTTTGAAAAGCTTGCGAAATACTTCTCCGACGACATTGTCGTAAATGTGACTATGGGTTACAAGAAGAGAAGACAGACGATGGAGGCGATGATCGCCCTCAAGGGCGTCATGTTCCGTGCGGAATATACGGATTCCGATATGAACGTATGCGTCGATAAGGTGGTAGACCGTCTGGCTTCCCAGATATCCAGATACAAGAAAAAGATCCAGAAAAACCACAAGCAGAACAGAGACATTATCTTCGATGCGGTGCCTGAGACGGATGAGGAAGAGGACGCTCTGAAGCCGGTGAGATCGAAATCCTTCGATCTTACGCCGATGGATGCGGAGGAAGCGATTCTTCAGATGGAACTCCTCAACCACAGCTTCTTCGTATTTATGAATGCAGATACAGAACGGGTGGCAGTTGTATATAAGAGAGAGGATGGACAATACGGACTGTTAGAGCCGGTGTACTGAGCTGCTTCACCGTGGATGTGCGCAGGCGATTCTCGTTGGAACGATGGTATGAAACAGGATTTCAGCGTTTCTCATCGGAAAAACAGGCTGCAGGCCGAGGCGGAGCCGTTTGCCTGTAGAAGCAGGAGACAGCTGGCGCTTGCTTATTTCAGTATATGAGTATTTTGGACAGGGCGTTCTGTACGATGCCCTGTCTTTTTTGCACACTTTGATGGGCGAAGGCTCCCCCCCGACAGGGTGTCCGAAAACCTGTCTTTCAGCTTCTCTGCATACATTAATATTGACACACTTATTAGACTTAAATACTATATTTGGTGTCGCATATCGCTTT
>CAZGBL010000025.1:9221-17580 GCA_964523955.1 uncultured Oscillospiraceae bacterium | reverse complement strand
ACTATATTTGGTGTCGCATATCGCTTTGCATTGAGTTTTCGGACACCCTGCCGAATATACCCGGGCAGCGCGGAGGTATTTTATGTACAAGATCAAGCATTCCTATAGAGAATGAAATTTGAACTTTGAAAAAATAAAATCTCCCCGTATGAAGACTGTGATCGGGAAAAATATATACTGTTAGTTCCGGCGATGCTGGACGCGCATTGTCTGCATTGTTTTACGGCGACATTCTGATGCTCCTTCTGAATCAGACGTGGCCGTACGAAGCAGAAACAGATGATTTCGGCTATGAAGAAATCCGGCTTTTACTGCATGGAACATTTTGAAGTTATGAAAAAAGAAGCGGAAGGATATGTAAATTTCCAGAAACGAATCGGAGACGGGTGGCTGATAGGCGCGAAAATTATCTCCGGGACAGATTGTCAGTGTGGATGTGGATTCCAGCGGCTGAATGTCTGCAGCCGCATAAGCATGCTGATACAGACCGATAGTGTAGGCTTGTAAACTGCATTATGTAATAATATGTTCGTTTTGTGTTGAAAAAAGTGCAGAATCTTAGTACAATAAAGTAGTTAATGTATACATATTCTTAAAGAAGTGTTTTTGCGCCTCTATTTCAGGAGGAAAACGTGTTAAAAAATTTTGTTAATGCGGCGGTCAGTATTCTGTCCGGAATCCGCATCATGGACATTATAGATATTGCCATCGTGGCATATGCAATATATAAGACGAGCGGATTTATTCGGAAAACGAGAGCGCAGCAGCTTGTGAAGGGGCTGCTCCTCTTGGTAGCGGTTATGTTCCTGTCGAGTATATTTAACTTATATACGGTTCATTTTATACTGTACAATGGATTGATTTACGGATTTACGGCGATTATCGTCATTTTTTATCCGGAACTGAGAAGAGTTCTGGAATATCTGGGAAGGAGCAATTTCGTTTCCAAACTCTTTCTCAGCGCAGATAAGGATAAAAACGAGGTCAAAGGCATGATCACTCAGATCTGTAATGCGGTAGACTATTTTTCAGCAAATAAAGTGGGAGCATTGATCGTCATTGAGAAGGAAATCGCTTTAGGCGATATTATCGGTACAGGCACTGTCGTAGATGCTGACATCAGCGCGGCGCTGTTAGAGACGATTTTTTATGAGGGGTCTGCTCTCCACGACGGAGCGGTGATCCTGAGGGGAGATCGCATGCATGCTGCAGGCTGCGTCCTTCCGCTGACGCAGAGCAAAAATCTGGAGCATACGTTAGGAACACGCCATCGCGCAGGCATAGGCATTACGGAGGTATCCGACGCTCTGGTGCTCATCGTTTCGGAGGAAACAGGGATCATTTCAGCTGCATCGGAAGGAAAGCTTTCCAGATTTCTCGATGTAAAATCGGTGGAAAAGCTGCTTTACAGTACTTACCTGTCTGGCATCGATTCCACGCAGTCCTCAAATACGCTAATCAGCCTTCTGAGGAGGAAAAAATGATGGAAAAACATACCGTAGAAAGCGCTTCCGGGACAGAAAAAGAAAGGACTCTCGCAGAGAAGAAAAAGAAAGAACTGAGTCCGCCGGAAAAAAAGAAGAAATATTTCAGCATGTTTCTTTCGATCATCATAGCCGTTGGACTCTGGGTTTTCGTGATCAACGATGAAAATCCCACGATAAAAATGATTTATACCGATATTCCTATCGATTATCTTAATGAAGATAGCCTGGAAGAGGAAGGCCTCGTGGTGGCGAACGTACAGAGCCCTGTGATGACGAGGGTCGTACTGCAGGGCAAGCGTGCGGATCTTCTGGAGGTAAAATCGTCCGATATTGCCGCTACCGTTGACGTATCTCAGTATACAAAAGGCGATAATTATGCGGATGTGGAGATACATGTTCCGTCCTCAGTGACCGTGGCAGGGATAAAACCGGCGCAGATTAAAATTACGATAGAATCGCTGATATCCAGTGACAAAGAGGTGAGCGTTGTCTTTAACGGCACGAGTCCCGCAAACAAGGAGGCTGTATTTTTAGGCGTGGAGCCAGAACAGATTTCTGTGACGGGAGCCTCTTCTGCAGTCAAATCGGTGAAGAATCTTCAGGCGGTTGTCAATATGTCGGATGTATCAGAGGAGAAGAAAACGCTCAGCGTTTCACTGAAACCTGTCGATGAACTGGGCAATGAAGTTCCCGGACTGACGCTTTCAGCGGAAACCGTAGAAGTGCAGGTACAGCTCTATTCCACGAAGACAGTGCCGCTGTCAGTTCAGACCACAGGTACCGCTGATCCGGAATTAAGTGTGTCGATCGAGGCACCGGAGTCGGTTCTCATCACCTGTCCGGAAGACAAACTGGACAGCGTCACCGGAATTTCTGCGATGCCTGTTGATATCACGGGGGTGACAGAGCTTCAGGAGATCTCGCTGACGCCGATTCTGCCGGATGACGTAAGGCTGACAGCCAATCAGGAAAAAATAGCGGCTGTGATCAAGGTACAGAAGCGATCGTCGAAGACGATTAAATATGGGATGGACGATATTCAACTGACAGGCCTTCCGGAAGGAATGTCGGTGGAGATGTCTGATGAAGCGGTTTCGCTCGTCGTGTATGGCGATGATGATCTCCCGGAAGTCACAGCCTCAGATTTTACCCTTGAACTCGACTGCTCTCAGCTGACAGAGGAAGAGTCTCAGGCGACTCTGATCGTGACGGTTTCAGAGGATGCGAAAAAACTGGATGTGACGCCGAAGGCACCGTCCGTAAAAGCGTGGCTGGTGCAGGGGTAGCTGTACATACTTTATTATTTGGAGGAAATCGATATGGCTAGATTATTTGGAACAGACGGTGTGAGAGGCGTTGCAAATACTGAGCTGACACCGGAACTGGCGATGGCTCTCGGAAAAGCAGGCGCATATGTGCTGACAGAGAAAAATAAAAGACCGTTAATTCTGATTGCGAAGGACACCCGCATTTCTGGAGATATGTTGGAGGATGCGCTCTCCGCAGGCATTTTGTCCATGGGAGGTGATGTGGTGAAAGTCGGCGTTCTTCCTACGCCGGGGATCGCATATCTGGTCAGAAAGTTGAATGCCGATGCGGGAGTCGTCATCTCCGCTTCCCACAATCCGTTTGAATATAACGGCATCAAATTTTTTAACGGCGACGGATTTAAGCTGGATGATGCGATAGAGGATGAAATCGCGGCTATCGTCGCAGGAGAAAAAGAGATTTCACAGAATTCGCTTTCCGGCGCGTCTCTGGGACGTATCATTACGCCGGAAGAATCGGTGACAGATTTATATAAAGAATTTGTAAAGTCTACGGCAGGCGTCCGTTTCGACGGTATGAAGCTGGTCTTAGACTGTGCCAACGGAGCGTCGTCCGCTCTTGCAGAGAGTGTTTTCCGCGATTTGGGTGCGGATGTGCGCATGATCTGCACAGAACCGGACGGCGTCAACATCAACGATGGCTGCGGTTCTACTCATCCGGAAAAACTGTGCGAAGCGGTACGCTGCGAAGGAGCAGCCGCAGGTCTGGCCTTTGACGGAGACGCAGATCGTCTGATCGCTGTAGATGAGACGGGAGCTCCGGTGGATGGGGATCGCGTCATCATCATCTGCGCAAAGCTTCTGAAAGAAGAAGGCAGATTAAAAAATGATGCGGTTACCGTAACAGTAATGAGCAATCTGGGATTTCATAAACGCGCGAAGGAGCTCGGTATAAACGTTGAGGTCACGGCTGTAGGAGATCGCTATGTCCTGGAGAATATGAAGAAGACGGGATGCGTTATCGGCGGGGAACAGTCTGGCCACATCATTTTTCTCGAACACTCTACTACCGGGGATGGTATGATCGCCGCACTCCAGCTTCTGAGAGCGTGTGTAAAGGCGCAGAAGCCTCTGTCGGAACTGGCTGCTGAGATGCCGATTTATCCGCAGGTGCTCATCAATGCGAAAGTGAAGAACGAAAATAAGCATAGCTATATGGAAGACGATGAGGTGCGCGCTGCAATCGAGGCTGCCGAAGAAAAAATGGCGGGCGAAGGCCGCGTTTTGATCCGTCCTTCGGGAACGGAACCTTTCGTGCGCGTCATGCTGGAAGGCAGCGATACGAAAAAAATCGAGGAACTGGCGAAAGATATCGCAAAGCTCATCGAGGACAGATTATCATAAACACGAGGATAAATATGGTTAATATTGGAAATGACTGGGATGAAATTCTCGATGGCGAATTTGAAAAAGAGTATTATTTAAAATTAAGAGAATTTTTAAAAAAAGAATACGCTGCCGGCGTCATTTATCCCTCAATGTATGATATATTTAATGCATTAAAGGCAGCGCCGTATGATAAAATAAAAGTCGTCATTTTGGGGCAGGATCCTTATCATGGGCCGGGACAGGCGCATGGAATGTGTTTTTCCGTCAAAAAGGGCATCACGCCGCCGCCTTCTCTGAAGAATATTTTTAAGGAGCTGGCCAGCGATGTGAATTGCACTGTGCCAGAGCACGGATGCCTGACTCAGTGGGCAGATCAGGGCGTTTTGCTGCTAAACACCGTTTTGACGGTGAGGGAAGGACAGGCAAATTCTCACAAGGGAAAAGGATGGGAAATATTTACAGATACTGTGATCGGCCATCTGAATCGGCGGGAAAAGCCGATGGTTTTTCTTCTGTGGGGCGGAAACGCAAAAGCGAAGGCTTCCCTGATTACGAATCCGGCGCATCTCGTCCTGACGGCGGCGCATCCCAGTCCGCTCTCCGCGCATAACGGCTTTTTCGGGTGCGGACATTTTTCGAGAACGAATGAATTTCTTCTGGAAAACGGTATGGAACCGATACGATGGCAGATTACATAGGCCTTTATGAAAAACGCCGCAAAGCTTCTTAAATTTATGGGAAGACAGGGCGGAAAGCATAACGGGACGGTATACGTCTGAATCTGACAATACCCGTGTGACAGCATTGCTGGCCGAGGGGATGAGATTGAGAATTTAAGATTTGGGATTGAATCAAAGGAGAAAAAAATGGCATTAGAAGTTGGAATCGATCTTGGCACAGCCAATGTGCTGATTTATATACAGGGAAAAGGCATCGTTCTCAACGAGCCGTCTGTCGTTGCGCTCAATAAGGACACGAACGAAATTCTCGCTGTAGGTGAAGAAGCGCGTCTCATGCTGGGCAGAACGCCGAGCAATATTATCGCCGTGAGACCTCTGAAGGACGGCGTTATTTCAGATTACGATATCACAGAGCGCATGCTCAAGTATTTTATTCGCAAGACCTGCGGTTCCGGCCGTTTTTTCAAGCCCAGAATCATGGTCTGTGTTCCCAGCGGCGTGACGGAGGTAGAGAAAAGAGCCGTCAGCGAAGCTGCTGAAATGGCAGGAGGGAAAGAAGTCTTTTTGATGGAAGAACCGATTGCGGCAGCTATCGGGGCGGGACTCGATATCACGAAGCCGGACGGCGTCATGGTCATCGATATCGGAGGCGGTACGACGGACATCGCGGTGATCTCTCTGGGAGGGATCGTGGCAAACGCTTCTGTGAAAGTGGCGGGAGATAAGTTTGACGATTCCATCATCAAATATATGAGAAAGGAACATAAGATCTTTATCGGAGAGCGTACAGCGGAAGCGCTGAAGATGAATATCGGCACAGCCTTCCCGCGGGAAGAGTCTGTGACGATGGAGTGCAGAGGCCGGGATATGGTCTCAGGTCTTCCGGTTTCCGTTACCGTCACCTCAGAGGAAATGTACGATGCGCTCAACGAGCCTCTCACCGTCATCTGCGAAGCAGTTCATTCCGTATTGGAGAGAACGCCGCCTGAGATCGCGGCAGATATCAGCAATTCCGGTATCATGATTACCGGCGGCGGCGCGCTGATGTACGGAATCGATAAGAGAATCGAAGATCGGACGAAAATTCCCGTCAGCATTGCGGAGGAGCCGAAGAGTTGTGTGGCTGTAGGAACTGGTTTGGCTCTTTCTCAGATGAGCGCGATTTCGTCGAAGCGCATGGATAATAAAGTGATGGAATAACAGGTGCCAGACGCCCGCTTCTGCGTACTTTTGGCAGCTTAACGGAAGAATTTCAGCGCGGCTCGCAATTTCGGCGCGGCTGGCGAATCGAGCGGAGGCAGGCGGGGGTCTCTGTTTGCTGCAGGCGGCGGGTTTTGTCTCCGCTTTAAATTTTAACGATTTTCCAAGGGCTGACTCGAGAAACAGGACAGCCCTTTTTAAGTAGAAAAAGGAGTGTATATGTGTATAAACTGGTCGTGAGCGATATCGATGCGACGCTGATCAACAGTAAATTTTTAATTCCGGATTACAATCTGGAAATGATCCGCCGAGTCAGAGAAGAGGGAATCGATTTTATGCTCTGTACGGGCAGAATTTTTGGATCTGCACGCCCTTATGCGAAATTTTTGGGGCTGACGGCGCCTATCATTTCGTCCAACGGCGCCGTAACCATGGAATGGGAAGATCACAGAGAACTGTTTGGAACGCCTATGGCTCCGGAATTATGTGCAGAGATCTTTCATATTCTCGATGATATCGATATCTATTATCATTTTTATTCAAAGGAAACGTTTTATACGAGAAAATTTTTATACGAAAGCAACGCCATAAAAGCGATGGACGAATCGCTGCCGGAAGATGAACGGTTTGACATGTTAGAGGTTTCTGACCCTGCCGCGATCGCCGAAGAAGATCCCGTGTATAAAATCAGCGTTCGATGCATCAACGAAGGAGATGCCGAACGCTTTTTAGAGAAATTTTCGGATCGGTCGGATATCGCAGTGACCAGCTCGTTCAGCGATAATTTTGAAATATCGGCACCTGATGTGGATAAGGGAATCGCTCTGGCTCGCTATGCTGAGATGAAAGGCATCTATCCGGATCAGATCATAAGCTTCGGTGATAATAAGAATGATATCGGCATGATAAGGTATGCAGGCGTGGGAGTGGCAGTGGCTAACGCGGTAGAAGAGCTGAAGGCGGCGGCTGATTACGTTACGGATACAAATGAAAACAGCGGCGTCGGCAAGGCGCTGGCGAAGATCGTCTTCGGAGAATAGAGCGTTCGCGTCGCCCTTGACAAGGGAGCTTATCAGGAGCTTTGCTCCGCTTTAACACGCGCAAGTCATTCTATCGTCGGTCGGTGGGCTGAAATCGTCTTTGAAGAACCGTGCGCAGCCTTGTTTGTCCATAGATAGTGGAAGAAAATACTGGGAGAATAAATTGTCAAAAATAGAACTGATCGCCACGGCGACTTTTGGATTAGAGGCCGTCGTCAAACGCGAGATCGAACATCTGGGGTATCGAATCTTGAAATCGGAAGATGCGAAGATCACATATCTCGCTGATGAGCGGGGAATTGTACGTTCCAATCTGCATCTGAGATGCGCTGACCGCGTACTTATTAAAATGGGAGAATTTGACGCGGCTGTTTCGGAAGATCTGTTTCAGCAGACGAAAGCACTTGCATGGGAGGAGTGGATACCGCCGGATGGAAAATTTACCGTCAACTGCACTACGGTCAAATCAGCGCTGCGAAGCGAGCCGGCGTGTCAGAAGACGGTGAAAAAGGCCATCGTCGAACGTCTGTCAGAATGTTATATGATGGATACCTTTCCGGAAACCGGCGCGGAGTATACGGTTAAGGTCACAATTTTGAAGGATCGGGCAACTCTGACCATCGACACCAGCGGAAAGGGACTTCATAAGAGAGGATACCGCGTGAAAAATGTGGAAGCTCCTATAAAAGAAACGCTGGCAGCCGCTTTGATTCAGCTCAGTTTTTGGAATCCGGAGCGCCTTCTTCTCGATCCGTTCTGCGGTTCCGGAACGATCGCTGTCGAGGCCGCTATGTATATGCGAAATATCGCGCCCGGTCTGAACCGCGAATTCGCCTCTCAAAAATGGGACAGTATACCGCAGAAAATCTGGAAGGAAGAAAAAAAACTGGCATACGAAGCCATCGACTACGATAAAGCTATAAGGATAGAAGCTTCTGATATCGACAGAAGAGCCGTAGCTGCTGCCCGTGAAAACGCGGAGGAAGCAGGAGTGGACGACTGCATTTCTTTTTCTGTGAGGCCATTTGAAAAAGTGGCGCCTGGTGAAGAATATTCCGTCATCATCTGCAATCCGCCGTACGGAGAGAGAATTGGAAAAAAGGATGTTATGAAAGCATCTTATGCGCATTTAAAGGAACTGTTAGAAAAGGATCGCACGCTGTCCGCCTATGTGATAACGGCAGACAGGCAGATCGAAACGGATCTCATGCCGAGAACGCCTGACCGCAGACGCAAGCTGTACAATGGCAGAATCGAGACTTGCTATTATCAGTATTATGGTGAGAAGCCGAAAA
>CAZGBL010000025.1:6785-9121 GCA_964523955.1 uncultured Oscillospiraceae bacterium | reverse complement strand
AAAGCATCTGCAGAAATGGAAAGACGGCGGCGAGACTGTGAAAACAGCAGGAGCGGATGAAATTAGGAGAGGCACATTTATTGTAGCTTTATTCCGTTTTAAACAAAACTTGACACGTGGTTTTGATAACCATATAATCTAATTTAAAGAATTGGATAAAGGCATCGAATGTGATTCTGAAAGGAAATACAATGAGATACGAAGAATATACGAAAACCCAGTTTAAAAAATTGGAGAAATCTGCGCTCCTTCCTGAGGAGAAAATTCCGGATCTGGATCTGTATGTCGATCAGGCGGAGATGTTCTTTCGCACGCAGTTTGAAGATCTGGGCCTGTCTGAAGGCAAAGGCATCATTACAAAGGCCATGATCAATAATTACACGAAAAACGATCTGATTCCGCGGCCGGAAGGAAAAAAATACACAAAATCTCATATGCTGATGATGGCGATGATCATCTATCTGAAAGGGATCTTTAAAATAGAAGAGATCGAATTGCTGATGAAACCTCTGGTGGAAAATCATAAATCGGAGTTCGATGACGACATCGATCCGGGCATTCTCTACAATACCGCCTGCAAGATCAACGAGGATTACGTCAGCAAACTGGCGGCTCAGGTGGACAGCGACATCGATACGATTTCCAGACAGCTGGAGGATACGGATATCGCCGATGATCAGAGGATGGAGACGTTTATTCTCATTCTGTCCCTGGCTATGAAAGCAGACGCGGCGAAGTACATGGCAGCGAGACTTTTGGAAACTTATTTTATCAATCCCGAAAAAGAGCGGAAGGAAAAGCCGAAAAAAATCAAAAAGACCGAAGAAAGATAGTTTTTACGGCGCGGCATGCTGCTGCGCTTTTTTATTGAAATCTTGTCGATCATATTTTGTTCTATAACAAGCGCCGGATATATGCCGGCAAAGCCGGTGGTATGGAGCACATCATGAATAAAACAGAATGGAAAAGAATACCGGAACTGTTGGTACCTGCCGGAGGGTATCAGCAGCTCAGAGCTGCCGTAGCGAACGGAGCAGACGCCGTTTATCTGAGCGGATCGTCGTTTAATGCCAGGATAAATGCGGACAACTTTACAGAGGACTCCCTTCAGGAGGCGATTCACTTTGCTCACGAACACGGCGTACGCGTGCATGTCACGCTGAATACCCTCGTCAGAGAAGAAGAATTCGAGGACGCCGTCAGATTCGCGCAGCGGTGTAAGGAATATGGCGCGGATGCGTTTATTCTTCAGGATCGCGGGCTGGCGGCAGAATTGATGCGGAGGATGCCGAACGCTGTATTTCATCTCAGCACGCAGGGGACGGTATACGATGCCGCAGGAGCTCAGGAGGCATATCGTGCGGGATTTCAGCGTGTCATCCTGTCCAGGGAACTTTCGATCGGAGAAATACGGCATATTTGCAGGGCTTGCCAAGGAGAAATCGAAATTTTTGTCCATGGAGCCATCTGCATCGCATACTCCGGGCAGTGTCATATGAGCTATGCCATCGGCGGGCGAAGCGGAAACCGGGGAACGTGTGCTCAGCCCTGTCGGCTTCCTTACACCCTTTGTAAAGAGGACGCGCCGCAGAGTCAAAGGAAGAGCCGACATCTGCTCAGCCCTTCGGATATGTGCCTCATCGATCATCTGCAAGAGATCGCAGAGGCCGGCGTATGTTCGCTGAAAATTGAAGGACGGATGAAGTCGCCGGAATATGTGGCGACTGTGACACGGATCTACCGCAAGTATCTGGATCTGTTGGCTTGCGGCGAAGCTCAGAGCATTTCAGCGGAGGATTGGAAGGAGCTTCTCTCTGTCTTTAACAGGGGCGGTATGACAGACTCTTATTATCGCGGGGAAAGCGGGAAACGCCTCATGGCGCATGATGTCCCCAAACACCAGGGCGTGTACATAGGACGCGTTATCGCCTGCGATCAGAAACGAAGTCATATCACGGCGAAATTGGAGGAGGAACTGTCTATAGGCGATGGAATCGAGATTCGCAGCGGTACAGAGACGTGGGGAAATGTCGTGACTTATTTGAACGATCGGGGCAGCATACTGAAGTCGGCTTCCGCAGGACAGAGCGTGACAGTGGGCGATCTCAGCGGTAAAATACCTTCAGGAGCTCCTGTATTTAAAGTCACGGATAAAGCGCTCATGAAAAAAGCTGCCGAATCCTATCGCAAAATACCGCCGTTTCTTCCGGTAGATATGACTCTCACTGTTGAAGAAGGACGCCCGGCCAATTTGGAGGTATCTTCCCGATTATGGAGGAGACAGAATCCCGTTTCCGTAAATGGCGCCGTTGTGTCAGAGGAACCGGACGCACCGC
>CAZGBL010000025.1:0-6685 GCA_964523955.1 uncultured Oscillospiraceae bacterium | reverse complement strand
GTCTCTGATACACCGCTGCAGCGCGCCGATAAACGACCTGCCGACGAAGCTGCCATTCGGAAACAGTTGGAAAAAACCGGAGGAACACCATACTATTTGGATAAACTTGAAGTGTACATCACTGGCATGCCCATGATCCCCGCCTCTCTGCTAAACGCTCTGAGAAGAGATGCGCTCTCCCTTCTGACGCAGCGAAGACTTCAGGCGATGCTTTTTCATGAAAGTGAGCGCAAGTACGGCGGCAGGCACGCGGGATCCGTGGAATCAGATCCTGCAGACCGGCTTCCGGTGTCAGTGGGCGAAAACAGTACGGAACCATCCGAAACGCTCTATTCGGAGATTCGTATTCGTGAAAAATCGCATGAGAACGGCGCTGCCAGGGATCCGCGGCTGCGGCAGGCAGAAGGGAAAGAATCAAAGTTTACAGGCAGCAGAATTTCTCTTTATTTTTATGATACAGAAGAAAACGGATCGAAAATTGCAGCTGTTTTAGAACGAATGAAAAAAATGGAATTAATGAAATTAGATGCAACGCCGGTTTTCGATTTCTTTATTCCTTATCGTAAATTCCTTCAAAACGCGGAATGGTATATTCGAGGGGCTGAAGACCTTTCCTGCAGGCTGCGTTCACAGCGTATGACATCGGATGACGAGCAAATCAGACCTGTCAATTTGATTCCGTATTTGCCGGCGATTATAAAGGGGTTTGACGAAAAAAAGCTCCAGCAGGACGCGGCGAGACTGTCTGAATTTTGCCGGAGCGGCGGTGTTTCCGCTGTATCCGTCGCCAACGGCGGTCATATATCACTGTTTCAAAAAGAAAATGGAAAAAATTCACGATTTGCTTTTCCGCTTTGGGCAGATGAAAATCTTCATCTTTTTAATCTTCACGCCGTTTCGGAATTGACGTCAAAGGGAATATATCGGGGAGTATGGTCTCATGAGCTGTCGGATGAAGATATTCTGCGCATGTTGTCTTCGTTATCTTCTGAGTCATCGGCATATGGATTTTTCAGCGAAGTAACGGTGTACGGGAGAATTCCCGTGATGCATACGGAGCACTGTGTCGTCGGCGCGGCAAGCAGAAGGAATAAGGAATGTTCCACACGCGAAAAACGGTATTATTGCAGAGATGGAAGCTACGTTCTATGCGACCGTAAAGGGGAAACGTTCCCCATCCTTACGGACTGCAGCGTCTGCCGTATGGAACTCTTGTCTCACAGACCGCAAGATCGGCGAGATCTTTTCAAACGAATCCGAAAGCGGCTGCCTCAGTGCAGCGCAGCGGCCAGAATCTGCATTTTTGACGAGACAGAGGAAGAAATTCTGCAGTTGATAGAAAGCATATTAGGCGTCAATGTCCAGAGGCGGCGCGAGCGGCGTAAAAAATGAGCTGCCGATAACGGACGCAGCGTGAATTGCAAATTGCAAATTGCAAATTGCGCATGGAGTTTGGACAGAATCGCAGCATACCTTTCCATGAGAACCTTGAAAGGTTTAATAAATTGATCATTTAATGGATAGAAATAATGAGTAAAAAACTCCGGTATTTTATCTACAAATGAAATAGCAGGAAATACATATAGTTGAATAATGTATACTTGCCGAACAAAATTGACTTAAACAAAAACTTGCATTATCATATTGTAATACACCTTGAACTTTAAGGCATTACAGTGCCCAAGAGCGCAGGGTATATCTAAAAATGCCGGTCTGTTTCACAGTAGTTGCCGACAGATCAATCGGCAGAAGTAAAAAAATTAAAATTTTTTTCTGTAAGGCTGTTTTTCCGTCAGCACTTAGAGGTATAAAAAGCGCTGGATATCTCCCTCCGCTTTAAAGCGGCGGGTTTTATCTGCACTTAAAAAATCAGCTGAGAAAGTTTGATGGAGAGGGCTGGGCTGAGCCCTGTTAAAACTAAAACTGAAAGGTTTAATAAAATAAGAAAGTTAAAGGAGAACAAAATGTCACAGAAAACGATGAAAACAATGGATGGCAATACGGCTGCCGCACATGTGTCTTATGCATTTACGGAAGTTGCAGCCATCTATCCTATCACACCATCATCTGTCATGGCAGAAGTTACAGATGAGTGGTCTGCCAATGGGAAAGAGAACATCTTCGGACAGAAAGTAAAAGTTGTGGAAATGCAGTCCGAAGGAGGCGCGGCAGGTGCCGTTCACGGCTCCCTGGCATCAGGTGCCCTGACAACCACTTATACGGCTTCCCAGGGCCTTCTCCTCATGATTCCAAATATGTATAAAATCGCGGGAGAGCTTCTTCCGGCGGTATTCCATGTATCGGCAAGAGCTCTTTCTACTCATACACTCAGTATTTTCGGCGATCATTCTGACGTCATGGCTACGAGACAGACTGGATTTGCGATGCTGGCGTCCGCATCCGTTCAGGAAATCGTTGACCTGGCCAGCGTAGCGCATCTTGCAGCTATCAAGGGCAGAGCGCCGTTCCTTCATTTCTTCGACGGTTTCAGGACATCTCATGAAATTCAGAAGGTCGAACTCATCGACTATGATGTTTATAAAAAGCTGATCGATATGGATGCGGTCAATGAATTCAGGCAAAAGTCCCTGACGCCGGAGCATCCGAAGACACTGGGCACCGCTCAGAATCCGGATGTATTCTTCCAGGGAAGAGAAGCTCAGAATCTCCACTTCGCTTCTATTCCCGACGTTGTAGAATATTACATGGATGAATTAGCAAAAGAAACCGGCAGACATTATAAGCCGTTCGACTATGTCGGCGCGCCTGATGCAGAATATGTCATCGTAGCTATGGGTTCCGTATGTGAAACTGCAGAGGAAACGATTAACGCTATGTTAAAGGAAGGAAAGAAAGTCGGACTCATCAAAGTAAGACTTTACAGACCGTTCTCTGCGAAGCATTTCCTCTCTGTTCTTCCGGCATCATGTAAAAAGATCGCGGTGCTCGACAGAACAAAGGAACCTGGCGCGGCAGGCGAACCGCTTTATCTGGATGTGAAGTCGGTGCTCTACGGAAGAGAAAACGCTCCGGAAGTAGTGGGCGGAAGATATGGCCTTGCTTCCAAGGATACAAATCCGGGACAGATCATGGCGGTGTTCAATAATCTCGAATCTGACAATACGATCACTGACTTTACCATCGGTATCGTAGACGACGTGACAAATAAGTCTCTGACGACGGTGGAAGGCGTTTCCACAGAGCCGGAAGGCACGATTCGCTGCATGTTCTGGGGTCTCGGCTCAGACGGTACGGTAGGCGCCAACAAGAGTGCGATCAAGATCATCGGAGACAATACAGATCTCTATGCACAGGGATATTTCAGCTATGACTCAAAGAAGTCCGGCGGCATTACGATTTCTCATCTGAGATTCGGAAAGAATAAGATTCAGTCTACATATCTGATTTCGACTGCAGATTTTGTGGCATGTCATAATCCTGCCTATGTAAATCAATACGATATGCTCAAGGGATTGAAGAAGGGCGGCACCTTCCTGCTCAACTGTCTGTGGAAGAAGGATGAACTCGAAGAACATCTTCCTGGTTCTATGAAGAGATATCTGGCAGAAAATGATATCAATTTCTATACGATCAACGCGGTAAAGATCGGTGAAGAAATCGGTCTGGGCAACAGAATCAACATGATCATGCAGACTGCGTTCTTCGCTCTGACCAATGTAATTCCGCTGGACGAAGCGATTGCTCATCTTAAGGAATCCATCGTAAAGAATTACGGATTTATGGGTGACGACATCGTCGAAATGAACAATAAAGCGGTAGATATGGGCGCTACTGCATTTGAAAAGATCGAAATTCCTGCTTCCTGGGCTACTGCGGAACTCGAAAAAGCAGAAGAAAAAGATGTACCGGAGTTCATCAGCAAAATACTCGTTCCTATTTCCAAGCAGGAAGGAAACGATCTCCCTGTCAGCGCGTTTACAGAAGATATCAACGGTATTCTTCCTCCGGGAACCGCTGCCTATGAAAAGAGAGGCGTTGCGACAAACGTTCCTGAATGGAACAAGGATACCTGTATTCAGTGTAATCAGTGCTCCTTCGTATGTCCACATGCGGCTGTACGCCCGATTCTCGTAAAGAAATCTGAACTCCATACGAAGCCTGCAGGCTTTGAAACCGTTCCGACAAAGGGCAAAGGCTTTGAAGACTATGAATTCAGAATTCAGGTTGCACCGTTAGATTGTCTCGGATGCGGCGTCTGCGTAGATGTCTGCCCGACGAAGACGAAGTCTCTCGTTATGAAGCCGATCGCTTCTCAGAGCGATCAGATTCCAAATTGGGAATACGCTGCAGCTAAGAGCAAGGAAAAGCTGGGCATTCCTGCGGATAATGTTAAGAACAGTCAGTTCCGCACACCGTATCTGGAATTTTCCGGCGCATGTGCAGGCTGCGGTGAAACTCCTTATGCGAAAGTTATCACACAGCTTTACGGTGATTCTATGATGATCGCTAATGCGACGGGATGTTCTTCCATCTGGGGCGCATCCTATCCATCCTCTCCTTATACGACCGACTGCGACGGCAGAGGTCCGGCATGGGGGAATTCCTTATTCGAAGACAACGCTGAATTCGGTCTGGGTATGGCAGTGGCTACGAAGCAGATAAGATCGAAAATTAAGGAAAGCGCTGAAAAGCTGGCAGCCATGAATGTATCTGACGAGGTTAAGGCGGCAGTTGTGGAATATCTTGATACATTTGACGACAGAGAAGCGAACAGAGCGGCGACGGATAAACTCATTCCGGCTCTGGAAGCAGCATCTGCAAGCGGCGAAGAGGCTGCGGCTATCGAAGAAATTCTCCTCAGAAAAGATTACGCCGCTAAGAGAAGTATCTGGATGTTCGGCGGCGACGGATGGGCTTATGATATCGGTTACGGCGGTCTCGATCACGTACTGGCTTCCGGCGAAAATGTAAATATTGTGGTATTCGATACGGAAGTGTATTCCAACACCGGCGGTCAGTCCTCAAAAGCGACGCCTGCAGCCGCTATTGCGATGTTCGCCGCATCCGGAAAGAGGACAAAGAAAAAGGATCTGGGCCTCATCGCTATGAGTTATGGCTATGTTTATGTAGCTCAGGTAGCTATGGGCGCTGACAGAAACCAGTTCCTTAAGACGATTAAGGAAGCGGAAGCGTATGAGGGACCTTCCCTGATCATCGCGTATGCTCCTTGCATCAACCACGGCATTAAGAAGGGTATGAACAAGGCTCAGGAAGTTATGAAAGACGCCGTCCAGGCCGGTTACTGGCATCTTTACAGATACAATCCTGACCTCAAGAAGGAAGGAGCAAATCCGTTCATTCTCGATTCTAAGGAACCGACGGCAAGCTTCAGAGACTTCCTCATGGGTGAGGTTCGTTACTCGCAGCTCACGACGGCGTTCCCTGATATTGCAGAAGAACTCTTCGAGATGGCAGAGGAAAACGCAAAGGGCAGATACGAGACTTACAAGAATCTGGCTGAATCGCCGAAGACGATTTTCTAAACAGAGAAGTTACCTTTTAAAGCGGAGCGGAGTTCCTGACAAGTGAGCTTGTCAGGAACTCCGCTCCGCTTTAACAATAATCGCATACGATCATAAAAATATTGCTTTTCTATGGAGCGTGTGATATTATGGATCAGTGATTTGCGAGCGGTCCGCTGGTATGGCATGCACAGGGCATGCACAGGAGCAAAGAGGAAAAGCGATTTTAAGCAGCTGTCTGACGGCGGCGAAGAGCGCTTCTGTTCATATCAAGAACGTTTCGGCAGGAAAGAGGATTTAAGATGAATATTATTGAAGCGATTGAACAGGATTACAAAAGAGACGATCTTCCGGCATTTAACGTAGGTGATACTTTAAAGGTATACATTAAGATCAAGGAAGGAAACAGAGAGAGAGTTCAGATGTTTGAGGGCTTTGTTCTTAAGATTCAGAACGGTGGTCTCGGAAAGACTTTCACAGTGCGAAAGATCTCTTCCGGCGTAGGCGTAGAAAAGACGTTCCCTATTCACTCTCCGATGATCGAAAAGATCGAAGTTGTGAAGCGCGGCGCTGTAAGAAGAGCTAAGCTGAACTACATGAGACAGAGAACCGGTAAGGCAGCTAAGATCAAGGTTAAGGAAGAAAAATAAGAAATAAGAGCTTCAGACGAGAGCATCACAAAATGTGATTTTGTGGTGCTCTCTTTTTGGTTTACGCACTATGGGCGCGCTTTAACGGGTGAAAGTCCCGAGTACGCGCAGCGAGTGGTTGCGAGGAATCACCGTCTTTGAATTGTGACGACGATAGAGCGGAATAACAGAGAAGATATCTCAGGAAGCGCCGCTCCGTGGGAACGATATATCGATTAAACCTCTCGTTTATTTATTCAACTTAAATTAAACGGAACCGTCATTGTACGATTACGTGCGGTTTTCATATAATGAGTGTCAGGATAAGCGCGTGTCCTGTTGTATGTATTTGAACAGTAAATAGTGAATTCAGCCGAAAATTTTTGCCTGCTGCAGTTTATGCCGTCGATGGAAGGCAGCAGAAGGGAGACTTCAGCGCAGAGGAATGTATTCGTATTTGCGAATTTGCGCTAAAGCTGTTTGCGCTGCTTTATGATGACGGAAATTACGGATTTTATTAGGGAAGAAGCTCACAACGCCATGTTCCGCGAAGCGTTCAACAAGGTTCAGGAT
>CAZGBL010000024.1:14434-17742 GCA_964523955.1 uncultured Oscillospiraceae bacterium | reverse complement strand
GCACTCGTTATATCTTGTTACATGAGGAGGATGATATCTGTGAAAGGACTTTTTGTTAAAGATTTAAAACTGATAAAAAATCAAAAAAGCTTTATCGCCATATTCGGCGCTGTCATTATATTTTATCTTTTTACCGACATTGCCGCTATGGCCGCTATCGGCTACGCTACCTTCGTCGGCACGATATTTGTCATCAGCACCATTTCCTATGACGAGTACGATAACGGGAACGCCTTTCTCTTTACACTGCCTTTCCTAAGAAAGGACTATGTAAGAGAAAAATATCTGTTCACGCTCTTTGCCGGAGGCAGCTCGTGGCTCATATCCACGGTTATTTCGGCAATCTGCGATTTCGTCAGAGATTCCGATATGACCATCAGCGACTATATTTTTGCGGCTTTGATCATCGCTGCAGTATTTTTTATCATCGTATCTGTCATGCTTCCGGTACAGCTGAAATACGGCGGAAACAGAGGAACGATCGCCATGTTCCTCGCTATATTTATCGCCTCGCTCATCAGCTATATCGCCGTCAAGCTCTTAGGAATGCTCGATATTGATATTCTCTCGATGTTCGACGCTCTGCAGTCCGTCTCCTTACTCACCTTCAGTTTAAGCTGTCTGGCGGCTGCGGCAGTATGCCTGTTCATATCTGAGAGGATCAGCATAAAAATCATAGAAAACAAGGAATTTTAGGAAAAAATAAAAGCTCATCTGCGGAAGCTCCCCCAAATTTCATGTAAAGTCTAAATTGTATCGTAAAAACCGCATTAACTTGCTCAGCCTAAGGGAGTGGCGAGATTTGCCGCTCCCTTAACTGGAAAATAACAGACTGCCTGAACGGTAAAACACACAATCACTCTAACTCACAATCTTGTAATACGCTTTTGCCGTCAGCCCGTACACCGCAGCATAGCACACCGCAAAGATACATACCACCGCTGCGGTGCAAACGAAAAACAGAGAAACATTCGTCAGACTCATCAGCGACAGAATATGCTTCACCATAGGAAATGCAAAGGCAAGATGGACAACAGCCACCGCCAGCGGCAGGGAAAACATCGTCAAAATCTGACTCTTAACCGCCGATTTAATCTCTGACCTTCCCAATCCCACTTTTCTCATGATTTCAAAACGTTCCTTATCTTCATATCCCTCGATGATCTGTTTGTAATATATGATCAATACAGTGGCCACGATGAAGAGGATTCCCAGGAAAACGCCGATAAACAGAAATCCTCCATACAGCGAATAAAACCTGCTGATAGATCCCGCTTTTGACCCGATAGACTGAATCGGATACTCGGACGCATCCGGTTGTCCCGCAGCTTTTGACGCCTCTGACGCCTCCTGCCACTGCTCTTTTTTCTCCTTGATCACTTCGCAGAATTCCTCCTGCTGTTCGTCTGTCCCTGAAAGATCGAAGCGAATCTCGCGCAGCAGCGTGCTGCGGCTGTTTTCATACGCCTCCGACTGCAGGCGGTCGATTTCTTTCATCATTTCATCGCCGCTCAAGACGATATAATAAACGTCGTCGATGGGATAAACGGAATCCCACCGAACGGGATGATCTCCCAACTGCTCTTTAACCGTCAGCTTTACGCCCAGTATATCGAGAGTGTCGCCCTCTCCGAAACGAGCGCTGGATTTCGCCTTTGAAACATTGTAGATCAGGATTTCATCATCGGCCAGCTCCGTCTGGCGGCCTGTCAGATTCAGATAAGATTTCGGCGTGAGAAATATAATCATAGCGGCGTCCTTCATACTGGAGTCATCCGCCCCTTTAGAAAAAACACTTCCATTTTTCAGAAAAGCTACCGAAAGATGTTCATAAGAAATGTAGTTTTTTACATCGAGACCGAGTTCCCCTGCGGTATCGCGTATCTCCTCCGCCGCCTGCACTGCCGCTCCCTCCTCTGAAATATAACTCGCTTCGACGTCAAAGGGATATCTGTTTTCTATGATATTATTCATTCCCGCATACATGCTGACGGTACTGGAAAGCATGACGAGCACGATAGTGGATAGAATACAGATATTGGCAAGCCCAACTGCATTCTGCCTCATTCGATACATCATTCCTGAAACAGAGATGAAATGCTTCGGCTGATAGTAGTAATTTTTATTTCTGCGCACCAATTTAAGAACCGCGATGGTCCCCGCTGTAAAAAGACAATAAGTTCCGACGATGACGAGAAGAACTGCGATAAAGAACATTTCAAATGCGGAAATTCCTCTCTGGCTGACCGCCAAACCGTAACCTGAAGCCAGACAGAGAAACCCGAAAACCGCAAGAAGGATTCGGCTCTTCGGTTCCTTTTCTCCGGCGCTCGCTCCCCGCAGAAGCTCCGCCGGTCTCGATTTCTGTATTCTGGCCACATCGGAAATAAAAATCAGCACGAAGATTCCGCCGAATAGCGCCATGGTCATCCATACAGGACTGCTGCTGAAGCTGTACGCCACCCTCTCCAGACGAAGCATTTTGATGAGAACCAAAAACATGAGGCGATCAAAAAGCATACCCAGCAGTGTTCCGGCTCCGATACTGATCACTGCCGATATAACGTTTTCCCACGCCAGCATACGGCCGATATGGCGCTTTTCCATTCCAAAAATATTATACAAAGCAAGTTCCTTTTTTCGGCGCTTGATCAGAAAGCTGTTGGTATAAAAGAGAAAAATCACCGAAAAAATTGCGATGACGACGACGCCCAGCTGTAACAGATACTGCGTATCCATACTCTTCACTAAGGTGTCGTTCCCCAATATGCTGCACATGTTAAAAAACATAGCTGCCGCCGCAACGCAGGTTAACAGAAAAGGAAGATAAAATTTTCCATTCTTTCTGATATTCCCCATCGCCAGACGCAGATAAAAATGATTCTTCATTCTCGATCACCACCTGTTGCAAGCACTGTGAGCGTATCGGAAATAATCTGATACATCTCCTCATCGCTTCTGTTCGCCTTGTAAATCTGGTGAAACACTTCGCCGTCCTTTATAAACAGAACGCGCCTTGCACGGCTGGCCGCCTTGACTGAATGCGTCACCATCAGAATCGTCTGCCCCTCCTCATTCAATCCGGAAAAGAGATCCAGAAGCTCGTCCGCCGAGCGGGAATCCAGCGCGCCCGTAGGCTCGTCAGCGAGAATGAGCTTCGGCTGGGTGATCACCGCCCTGGCTACGGCAGCCCGCTGTTTCTGTCCCCCTGAAACCTCGTATGGATATTTCTGCAAAAGGTTCGTAATCCCTAATTTGCGCGCTATGGGAGCTAAAAGCATGCTCATTTCACGGTACTTCTTTCCCGA
>CAZGBL010000024.1:13275-14334 GCA_964523955.1 uncultured Oscillospiraceae bacterium | reverse complement strand
GAAAACCGGAATAAATTGACCATAAAACCTGTCGTTCCTCCATTTATTCCTGCCCCAGCTCATACCTTTCAAGCCCGATCTTTACCTTTGTACCCCTGCCCGGCTCCGATTCGATCTCAATGGAATGAGACAGCTTGTCTAAAATCCGCTTGCAAAGATAAAGGCCTAACCCGGTAGATTTCTTATATGCCCTGCCGTTATATCCGGTAAACCCTTTCTCAAAGACTCGATGCAGATCCTCCGGAGCGATACCGACGCCCGTATCTGCGATAACCAGCGTATGAGACTGGACTTCCTTCCTGCTGTCCTGCTCAGACTCGCCGCTGTCAGGTTCATCCGGAAATTTCCTCTCTCTCGGCTTCCGCTTTTCATACCTCGGAACAGAGCCGCGCTCCGCATAAACAGAGGTATGGCTTCCTGAGCTGCCTGACCGGCTGCGGCCACCAACAGAGCCGCGCTCCGCATAGACAGAGATAGTGCCCGACGACGTGTATTTCAGCGCGTTAGAGAGGATCTGCTCGATGACGAAGAGAAGCCATTTTTCATCGGTTACAGCGCAGATTCCCGTCTCCGTATAATCCAACATAATTCGCTTTCTGATAAACATACCTGAAAACTTTCGCACCGCTTGACGAATGATATCATCCAAATCGTATTCCCGGAAGACGAAATCGCTGCTCTCCGAATCCAGCCGCAAATACTGCAGCGCCATATCCACATACTGCTCCGTCTTCAGAAGCTCGTCCAGAAGCTCATCCCTCATGGATTCCCATGCAAATTCCGTTTCTTCCAATTCTTCGGGCAATCCGCTCTGAAGCATAATGCGCATGGCGGAAAGCGGCGTCTTGATCTGATGTACCCAGGTCGTATAATAATCCGTCATGCCAGAACGAAACGCATCTGCCTTGGAAACCTGAGCCGCTCTGTCCCGCAAAACGATATCGATCAATTGACTGTAGTCGGCTTCGATTTGATTTTTCGGAGAAGGGAGGCAATCGGAATCCAGTGTGATCCGCGATTTTAATTCCCATAGAGCGCAATGCTGACGGTAATAAGAGA
>CAZGBL010000024.1:0-13175 GCA_964523955.1 uncultured Oscillospiraceae bacterium | reverse complement strand
AGTGTGATCCGCGATTTTAATTCCCATAGAGCGCAATGCTGACGGTAATAAGAGAAAAAACCTGTCACCGCTCCCGCCGCCAATAGGAAAAAACTCAGAAGAGCCGCGCCTGCACTTTGGCCGTCAGAACACTGAGATCGAAGGGCTTGGCGATAAAATCATCGGCTCCCATACTGACGGCCATGACGATATTCATATTATCCGATGCAGAAGAGAGGAAAATAATCGGTACCTTTGATATTTTTCTGATCTCGCCGCACCAATGATAGCCGTCGAAAAAAGGCAGCGTGATATCCATCAGCACCAGATGAGGATCGAAAGCGGCAAACTCTCCCAGCACATCTTTAAAATCCCCGGCCGTCTTCACTTCACATCCCCAGGCTTCGATATGAGACCGAACCGGCCTGGCGATGACCGCGTCATCCTCCACGATGAAGACCTTATACATTTTCATACTCGTCTCTTTCCTCCCTCGAAAAGACCCGCATCACCCGCATCAGAATATAGAAACAAATCCGTAAGTAATTCCCGTCACGAGAACGCTGGCGATAACAATTCCCAGCAAAACCACAGGAAAAGCGTCCTTCAGCTTCATATCCAAAATCGCTGCGATCAGCGCTCCCATCCAGGCTCCCGTACCCGGCAGCGGAATTGCAACGAAAAGACAGAGACCGAATTTTTTATATTTCGTCACCCTGTCGCTTTTATTCTCCGCTTTTGTCTCAAAATATTCAACGATTCTTTCCAGAGGAGCAAACCGCCTCATCCAATGAAAGATTTTCTTTATAAAAAGTATGATAAAAGGAATGGGAATGATATTTCCGATTATCGCTGAAATCATCGCTGTTCCCGGCGGCAGCCCCATCGCCACGCCGAAGGGAATCCCTCCCCGCAGTTCCACGATAGGAACCATAGACATGAGCATCGTCGCTATTATTTTTCCGGCGTAGCTCGCCCCTAAAAAATCTAACATTTTCCTCCTTTGACCTCTTTCAAAACCATTTGACATTCCCCTATGGACAGACAGGGCGTTCTCACCTCAATGAATCAAATACCAGACTTGTCTTTTCCGTTTTTCTCTTGCTGCGCTTACTTCATCCGGGCCAGCCGAACCAGCCGGCCGCCCATCGGCAGCTCCAACAGTTCCTGCCGCGTAAAACATCGGAGCTTTAAAATCAGAAAAGCGTAAGATAAAACAGCCGCTACGATACTCACAAAGAGCGCTATGACTTCCAGCGGCAGCACAGCGCTGATCAGCTTGTAGAAGAACAGCGCTACAGCCCCCATTCCTGCCGAAGCTGCCAGCGGAATTCCAAAAGTACTTCGCACATTCCATCTATGCCCCAATTTTATTCTCACCGACCGCATATTTAAGAGACTTACGACGATCGGAAAAGATACATTTCCCACGATCAGTCCATAAACGCCCAAATCCGTATATTTCAGCAGCCAATAGACGACTGCTACATGAATCGCCAGAGAAACGCCTGAGTGAATTACCGGCAGACGCATAAAATTCTGCCCTTGAAGGATGGAAGTGGTAATCGTCGAAAGCGCATAAAAGACGACAGCCGACGAACCTGTCAAAAGCAGATATCCCGCCAGATCCTGATACTCCGTAAGCCTCGGAAACAGCAGCTTCACGATAGGCTTTCCCAACACTGCAAGCCCAACAGCCGACGGAAAAGCGATCACCATATTGAATTTTACCACAGATTCGATTTTCCTGCTGACTTCTTCCCGTCCGCCCTGTACGCCTGCGCGGACGATGCTGGGCAGAGTTGAAGCTGCCATAGCTGTAGCTACCGCTACCGGCAGATTGATAAGCTGATTATACTGCGTATTGAAAACGCCCTGCAGCGAACTGATCACCGCATCGCTGAAGCCTTTGTCCGCCATGATATTTCCGAAGAGCAGATCGTCGATGGTATAACCGATCTGATATATCGTCTGGCTCAATATCACTGGAATGACGGTGAGAATCAGCTCTCCGGCGATACGAACGTCCGATTCCCTGCGCGAGCGATCCCGCTGCTGCCTGCGCCGCAGCGTTCCCCGCATCAGCCAGAACATCCAGAAAAACAGAAGCAGCGCCGTGACAGCTCCCGCCAGCGTTCCGAGAGTTCCTCCGGCAGCTCCGTAAGCGTAAACCTCCGAAGAAGACGCGTAAATCTTCATAAACTGCCATGTGGCGATGACACTTATCACTGCGTTGACAATCTGCTCCGCAATCTGAGAGATCGCTGTAGGTACCATGTTTCCATGGCCCTGAAAAAATCCCCGAAATACTCCGAGAATCGCTACTACAAACGTGGTGGGAGCCAAAATCCGCAGAGGTTTCGCCAGCCCCGGTCTGTGATAGAGCTCTTCCAGAGCGTCTGCACCCATATACAGTAAAATACAGGCTGCAGCGCCTACGATGACCGCAAAGAGCAGCGCATCCCGAAAGACTCGCCGTGCATTTTTATGTTCATTTTTTGCCGTCCGGTACGAAACCAGCTTCGATACCGCCAGCGGCAGACTGTAGGAAGACAGCGTCAACGCGATATTATAGATTCCAAAGGCCACGGAATAAATGCCGTTTCCTTGATCTCCCAGAAAATTTGCCATGGGAACCCGATAGACAAATCCTATGATTTTGGTGAGAATACCGGCACACGCCAATATCGTTCCCTGTAAAAAAAGCGTATTTTTTCTTTCCTGCGACATATCGTACAGCCCTTTCCAACGCGGTTTTCTGCCGCGCAGACGTCATTTTCAAAATTCCAAAACGACGGTGCGCCGCTCTTTGCTGTCGTCGACTTCAAAATCTGAACCGCTTATCGAAACGATTGTACGGTCTGTACACAATTTCAGAAATTCATCGACTTCCGTTAAAACGTCAAAACCGATGTTTCCCGTTCTATAGTGCATCGGAATCACCACGATGGGATCCGCCGCATCGACGATCTGCTTCGCACCCATGGCGTCCACTGTAAAATATCCGCCTACAGGAATCATCATCACATCGCAGGCTCCCAAAGCCCTGAGCTGTTCTTCGCTGAGCAGATGTCCCAGATCGCCGCAATGCGCAATTCGCTTTCCAGCCGCCTCGACGATGGTAATCTTATTTTCTCCTCGAAGCGCTCCGCCCTCAGGATCGTGGAAACAGTCCACGGTACGGACAGAAAACGGAGATTCGCCTTTCTCCTCGACGATCCTGACCGCTTCCGTATATCCGTGATCATCGTGCTGCGTATGGCTGCAGCATACAGAACCCGCTTCCAGAGAAAGCTCCGGATAGCCGGGAACCTCCCTATATGGATCGATGGCGATACTGTGCCCGCCGCACTCGATTTTAAAGCAGGCGTGACCGAACCATGTGATTTTTACTCTGTCAGACATAAAACCCTCCTATATTACATACTGCCGAAAAATGCTTTATATGCCTTGAATGCCATATAAATATCGTATTTCCCAGCCGACTCGTAAGGGGAATGCATAGAATGGACGGGAACGCCGCAGTCCAGAACATCCATACCCCGATTGGCCAGAATAAACGCAATCGTACCGCCGCCGCCTTCATCTACCTTGCCCATTTCCGACGACTGATACGCCACGCCGGCGGCTTCGAAAACACCTCTGATATATGCTACAAATTCAGCATTCGCATCTGAAGCTCCCGATTTTCCGCGAGCGCCTGTATATTTTTTAATGCTGATCCCTTTGCCCATATACGCAGCATTGTATTTTTCCATCACTTCCGGATAGGTAGGATCGTAAGCCGCTGTCACATCGGCCGAAAGCGCCCGGGACGCCGAGAGCAGCCGCTGAAGCGCATAAGGATTGACGATGCCGCTCTTCTCCAAAAGATCCATGAGAAACAGTTCAAAATTATGGGATTCCATACCTGTATTTCCAACGCTCCCTATTTCTTCTTTATCTGTAAAAATACAGACAGCCGTCTTTTCCGGCGCGCTTTCCAGTTCAAAAAGCGCTGTGAGCGCAGGATACGTGCAGATTCTGTCATCCTGTCCATAAGCCGCTACCATGCTGCGGTCCAACCCTAAAGAACGCGCTTTTACCGCAGGAACTGCTTCGATTTCCGCACTGCGGAAGTCCTCTTCTTCCATACCGTATTTTTCTTTTAATATCGCCAGAATATTCTTTTTCACGCTGTCGGTCTCCGCATTTTCCAGAGGCAGAGAACCTATAATAATATTGAGCTTTTCTCCGGGCACGCCTTCGCCCAGTTTTTTCGCGTTTTGTTTTGCGGAAAGATGAGGCAGCAAATCCGTAATGACAAAAACGGGATCCTTCGGATCTTCTCCGATGCTGATATCGATCTTCGTCCCGTCCGTTAAAACGACGACGCCGTGCAGCGCCAAAGGAAGCGCGGTCCATTGGTACTTTTTAATACCGCCGTAATAATGCGTCTTAAAAAGAGCAAAGCCACTGTCCTCATAAAGAGGATTCTGCTTCAGATCCAGACGAGGCGCGTCGATATGCGCTCCGATAGCGTGAATTCCTTCTGTCAGATTTCTTTCTCCCAGCACCGCCAGATAGATCGACTTGTCTTTATTGATTCCATAGACCTTGTCCCCTGGTTTCAGATCATTCACCGTTCCGATTTCGCGAAATCCGCGGGCATCCGCCATTTCTCTGATCACCTTTACCGCTTCCCGTTCTGTTTTCGCTGCATCTAAAAAGGACATATAACCTTCGGCATAACTCATGACGGAAGCCTTTTCATGTTCTGTAAGGCTGTTCCATCCAGTCTTCTTTTTTTCCTCTTTTGACTCTTCTGTTTCCTCTTTCACAGTCTTTACCTTTTCCTCTGCATCTGTCATTTCTGCCGCTTTTATTTCCGCTGCTGCTCCGTCCTCCCGGACAGTCTCTGCCGCCGCTGTTCTCGCTTTTGCCAATTCCGATGTTTTCGTTGCTTTTGCTGTTTCTATGTAGTCCATCTTTTACTCCGTTTTTTATTCTATGATACCGGGGTCTAATTTTCAGAATCCCTGTTTTTTGAAAAAGCGCGGTTCTGACCTCAACACCATTCTTATATTACTGCAAATCATCTAAAGCGGGGATTTGTGTGTTCCGGTGTGAGCCAGTGTCAACATTTCCAAAAGCTCCGCTTCACCGATCACTGCAACGCCCAGGGATTGTGCTTTCGCCAGCTTGCTTCCCGCCGCTTCCCCGGCCAGCAGATAATTCGTTTTCTTCGATACGCTGCCGCTGACCTTACCGCCGTATTTTTCGATGAGAGCTGCCGCTTCCTTTCGATCCATGGACGGAAGTGTTCCTGTAATGACAAAAGTAAGACCCGAAAATTTCTGTGCTTCCCCGCTGTTTTCTGCCATTTCCTCTTCCGACAGCGATGTATTGACACCTTCTTCCTCCAGGCGGCGCAGAATATCCCGATTCCGTTCGCTGGTAAAATAGCTGCAAACCGCTTTCGCTGTAATCTCGCCCACGTCGTCAACCTGAACGAGAGCTTCCTCAGAGGCTTGTGCTACCGCCTCGATACTGCCGAAATGACGTATAATCGACTTTGCCGCCGCTTTTCCCACATTCGGTATGCCGAATCCCGTCATCAGCTGATACGGCGGATTTTTTTTCGCATCCTCGATGGCTTTCAGCAGCTTATCGGTATTTTTTTCTTTACCGATTATACCTAATTCGATGAGTTTTTCCCGATGCTCTTTCAATCGAAAAATATCGGCGATATCTGAAATAAAACCTTCCGCGATCAGCTCCCTCACATAAACCTCGCCGAAGCCTTTGATATCCATAGCGTCGCGCCCCACGAAATTGACGATATGACGCTCCAGCTGCGCAGGACAGTCCGCCCCCGTACAACGCATGTCAGCCGTATCTTCATCCCGGACTACCGGAGCTCCGCAGACAGGACATCTGTCTGGAATCTCAAATTTACGCGTGCCTGCCGGCCGCTTTTCTTTCACCACCATCCGTACTTTAGGAATGATCTCACCCGATTTATATACCGCCACCGTATCTCCGATCCCCACGTCGAGATCATCGATATAGTCCTGATTATGAAGCGTAGCTCTGGATACCGTCGTACCGCAGAGCCGAACAGGATCAAAAATGGCCGTCGGCGTCACTCTGCCCGTTCTTCCCACGGAAAGCTCGATATCTCTGACGACGCTCTCTTTTTCCTCCGGAGGATACTTATAAGCCACCATAAATCCTGCGTTTTTGCTGGTATCCGGACATTTTTCACGATCGCTCAAGCGATTGAGCTTTACCACCGCCCCATCGATATCATAAGGCAAATCGCCCCGCATGGCTCCGATCTTTTCGATGGCGTCCCAGATTTCCTCCTCCGTTCTGCAGACGAAATAGTGATCAATTACTTTAATTTTCTTTTTTTTCAGATAATGGTATACTTCCTCGTGAGTCTCAAAAGAAATCCCTCTTGCATCCTGCAGATTGAAGACAAACAGAGATAATCCGCGCCGTTCCGTAACCCCGCTGTCCAGCTGACGCAGCGTTCCCGCAGCACAGTTTCTCGGATTGGCAAAAGGCTTCTTTCCCAGTATTTCCTGCTGCTCATTCACCGCTTCAAAGGCGGCGTTTTCCATATAGACTTCCCCTCGCAGCTCCAGATATTCCGGTCCATCCTCGATCACTGTCCTCACATCCCCGATCACTCTGGCATTTTCCGTCACGTCTTCGCCCTGCTCTCTGCCGTCGCCTCGCGTCAGCGCCGTGACCAGCGTGCCGTTTTCATACCGCAGAGCTAAAGAAAGACCGTCGATTTTCGTCTCTACGAGAAATTCCGTATCCTCCCCCAACTTCTCTCGCATATCGGCAACCCATTTTTCTACTTCTTCGCGGCTGAAAACGTCCTGAATAGACAGCATCGGCACCCGATGACGGACTAAAACACCCGCCGTGCGCTTCGCCGTTCCTCCCACGCGTTTCGTCGGAGAATCTTTCTCTGCCAGATCCGGAAATTCTCCTTCCAGCGCCCGCAGCTCCAAAGAAAGCTGATCGAACTCGTGGTCGGAAATTTCAGGCGCATCCTGATTAAAATACTTATCATTATGATATTCTAATAATTTTGCAAGCTCCTCCATGCGGAGCTTCGCATCTTTTTTTCTCATCGAAATTATACTCCTCGCCATCGCAGCATGCCAATTTTTTTTCCCCCCCCGCCCTGCGGCTAACGCCTTAGAGGGCGGAGCCTGCAGCTGCCCTGCGAACTGCCGGGCAATTGAATTTGCGGGGAATTCCCGCTTATCACTCTAAATTTTCGTCAGAGGTGCGAAATCCAAGGCGAGCTTTTTGATTCCCACGGCATCAAACGCGACAGTAACAGCGCCGTTTTTCAAGGAAATGATCATACCTTCTCCGAATTTCGGATGGCGTACCCGATTCCCCTCTTCCAGATCCGAGCCGCCTGCCGCCGCACTCTTGGCCAGATCCGACGTGTTCTGCCTGATATACTTCAGTTGGTCAAAGGGCTTATTCATCGTGCTGTAGCGTTTCTTCGGCTGCGCCTCGATATTCCCGCCGCCGTCCTGATAGCTGTTTTTTCCCAGCGGATCGGCCGCTTCGTCAAAGAGTCCTCGATCCAATTCCTTCAAAAACTGGGATTCCCTTGTAAAATCGGTTCTGCCGTAGATCGTCCTCGCTACGGCGCTGGTCAAATAGAGACTCTCCTTCGCACGGGTGATCCCCACATAACACAGTCTGCGCTCCTCCTCGATCCCTTCCGACGAATCCAAAGAACGCCAGCCGGGAAAGAGACCGTCTTCCATACCGGGCATGAAGACCACCGGAAATTCCAGTCCCTTAGCGCTGTGAAGCGTCATCAGCACCACGGCGTTCTCCTCGGGTTCATGATTGTCGATATCGGCCACCAACGCCACACTTTCCAAAAACTCCGAAAGAGAAAGCTGAGGATTTTCTTCTTCACTATCGTACATGGCAGATTTAAACTCCAGCAGATTTTCGATTCTTCCCTCGGCTTCCACCGTTTTCATATCTTCCAGCGCTTTCAGATAACCGCTCTGTACCAGAAGCTTATCGTAGATATCGCTGACCTTCATCTCATCGTGATTCCCGTGGCATTCCGCCAGAAGACGGATGAGAGAATGAAGCCCTGACGCCGCCTTGGCAGACAGACCGTCGATGACCTCGTCGTCTGTCAGAAGCTCGAAGAGGCTGACCTGCCTCTGATCCGCGAGAATCTGAAGCTTTTCCAGCGTCTTGGCTCCTACGCTTCGCTTCGGCTCATTTATAATTCTCACAAAAGACAGATCGTCGGCAGGATTGAGAACCAGTCTCAAATACGCCATCATATCTTTGATCTCTTTTCGGTCGTAAAACTTTGTGCCGCCCAACACACGATAGGGAATTTCCGCCGCCATAAAAGCTTCTTCAAAGTTTCTGGACTGCACATTCGTGCGGTAGAGCACGGCAAAATCCGAATACTTCCTTCCGCTCGTCATTTTCCGGCCGATTTCATGCGCCACGTAAGCAGCCTCTGTCTTTTCCGTATCCAAACGCCGATACATGATTGGGCTGCCGTCTTCCGCTTCGGTCCACAGCTCTTTGTCCTTTCTGCCGCGATTGTTGCGAATGACCGAATGAGCCGCTTTCAGAATATTGCCGCTGGAACGGTAATTCTGCTCCAGCTTGACCACCTTTGTGCCGGGAAAATCCTTTTCAAAAGAGAGAATGTTTCTAATATCTGCGCCTCTCCATTGATAGATGCACTGATCGTCGTCGCCTACCACGCAGATATTTCTGTGCTGTTCTGCCAACAGGCGAACGATACGATACTGCATATAGTTAGTATCCTGATATTCGTCCACCATTATGTATCTGAATTTCTGACGATAATATTCCAGCGTCTCCTCATCTGTCTCAAGCAGCTTTACCGTCTTCCAGATGAGATCGTCGAAATCCATAGCGTTATTTTTCTTCAGAGTCTCCTCGTAACCCCGATAGAGCTTCGCCGTAATTCTCTCTTTATAGCCGCCGGCGTTTTCCGCAAATTCCCTGCTGTCGACGCCGTGCTCTTTCGCGTCGCTGATGACGCCGAGCACATAATTCGGCGTGAAAATCTTATCGTCTGCGCCTTCCGCCTTAACCAACGATTTGATCACCGTCTTCTGATCCACCGGATCGTATATGGTAAAATCCCGCGTATATCCGATCCTGTCCGCATTCATGCGGAGAATCCGAAGACACGCCGAATGGAATGTCATAATCCACATATTCATGCCCGTACCTACGAGAGTTTCCACACGTTCCTTCATCTCGCGGGCCGCTTTATTCGTAAAGGTTACAGCCAGAATAGAATAGGGGGAAATTCCCCGCTCCATGATCATATATGCGATCCTGCGCGTCATGGTGCTGGTCTTGCCGCTCCCCGCTCCCGCCAGAATCAGAAGCGGGCCTTCGGTGTGCATCGCCGCTTCTCTTTGCTTCTCGTTTAAATTTTTCAAATAGTCCATATCGCTTCCCTTCGATTATCTCTCTCCGCGAAAAGAGGCGCATAATATGCGCCTACAATAATTCTCCTGTCTTTTCTCTTATCATCCGAATCTCTGCCGCATATCCCGGCAGTTCATTCGGCGTTTCCAAATTAAATGGAAGACCGTTCAGCTTTTCATGCATGACTACCCGGCAGACGGCGTCCAGTCCGATGCTTCCCTCGCCGATCTTCGCATGTCTGTCCTTATAGCAAGCCAGACCGTTCATATTGTCGTTGAGGTGAACGCCGCCGATCTTTTCGATGCCGATCTTTTCATCTAATTCAGCCAGTACACCGTCCAAATCATCGACGACGTCATACCCCGCGGAATGCATATGACAGGTATCGATGCAGATCCCCAGCTTTTTATTATGTTTCACGCCCTGGATAATCTGAGCAATCTCGTCAAAGCTCCGGCCGATCTCGCTGCCCTTACCCGCCATGCCCTCCAAGAGAACGATAGGCCCGTCGTCGTCGATGATCACCTGATTCAGCGCATTGACGATGTACTGTATGCCCTGCTCGACGCCCTGGCCCACATGACTGCCCGGATGAAACAACAGCCTCGCCTCCGGCAGGTATTTCATTTTATCAACATCTTCCCTGAGCACATTCAATGCGAACTCTCTGACGTCCTCTTTTGCGGAGCACAGATTCATCGTATACGGCGCATGCGCCAGCAGCGGGCCAAAATCGTGTTCCCTCATCAATGCCTTCGCTTTTTCGATATCTTTTTCATCGATAGCCTTCGCATTGCCGCCCCGGGGATTTCTCGTAAAAAACTGAAACGTATTGGCGCCGATGGAAACAGCCTCCTGAGCTGCTTTATAATAACCCTTCGCGATGGAAAGGTGACATCCGAGATATAACATAATCTAAAAAACCTCCTTTTCGGACTCATTTTACCCAGATGCCGCCGCCCAGAAATTCCCGCATGATAGAATTATTACTGATATCCTCTGTATCCTTCAGCGATTTGACGCATCTGAGAATGCGCAGCAGACGTTCCGCTTCGAGATAATTTTCATCCTCTTCGCGGATCTCTTCCAGACTTTCTTTCACCACCGATTTCAGCATCGCCCATTCGTACATGAAAGCCGAATTGAAAAAAACGTCTGCCGTCACGCTATATGGAAAGACATTCTTTACCTCTCCGGCTCTCACTTTCACCCATTCGCCCAGAGTCTGACTGGCCGTTCTTCCTCTGGAACGAACGTCCCTTGCAATTCTGCGCACGAGCCGCAGATCGCTCACCGGGATTCTGTTGTTGTCGTCTATATTTAAAGTCGTCAACGGGCTGATGTAAATCCTGTACTTTTCGTCTTCATCTATGTCTTCCGTCAGTTTGGCATTCAGCGCGTGAATCCCCTCGATGACGATAGGCTGATCCGCCTCTGCGCGAGTAATTCTCGTGCCGTAGCGCTTGCTTCCCTTGATAAAGTCAAATACCGGCATATCTACCGTCTTTCCCTCCAGAAGAGCGTTCATCTGCTCATTAAAAAGATTGACGTCTACAGCATCTAAATCCTCGAAATTAAATTTTCCAAATTCATCTACCGGAGCCTGATCCCTCTCTACGAAATAATCATCGGTTCCCATATAAAGAGGCCGCTTTCCGTTGACTCTCAGCTGGATGCAAAGACGCTGAGCGAAGGTCGTCTTTCCTGAGGAAGACGGGCCTGCGATCAGAATGATTCTGCGCTTTTTCCGAATGATATCATCGGCGATTGCAGCAGTCTTCTTTTCCTGCAGCGCTTCATTGAGCAAGATGAGATCGTGCCATTCTCCATCCATTATCTTTCTGTTGAGATCGCTCATATACCAGACGCCCACATTGCGATTCCACTCCGCCTCTTCTAAAAACGCTTCGTAAAGCTTTTTATCATCTTTATATTCCGGCAGAGACTTCGTGCTTCGATACTGCGGAACTCGAATAATCGCTCCCCCTTGATACGGAACGATTTGAAACAGATCCAGTGTGCGGGCGGACGCAATAAGAGGATCGTAGAAAATCTCCGAAAACCCTCTGCACGAATATTCAAACACCTCCCGTATATCACAGTTTCTGATATACTCGATCTGCTGCTTCGTCATATTCTTCGGCGGATTTTCAGACAGGATTTCCTTTCTGCGTATGATCTTTCGCGAAAAAGATACATCCTCACGGATGAGTTCTCTCATTCGTTTTTCGATACGCCACTCTGTTTCGGCCGGGCGTTCCGGCAGATTCTTAATTTTGACGTAAATGCCGTCGTTTAACGGATGCTTCAAAATCGGCTTTGCGTCCGGATCGATCTCGCTCAAAGCCACCAGATACAGAAAATAGATACTGCGCTGATACACGAGCCTCGCCAGCCGGGAACGCAGATCCATAAAACGAACGACAGCCGGGCGGCTGACCCTGTACAACAAATCTCTGCCTACATCATTTACACTGGCAAAGACCGGAAAATATCCTGCAGATCTGTCATAATACCTGGCGGCGAGTTCCTCCAGAGAAATGCCGGGCGGCTCCATTACTTCTGTCACGCCGCTGTCGGAAATGATTTTTATTCTGATTTTTTCTGTCATGTCTGTCACCTGACACCTTTCCGGCACGCGGCTTCTGTCATATCGCCTGAGCGCCTTATCTGTGAAACAGCGATTCTTTTCAGGAAGATACCATGAAAAGTATAGTGTGATTATATCATAATATCACGCTCACCGCGATTCAGTCACCGCATTTTTTCAGCCGATCGTCTTTCCATATTACATCATTACGGCACTGCGGCCGCGAAAATTAAGAAAGAAGGAGTCATCCGCTTTGTCCGAGCTTAAAATTTTTTTGCCGGCACGGGCAGCGCAAAAAATGGAACGGCTCCTCCGTCATCAGTATTATGAGCAGAAGAGCCGTTTTTAACCGAGATAATTTGATATTCGCAGGTATTCCGCAAAAGATGATGATCGACGGACAGATCGATACCATCAGTCTTTTCTGCGGCACCTCTCTGAGAGTTTTAAGATTTGCCGCGTTTTTTCAGCGAACGCGGTCTGCCGCGGGTAACGATAGTATTTTGAAACAGAGGAAAAATCTGCCGCCTTACGCCGCTCCAATCTCAGCGGAAATCAGTTCAGCCAGCTGTTCCAGTTCGTCGTGTGTCATCGTGATCCCCCGAGACATGTGATCGTGTTCAGCGCTCCAATCGCGGATGTCATACTTCGGGTTTTTCCCGTTCCAGCTCACGACATTGAATTCTTTCGTCCAACCTTTCGGAGACGTCGATAATACTCCACAATGTTTTAAAATCTCATACTTGAAATCATCATCGCGTCTCGCATTTTCTGTCATACCTCTTTTCTCCTTTCCCCCTTTTTCAAAAGGAAATATTTTGCATTTCCTTTTGTGTTTTTATTATATTCCAATATTTTACAGATGTCAATCCTAATTTTCCATTATTTTCTATTTTTAAAGCGAATCAGCGCTCCTGACAAGCTCTCGCTTATGGAGGACGGCGCGAACCTTTGCAGCAAGCGCCAGGAGCTTTCGCTCAGCCGGATTTTGGAGAGGATTTATTGCCCTAACCGCCGAAAGCCGGAAATGGCGCCCGCTGCTTACAGAAGCGAGGAACATCTGCAGAAATTGTCCGGAAAATCATACCTTAAATAGTCGATTCGTCAAATTTGTGATATGATAACAACGAGT
>CAZGBL010000023.1:15870-17806 GCA_964523955.1 uncultured Oscillospiraceae bacterium | reverse complement strand
GATATTGTTTATCTTAAATCAAGCAATTTTGTGCATTAAATATCGCATAACCATTTCATTCATAGGATACAATAACCTAAAAATCACATAGGACGGTGCGGTTATGTATGAGGATTTATTTGCAGAGCGTTTAGCTTCACTGCGAAGCCAAAAAAAAATATCAGCACGTGAGATGAGCCTTTCCATAGGACAAAATGGCAGCTATATCAATCGGATCGAAAATAAAAATGCGTTTCCGTCGATGCAGGCATTTTTCTACATCTGCGAATACCTTCAGATTTCTCCGAAGGACTTCTTCGACACGGAAATCCCAAATCCCGGAAAGCTGAATGACGTCATCTCAGAACTCCGAAAGCTCGATGAGACACAACTGGATACTGTGCTCGCAGTCGCAAAAGGACTGCGGCACGATAAATAAAAAATAAAGGCAAAAAATAATCCTGCATCGTTGGAAATATGCATTTTCACCAGCCGTTTTAAGAGCTGGCGAATAAGAAATATATCTCCAACGATGCAGGATTTTTATTGTGGTTTTAATGCGAAAGAGGGGCTGCCGATCTCATTCCGGCAGAATCATCACGGTATCCCGCGTTTCCAAAGCAGCGGCGATCAGCGATTCCTTATCCAGCTTCGACTCGGACTCCAGAATTTTTTCCAGCTTCGGCTTCGTCACCGGATGCTTCGGCAGGAAAACGGTGCAGCAGTCCTCAAAAGGCTGAATTGACGTTTCGTACGTGCCGATTTTCTGCGCCAGATCCATGATATCCACCTTATCCAGCGCGATAAGCGGACGCATGACGGGCATGGAAACCGCGTTATCGGTAACTACGAGTCCCTGAGCCGTCTGACTGGCAACCTGTCCGATATTTTCGCCGGTAATCAGCATATCGCAGCCGTTATCCTTTGCGATGCGCTCCGCGATCATCATCATAAATCTTCTCGACAGAATCGTCATTTCATTCTCCGGACAATTCTCACCGATCGCTTCCTGAACACCCAGCAGATTGATGGAATGAACCTTGATTCTGCCGCAGTACTCCGAAAGAATCCGCGTAAGATCATAAACCTTTTCCTGAGCCCGCTCACTGGTATACGGATAAGAGTGGAAATGAACCGCCTCGATCGTCATCCCGCGCTTTGCCATCAGCCAGGCTGCTACAGGACTGTCGATACCTCCGGACAGGAGAATCAGTCCCTTTCCATTTGTTCCCAGAGGCAGACCGCCGAAGCCTTTAATCTTGTCTGCATAAATATAGGTTCTGTCTTTGCGGACATTGACATATAAAATGCAGTCGGGATGATGCACATCGACACGCAGCACCTTACAGTGCTTCAAAACAGCGCCTCCTACCCGTTTGGCGATTTCAGGAGACTCCACCGGAAACGCCTTGTCCGCCCGCTTCGCCTCAACTTTAAACGTCTCGATCTTTCTGCTCTGCATGAGATCCATCATATATTCGCCTGCGGCCTCGTAGATCACGTCCAGATCGGATTCCGCCTCGGCCGCGTGACTCACCGACGCCACCCCAAAAACCTTAGAAATGTCTCGGATCACTTCATCTATATCATATTTCGCCGGGGTCTTGACGAAAATCAAACCTTCCTGTCTTCTAGCTTCGACACCCTCATACTTCTTGAGATTCTTTTTGATGCGCTCTAAAAGTACACGTTCAAAATACGGCTTATTCATCCCTTTCAATGCAATTTCTCCGCATCTTACGATAAAAGTATTCAGATTATTTTCCATACCTGCCTTCCTTCCAAACACACCGACTTCCATTTATCATCTAAAATAGGAATTTTAATAACGCACTTTCTTCTGCCTTCTTTTATCCGTTTCGCATAGCGGCACCATCCACATTTAATATTGGCGCTCAGCAAGCGGCAAAACTATCTTCTTACATCCTCTTCAAGCGGCAAAGCCATCCTCCTGCAT
>CAZGBL010000023.1:0-15770 GCA_964523955.1 uncultured Oscillospiraceae bacterium | reverse complement strand
CAAAGCCGTCCTCCTGCATTCTCTTTCGAGCGGCAAAGCCGTCCTCCTACATCCTCTACGCAGACTGAAATGTAATTATTTTTATCGAATTGAAATCCTTTTATTAATGCCGCGTAAAATATGCCGAAACGAAAAACATCTGACATCCGCTATACCATCCTCATAAATACGATCAGCGCCATCTCTGCGCCTTCGATTTGTTCGCCAGAGCCAGCATCCTTCGATTCTTACTCACCGCATCCTTCAGCTTTTCCAGCGTCTCCTCGATTTCTTCCATCGTATTTTGACAGGAAAAACTGAATCGTACTGCTCCTTCGATTTCGTCGTCCGAAAGACCCATCGCGCGCAGGACATGGCTCCCTTTCTTTTTAGAATTTGAAGAACACGCCGAACCGGTAGATACATAAATTTCCGACTGTTCCAGCATGTGAAGAAGCACCTCCGCCCTCGTTCCGAGAAAGCTCACATTGAGGATATACGGCAGACAAGTCATCTGGCCGCCTTTATCATCATATCTGCCGTTCTCACTCCATTTCTGCCGGTCATTACTGCCGTTTTCCGCTGCAGAGTCAGACAATAGCCTCATCGGACTGTTGATTTTAACGTCGGGTATTTCAGCTAAAATTCCCTGCAGTAAACAGTCGCGAAGTCGAGCAGCATGTGTCAGATTTTCCTGAACACGGCTGGCTGCAAGCTCAGCAGCCTTTGCCATTCCCACGATTCCAGGAACATTTTCCGTGCCCGACCTCATTTGACGCTCCTGACCTCCGCCGCGCATAAAGGGAACGATTCTGCTATTATGGTTAACATATAGTATTCCAATCCCTTTCGGACCATGAATTTTATGGCCGCTGGCTGACACCGCATCCATTTTCGCTTTATGAATCGGAATCTCTATCTTCCCGAAGCTCTGGACAGCGTCGCAGTGGAAAAATATGTGATCTCTGTCGGCTAATACGGCACCGATTTTCTCCACGGGCTGCAATGCGCCTGTTTCATTATTGACGTGCATGACAGACACGAGAATCGTATCGTCTCTCAACGCTGCCTTTACAGCTTCAGCACTGACAATCCCTGTTTCATCCGGATCGATATACGTAACTTCAAAGCCGCTGTCCTCCAGTTTTCTAAAACATTCCAGTACCGCAGGGTGTTCGATGGATGTAGTGATAATGTGATTTCCACATCGTCTGAGCGCTTCGCAAGCGCCAAAAATCGCCGTGTTATCCGATTCTGTGCCTCCAGAAGTAAAATAAATTTCGTCCTCCGACGCACTGAGAATACTTGCGATCATCTTCCGAGAAGCCTTCACAAGCTTTTCCGCTTCTATTCCCATACGGTGAAGAGACGACGGATTTCCCCAGGTATGTTCCATAACTTCTATCATTATTTCAGTAACCTCTCGCCGCTGCGCTGTCGTCGAGCTGTTATCCAGATAAACAGACATGAATGACCCTCCCATCTCTGAATCTATCAGCTGTAAGAGCCGTATCTCTGCCATCGGCTCCGTAAATCATGAATTTTTTCAACAGATCAAATTTTTCCGCAGAATCCCCGCGGCCTCCGCCTTTTCACAGATTTAATCTTCCGCAGAATTCACACCTCCGCCAGGGTGTCCGATAACTCGATGCAAAGCGATATGCGACACTAAATATAGTATTTAAGTCTAATAAATGTGTCAATATAATGTATGCAGAGAAGCTGAAGGACAGGTTTTCGGACACCCTCCTGCAGATAAATATGTTCCGCTCTCTGCTCTTCTCATCAAAACAGGCTGCCCCAATCTCGTGGACAGCCCGTAATGTTTGTCGAAATTTCCGTCTATTTTGCATAATCGATAGCGCGCGTTTCTCTGATCACATTGACCTTGATCTGTCCTGGATACTGCAGCTCGCTTTCGATCTTTTTGCTAATCTCTCTTGCGAGAAGCGGAATATCGTCGTCCGATTTTTCCTCCGGCCTGACGATAATCCTGATCTCACGTCCCGCCTGAATCGCGTAGGATTTTTCCACACCCGACGTCGTATTAGCGATTTCTTCAAGTTTTTGAAGTCTATTGATATACGTTTCAAGCGTTTCCCGTCTCGCTCCTGGTCTTGCAGCGGAAAGTGCGTCGGCTGCTGCGATGAGAACAGCTTCCAGACTCTTAGCTTCGTAATCGCCATGATGCGCAGCCATGCCTGCGATTACAGCGTCCGATTCCTTATACTTTCTGAGAAGATCGATACCGATATCGACATGCGTACCTTCCACCTCATGGTCGATCGACTTGCCGATGTCATGAAGCAATCCGGCTCTTTTCGCCAGCTTAGGATCAAGTCCCAATTCAGAAGCCATCAAACCTGCCAGATGCGCAACTTCTACAGAATGCTGAAGAACATTCTGACCATAGCTCGTTCTGTACTTCAAGCGGCCCAGCAGCTTTACGAGCTCCGGATGAAGATTATGTATCCCCACATCGAACGTCGCCTGCTCACCTGCCTCCTTGATAGAAAGGTTGACTTCGCGTTCCGCTTTCTCTACCGTCTCCTCGATCCGCGCAGGATGAATTCTTCCGTCGACGATCAATTTTTCCAGGCAGATTCTGGCAACTTCTCTTCGTACCGGATCAAATCCGGAAAGAATGACTGCCTCCGGCGTATCGTCGATAATAAGATCGACGCCGGTGGCCGTCTCAATCGCCCTGATATTTCGACCCTCACGACCGATAATACGTCCTTTCATCTCATCGTTCGGAAGATTTACCACAGATACCGTAGACTCCGCAACCTGATCGGCTGCACATCGCTGAATCGCACCTGTGATGATCTCCTTCGCTCTCTTGTCAGCTTCATCTTTCGCCTTCGTCTCGATATCCTTGATCATGACAGAAGCGTCATGGCGGATCTCCTTTTCGAGATTTGAAAGCAGAATTGCTTTTGCTTCTTCTACAGTATAGCCGGAAACACGTTCCAGTTCTTTCAACTGCTTGTCGATAAATCCATCGAGTTCCGCTTCTTTCGCAGCTAATCTGTGTTCTGTATTCGTTATGCTTTCTTCTTTTTTCTCGATATTTTCGAGTTTTTTATCTATAGACTCTTCTTTTGAAATAAGTCGCTTTTCCAAACGGTTCATTTCATTTCTGCGGTCTCTGACCTCACGTTCTACGTCGCTGCGCATACGATGCGCATCTTCCTTCGCTTCAATCGTGATCTCTTTTTTTATGGTCTCTGCCTGATTCTCGGCATCGAGAATGATATTGGACGCCCTCTGTTCTGCAGAGCCGATCGCTTTCTCACTCACCGATTTTCTCATAAGATACCCGATTAAACATCCGATGGCCAGCGCACAAACCGCAACAAGTATTGTAATAACAGCTGCTTTTATAGTGAAAACACCTCCCCAGTGTCAGATTTAATATTTATGCAAACATTAATTCTTCTTTAATAAATTCGGAAATTTCTTCCACACTGTATTACACCGCTTTCTCTCATTACTGAGTCGCCAGAAAAAAGTAATTTTTCCTGATATTCGGGCAAAACAGCGCAAAAAATATAAGCATAAAACGAATTACATATTGATATATGTATCCTAATTATATTATAATGTTTGCACTGAAATGTCAAGGTTTCAAGGGAGGTGCAGGGAATCAATTACTTAAAAGATCTATTAAAAAATGTCGATCGCATTTTGCTGATTTTACCGGTGTTTTTTGCCATCATCAGCATCGTGATGATCGAGAGTACAGCTTATAACGGCACGCTCGAATTGTCAAGAGACGTCCTTATACAATTTATCGCATATGTCATCGGCATCGCTGTTATCTTCGTCATGCTGATGTTCGACTATAGTCAATATATGGGAATTACGAAAATTCTGTATATTATCTCTGTACTGTGTATGCTGCTGGTGTACACACCTTTAGGTATAGAGAAATACGGTTCCAGAGCCTGGGTGAATCTCGGCGTCACGACGATTCAGCCTTGCGAAATTGTAAAAATTACATTCGTTCTCATCTTCGCAAAATACCTGACGGATCACGCAGAAGATATCCTTCATTTTATAGGGATCGTCAAAGCGGTTCTCGTAGCAGCGCCGTTGGTTTTCCTTATTCTGATCGAAGACATGGGAAATGCACTGGTTATCCTATTTATGATGGTTATCATGATCTATGCTGCAGGAGTCAATCGCAAGATCTACTGGGGATGCGCTGCGGGGGTGGTCGCAGCCCTTCCGGTCGTCTATTTCTTCCTGCAGGATCATCAGCGGGCCAGGATCGATGCATTCCTGAATCCAAACGATCTGAGCATCGATGCGAACTATCAAGTCTGGCATTCAAAGGTTGCCATCGGTTCCGGCGGTTTTCTCGGCAAGGGCTTACTTCAGGGAGAACAAAAATCTCTGGACTATCTCCCCGTCGCAAAATCCGACTTTATTTTCGCTGTTATCTGCGAAGAACTGGGTTTTATCGGAGGCGGTGCCGTCATCGGGCTATACGCCCTGTTTATGTACAGAATTATTCGTATTGCGGAACGTGCCAAAGATACTTACGGTTATTTAATCGTCATCGGACTGGGAGCGATGTTCTTCTTCCAGATCTTTGAAAATATCGGTATGACCATGGGGATCATGCCTGTAACAGGTATCACGCTTCCATTTATCAGTTCCGGCGGTACATCTGTCATCATGAATCTGATCGCACTGGGTATCATCATCAGCGTCGGCCTTCGAAGCAAGATTATCAATTTTTAAACATAACGGACTGTCTTTAAAGATATAACAAGCGCCGGATGTTCCCCGCTTCTGTAAGCGGCAGGAACATCCGGCGCTTGTTATACAAATCTGTCCTCCATATTTTACCAGATGCATCCATCTTACATAATGGCAGACGACTGATATACCGAGATTACTTATTCTGTGGAGCTATGACGAGAGCTGTTCCCTTAATCACTTCTATCCCGTCCTGATTATAATAAGATACATCGAATAGAACTCTGCCCTTCTCTCGCTTTTCTGCCGCAGTGATTTCTGCAGTCAGCGTATCACCGATATAGACCGGCTTTACATAAGATACGCTCTTCTCGAGAAAAATCGTACCCCTGCCCGGATATTTCATGCCGAGCACCGTGCTCACCAGACTGTCTGCGAGGCAGCCGTGTACGACTCTCGATTTAAAAAGGGAAGATTCTGCCGCTACCCGGTTGATGTGCAATTCGTTAAAATCGCCTATGATTCCAGCAAACTGATAGACATCGCTCTCGCTGATGGTTTTGGAAAAGGACGCTTTATCCCCTATCTGAATCTCATCATATGTCACAAAATCACGCGGCATCGTCAACTCCTCTCTACGATCCAATCTCCGATGATCGGTGCGATTTCATTTTTACTGTTAGGGCTGATATAGATTCCTACATGACCCACATCGAACATATAAAATTCCTTATCTGTACTTCCCACCGCCTCTAAAAGAGGTTTTGTAGAGGACGGAGGTACCAGATGGTCGTACTTCGCACAGATCACCAGCAACGGACACGTGATATCCTCTAACTTTACTTCTCTGCCACCCATCGTAAATTCACCCTTGATGAGCTTGTTGCCTACATAAAATTCATTTACGAATTCGCGAAGCGTCTCTCCTTCTTGATCGGGACTGTCGAAAATCCAATTTTCCGTCCGAAGGAAATTCTGCAGATAAGCGGGATCTGACATTCCAGCGCCGAATCCTACGTATTTGTCGATCATAAGTTCAAACGGTTTTAAAAGCACAAATGCTGCATTCATCAGATCCGCAGGCACATTTCCATACGCATCCACCATCTTGTCAATAGAAAAATAGCGACTCCATTTAAACAAAAGACCGTCGTCGATGCTGAAATCGATCGGTGTCACCATAGAAACAAAATTTTTAATCTTATCCTGATGAAGCGCCGTATAAATCGTGCTGAAAGTTCCTCCCTGGCAGACGCCTAAAAGGGTAATCTGCGGCTGCCCGCAAGTCTCGATAATATAATCCACACATTCATCCATATACCATTCGATATGATCCTCCAATGTCAGATACATATCTTCTTTTGCAGGATATCCCCAGTCTATGATATAGGTGTCGATGCCTTTTTCGAGAAAAGACTTGATAACGGAACGATCCGGCTGCAGATCCATCATATATTGCTTATTTACCAGAGCGTAGGTGATCAGCATCGGCGTTTCAGCTAATTTCTCCTCTTCTACCAAAGGAGTATAACGATACAGTTTCATCTTTCCGATTTCGAGTACGACATGTTTTTCTAACTCGCCGGTAGAGATCTGGTCTGCTGTAATACCGATCAGATTTTCCATCCCCTTCACGACGCCTTTCATATAGTTCGCCGCGTATTCTACAGAACCCTTATAATCAAATTTCTGCATTCTTACTCCTCTCCCTCCTGCTTCGCATCGTCCAGCTGTGCGCGAAGCGCTGCGACTTCTTTTTTCAGATCCCGAATATCCTTGCGCAGCTCATATACCGTCTTATAAACACTTTTCATTTCAGAATCTGTAGGGACAGGAAGAACGGACAGGATACTCTCCAGAAATTCATCTGATTTCTTCTTAAAATCATAGGCATTGTTCGCGTATTCACCCATGAACTCCGCAAATTCATCCGTAAAGTAAAATTTATTGATGGCTTCCGAATTCACTTTAATCCACATATCATAAAATTCTTTAAAGGTCATCGATTTTTCGGAGTCGCCTGTAATTTCCTGTATTTTTTTCCATAATTCCGTATTCGCGTCTCGCAGAATATTCTGAACGTTGACAGACATTTCAAAATAGCTCATCATCATGCGGATATAAGAATCCATCATCTGAAGATTTAAGGCAACTTTATCTTTTACAATCCCTATACCGTTCATACTCAGAAGTTTTCCGAAAGATTCCTCATATGCATCTGATACAAGAGCCATATACTGAGGATAAGCGTCCTTATCTCCTGTCGCAGCGAGCCTGATACATTCCAATAACTCTGCTCTTCGCTGGGTCCATGGAGCCATAAAATCTCCAAACACGGAACGAATGGTTTTTCCCAGGTCAACATAAGAGTCCAGGAAGGAAAACGCATCTTCCGACATAATCGGCTTCATAATATTTTCAAGAAGCTCCTGCAGCAATTTCTCTGATTTTTCCGCATATTTTGAAGCTGCAGAATACGGATCTTTTTCATCCTCCGGAAACTCCGCAATACATTCTTTCCAGAAATCGAACACCTTCGTATATACCGACATGGAATTCATAAACTTTTCCATCAGAGAAGCTGCGTTTGAAAACGCGGTTCTGTCAAAATTGCCAACAGGCCGAAACCCATCTGCAACATGGGAAAAATCCATCCATTTATCCCATGCTTCCTGATATGATTTCCGTAAAAATTCATTCATAGAGTCTGCATTTTGCATCATCGCTTCTGCCGCTTCCTGGGCGCTGCTGTATACGGATTTCTCCTTTTCATCATCTGAAGATTTTCCCTTAAAAAAATCTGTAAACTGATCCATTGCATTCATGTATTGATCCATCATATTCTTTTGGAATTTCATTCCCTTTTCGAACATATCCTGATCAAAAAAATCCATAACGTAACTCCTTTCCTTTACACATTCGACAAAACGCCGCCGAGGTTGCAGTTCCTATCCCTATTTACATTTTATACCTCTGATTACCCTATTGCAATCCATTTTTCATGTATACATATAATTCATGTGTTTTATTTTTTATTTTAAAATTAATTAAAAAAGATTTCAAAAATATTATAGACAAAAATCCTTATTTTATCGCTTTTCATTTATCACTTCTCATTCAATCAGCGACATGACAAGCGTTCGCCTTATCTCCGACAAATAAATAATTTCAAGACAAAACCGCAACCGAAAAATCGTGATTCAGCGAAAAGCTGAGCAATTTCTATATAGGTTCGGCGCATTTTACACAGCTTAACAAAAGAATTTCAAGGCAGTAAAACTGCCGGAAATTTCTGTATGGTTTTTTGCTCACTTTAAATCAAAAAATCAAACACCCGACGAAATACGATGTATTCGTTTTTCGTCGGGTGTTTTTTACAATTCAATTACTTAGTATATCGCATTATTCTCATCATCAGCGCGCCTGTCCAACGACAGAATTTCCGGCCGACGCAGGTCAATTTAAAACATGCGTTGAATAATGTTTCCAAAATTATTAGAAATGTAAGAATCCTTTTTACAGACTACCGGAATTCCGCTGTTCATAGAAACATGAATGTTCTCGTCCTCCTGAATAATGCCCGCTATAGGCAGACGCAGAGCCTCCGCCATCTCGGAAACAGAAGGAAACAGAGCGCTTTTATCGTGATCTGCTTTCACCCGATTGATTACAGCACAGACCCTGTTTATATCATATTTTTCAAGTCTTCTGCTGATAGAATCCGCGTCTCTCAAAGAAACGTATTCCTGCGTCGTCATGATCACCGCACAGTCTGCTGCGGCTACCGCCGTCGCCCAGTCCTCTCCGATTCCTGACGGCGTATCGATAATGATATGGTCAAATTTTTCGCCAAGTTTTTCGCACAGTTTTTTCATGTGTGACGGCTTGATCCTTGCTTTGTCGGAATTCTGAGACGCTGACAGAAGATAGAGCGCTTGAAACCGCTTGTCCCTGATCAACGCCTTCTTGATAGTGCAAATCCCGTTTATAACATCAGCGATATCATACACGATTTGATTTTCCAGACCCAGACAGATATCCAGATTGCGAAATCCGCTGTTCATATCGATCAACAGAACTTTAGAACCCCGTATTGCCAGACAGGAAGCGAGATTGGCAGCAAACATCGTCTTGCCAGCGCCTCCTTTTCCCGCAGTAATAGCCGTTACCTTACACATTTTTCAACTCTCTCCCATTTTATCAATTTGTAAATACCGTTCCAGCGGTATGACTCGAATATATCTCCTGCAGTTCCATATATTTTCCGATGACCTCTCTGGCGACAGGTCCGGCATAGCCGCCAGATCCCCCTTGGAAAATTAAAACCGCCACTGCAATCTGAGGATCTTCCACCGGTGCAAAAGAGATGAACCATGCAAAATTATCATATTTGCTCTTGTATGCATCGATACGTTCTGTTGTAACCGAACCACCGGAAAGGTTGATCACCGCCTGTCTGACAGCGGAGCTTTCCGACTTATAGATATTAGATTCCTCAGACAAAAGACGACGCATCTCTGTCTCGACGGCATCGAATGAAAGCCCAGGAGCGATACCTGACAAATGCTGTCTGATATATTCCACCTCATCCGGCGGATTGATTTTGCCGGATTTTTGAGCGGTTCCTGTCTTAGCGCCTACCTGACACGGGAAATTCGCAAAAAGAGCTCTGGCAGAGCCCTGAGAACCATGGGCTACCAGGCGCATACCTTCTCTTACCGTAGCGAAAGCATCTTCATATGAATTTTCTACCTTTGTTCCCAAATTTTCGGTTTTATTAAATGTTCCGGAAATCGATTTCGTAAGCGTCAGATCGTATAATGTACCATTATTGGCAACAGCTGCCACATATCTCGCCATCTGAATCGGCGTATACGCATTTTCGCCCTGCCCGATGGAAAGATTCATAGCATCGCCCTTGCTCCACTTTGCCACAGAAAAATAATCGCTTCGTATCAAGTCGGTAAGCGTATTCAGCTGATCTTCCTGCACATGCATCTCGCTTAATCTCTGATACAGCTCACTTCTGCTTAGCCCCTCATCCGCCCAGCTGATAATCTCATCAACTTCTTCTTCCAGCTTCGTACTGTCGTTCGTGAGCACAGACGTAAAATACTGCGCGGCTTTGGAAAGAAGAACATTTTTGAGACTGCGCTTTGTGCTGGCAAGCTTTGCTTCTTCTGAAGGAACGCCCACAGCTGATTCTGCCAGCTCGATTCCCGTCTTCTCACCCAGACCCAGAGACTTCGCATAATCCATAACCTTGCCGATGTCCATATCAATGCTCAATTTCGTTCCGGCGTAATAATCATATCCGGAACCGAGATCTGCAAAATAATAATTGCAGGATACCTCCAACGCTTTATATAGATTCAGCCAACCGTGATGTCCTCTGCTGCTGTTCCAAATCCAACATCCGAAGGTTTTTCCGCCTCCCAGCTGAATAACACCGCTGTCGTACAGTTGATTATTGGGATTCCAGCCTGCGTTCATCCCCGCCAACGCAGTAACGGGTTTAAACGTAGAACCCGGCTGAATAGAAGTCATAGTTGCAACATTATACAGTGGAAGCGGTGAAAGGGGATCCCGCGGATTTTCCCCCTGAAGCATCTTCCAGTCTTCCGATGAAATGCCCAGTGAAAACAAGTTTGGATCATATCCAGGATAATTGGCCAGAGCGAGGACATCTCCGTTTTTTACATCCACTGCTGCGACGGCTCCTACATTAGCATTCGGATACGCTTTGCTGTAACTATAATTGCCATATTTACTCACAAAGGTTCCTCCTGTGCTGATCTTCGCCAGCGCCTGCTGAAGAGCTTCCTCGGCAGTCTTCTGCAGTTCGAGATCGATGGTCAGATAGACATCATTTCCCGAAACGGGATCCGTTTCGCTTATGACATCGACTTGTTCTCCTTTGGCATTGACCTGAATCTGCTTCTCACCATCCTCGCCTTTGAGGACTGATTCATAATAGCTCTCAATGCCCTCTTTTCCTATCAGATCAGTGGAAGCATAACCTTTTTCAAGATATTCCGCCTGCTCAGATTCTGAAATCTTTCCCAGATATCCAAGGACATGACATGCTGTTGATCCATTCGGATAGGTTCTGACATATTCCCTGGCAATTTCCACACCAGGATAGAGGTAAGATTTTTCCTCCAGTGTGACGATCGTCTGCTCACTCACACCTGCTGCCACTTCTGCGGGGAGGTAACTTTTATATCCCAGACTTTTCAGTTCATTCCGAATGATCAATATTTTCCGGGCGTCTGCATCCGAACAGGAATCGTCGATTTTATACTTTTCTCTGAGCTTGAGAAACGCCTCCTTCGCGGTAAGCGTCTCATCGAGTTTAAAGCTCTCCAGAAAAGAGTTCAATTCCAGCTTCTTTGTATACTCCATTTTTCTAACGGAAATCGGAGGATAGATGCTATACGTATTCTGCAGGATCGATTGCGCTTCATATTCGTCCAGACTACTGTCGATCCCCTCTCTTTCCCGCAGTGCATCAAAAGCGTCTGCCGCAGAAAGCCCGGATCTGAGATTCTGTGAACTTAGCCATTCTTCAATCTCCTGATCGTAAGAATAGTAAAAACTTCCGTCATCAGCGATGATAATCGGAAAGTCATCATAATATGTCTCTCCGTTCTGCTCTAAAAGATTTAATAGATTGAGAGCGACAGTATTGATATTTTCCTCATCCACCTCAGCTGCGATGAGATTCACCGCGTAGCTCACCTCATTTCCCGCAAGAAGCCTTCCATATCTATCTCGAATCTCACCTCGCGGCGCCGATGTATATACTGTTTTCGTACTCAGGTTTTCCGCTCTTTCCGCCCAGACCTGTCCCTGAACGACTGTCATGTAAAAAAGTCTGCCCGCCAACAGGATCATAAGAGCGAAGAAAAAGAGCTTGATCTGATTATGTCTGTCCTTCAGCCAAATTCCCATAAATTACTCCTGATAATTTATACTGTAAAACCGCGCCTTTTTTTTGCGATCGGTAAGATAAGCAGCAATACGACAAAATTCCAAACGATGGAAATCGGTATGCGTTTCAGCGAATACATCAGACTCAGACCGGTCTGAAGCATCATACAGTTGAACAGCCAGTATTCCAACGTATAAAACACTGTTGAAAAAATGACGACGAACAGGAGCAGAATTCTATTATCCTTAAAAACGACGCTTCTCATCGACTTAAGAAGTATGCCGAGAGCAAGATAGATCAGAGCGGAAATACCGATGATCTGCCCGAAGAGCATGTCCTGCAGCACACCGAAAACGACGCTGATCACCAATCCATCCATCCTTTTAAAGAAAAAAGAATATACGACCGTCATCATCAGCATGACATTGGGAGTTATCCCAAATACAGCAACCGTATTAAAAACCGTACACTGCAAAAGGAACGCCGCTATATAGATCAGAACAAGTTTTAATTTATCCATTTGCAACTCCGCCGTTAACTCACCAGAACGGTTACTATTCGAATCGCTCTGAAATTTACCTGCGGCTCAACATTGATCCGCTTTTCCTTGCTGCTTTCGTCGTATACTACAGACGTTACTTTTCCGATCGTGATACCAGAAGGATAAAGACTCATTCCCGATGTGATGAGAATATCCCCCTTGTTCAACGATTTTTCCTCATCGAAAAGATAACCGGAAAGACCTCCTTCTCCATCGCCGGAAAGCACGCCGACAACTTCGGGATCGCGAAGAAGTGTAAAGCTGACCGAATCATTTGAATCGACAATCCCTAAAACCTTTGACCAGCTGCTGCCTACTGTTACTACTTTGCCCACGAGACCATCTTCGTTGATAACGATACTTCCGGCATGGACGCCGTCATCTTTACCGACGTTGATCGTAAATACATTAAAGATATTCGAACCATCTGTAGCTATGACGTCTGCTGTCACTTTGCTGTAACCGTCATCATAGCTGGCATAATTAAGACTTTGCGAGAGCTCTCTGAGCTGCGCCAGCTTCTGCTCATCGAGCTGCGCCTGAGTGAGCTGTTCGTTTAACTCTTCTACCTTTTTTCTCAGCTCATAATTCTCCTTCTGAAGACTGCGAAACCCGAAAATTCCGGTGATTCCGCTTTTCAGACCGCTGCTGGCATCCGATAGAGGCTCTTCAACTGCAGACGCCCCTGACTGAACCGCTTTCCCCGCGCCTGGAATCACACCGGGATAACGGGAGGATATGACAATAATCGTCACCAAACAAATGATGACGATCATGAGAATTACCAATTTTATATGCTCTTTTATCCAGTTCATATAAATACTCCTGTCTCTGCAAAAAAGACGGCGCAGGATTAATACGTATTGTTATTCGTATTTACATTGGCATATGGGTTTTTTGCTCTGACATGAGTCATGATAGTATCCATATTCTGAAGGCTCAGACCGGTTCCCATAGCCACCGCTTCCGACGCATTTTCAGCGATCATGGTAGAGATGCCTGTCTCCTTTTCGATCAGGATATCCAAGCCTCTCAGAAGAGAACCGCCTCCTGCCAATACCATTCCTGTATTGATAATATCGGCCGCTAATTCAGGCGGCGCATTTTCCAGCGTAGCCTTTACGCCATCTACGATCTCCTGCACCAATTCTTCCAACGCTTCGCAAATGTCCTTTGAAGATACTTCAACGGTCTTTGGAAGACCTGTAGCCAGATCGCGCCCGCTGATATTGGAACGAAGTATCCAATCAGGATCCCCTTCATCGATAAAGGCGCAGCCGATAGCAATTTTTGCTTTCTCTGCCATTTTTTCTCCGATCAGAAGGCCATATGTCTTCCTGATATGATTGATAATAGCTTCGTTCATCTTGTCGCCTGCTTTTCTCAGCGACGTACTGGTAACGATACCGCCCAGAGAGATGATTGCGATATCAGACGTGCCTCCGCCAATATCGGTAATCATACAACCGGTAGGAGAATCCACTTCGAGTCCGACGCCGATGGCAGCAGCCATAGGCTCTTCCATGATGAAGACTTCTTTCGCCCCCATCTGTCTCGTCACCTCTTCCACCGCCCTTTTCTCCACTTCGGTAACTCCCGACGGAACGCCGATGACAACGCGAACAGAAGTAAAGAAAGAAGAAGTGGGAATCACTCTCCCCAGAAAATATTTCAGCATCATACTCGTCATACCGAAATCCGAAATAACGCCCTCCTGCAGGGGCCTTACCACATTGATATGAGGAGGCGCTGCCCCGATCATATTCTTCGCTTCATTTCCTACAGCGATGATCTTTTTCGTATTTTTATTATATGCAATCACAGAGGCCTCATCGAGAACGATACCTTTGCCTTTGATGTATACGAGTGTATTTGCAGTACCTAAATCGATACCGATATCCTGTTTGAAAATGCCCAGTCCCATAATTACTTCTTCTCCTTTGTATTTTTGCGCTGTTCTTCGCGCTGATGTCATGTTTTGTTTCAATGTGCGCTCGGTACACTATCAGAGTACGGCTGCGTCATATGACAAGCGCCGGATATTCCTCGCCCGCTGCCGACAGCGTTGATTCACCCCGATTCATTCCGAGATCTATTTGATATGTTTTCTTAAATTTTTCCAAGCTCTTTCATGCTCACATATTCGCCGTCACCGATGATGATATGATCCAAAACATCGATGCCCAGAAGTTCACCGGCTTGTACCAGTCTTTCCGTGAGCACAAAATCATCCCTGCTCGGCGTGGGATTTCCGCTCGGATGATTATGAACGAGAATCACACTGGCCGCGCCTCTTCTGAGGGCATTGCAAAAGACCTCCCTCGGATGTGCCGGTGAACTCATGAGAGAACCTACCGAAACATCATCCGTCATAATGATCTCATTCTTCGCATTGAGAAGCAGAACTTTGAAATTTTCCTTTTTGAGATGCCGCAGTTCGCTCATAAAAAGCGATGCGATGCTGTCAGGCGAGGAAATATTCACTCTTTTCTGCTTCGGCTCTGCATGAAGCCGCCGACCGAGCTCCACAGCCGCCATAAGACAAGCTGCTTTGGCCGGACCGACGCCCTCGACCTTATAAAGTTCCTCCGGCATGCAATCGTTTAATATACGAATGCCTCCGCCGTCCAAAGACAGTATCTTTTCAGCGAGATTAACCGCCGAAAATCCTACCGTACCGCCGCCCAAAAGGATGGCGATCAGCTCTGTGTTTGACAGTGCACCCGCGCCTCTTTTCAAAAGACGCTCCCGAGGCCGCTCTTCTTCTGGAAGATCTTTGATAGAAACATGATTTTTCATTTGATCTGTGACTCCGTATCTCTGTCTTCCGACTTCCGGAATCAAAACTTTTCCAGTTCCTCCGAAAGCCGATTCCATGGAAGTCCCACGACATTGGAATAATCGCCTTCAATCTTTCTGACAAATCCTGCCCATCCGCCCTGAATCGCATAAGAACCCGCTTTATCCATCGGCTCTCCTGTCGCTATATATTTACGTATATCGTCATCCGTATAATCGCCGAAAAACACGCGCGTTTCCTCACAGAATACACTCGTGTTTTCAGTCTCAGCATCGCATACCGCAACGCCTGTCATAACGGAATGAACGTCGTTCTTCAGCTTTTTCAGAGTATTAAACGCATCCTGCCTGTCTGCGGGCTTCCCCATGATGCAGCCGCCGTATACGACGATAGTATCCGCTGCTAGGATGACGCCCCTTTCGACGTTTTCTCTCACCGCCAGCGCCTTTTTCAGCGCCAGAAACATACACGCTGTTTTAGGATCTGTCCCCTGAGGAACACTTTCATCCACATCGGCTGTCACGATTTCAAATGCCATATTATGAGCCGTTAGAATGTCCGATCTCCTCGGTGATTTCGAGGCTAAAATAATGCGTTTATTCATGTGCTTTACCCTCTTTATTCTTTTCGGTTTTCCGAAAATATCTATTATCCGGTCAGTTATACTAATTTTAACATTATTCAATAAACGAAACAATAAATGAAATCATATTTATAAAATTTTTAGACTTTCTTCATGTTTTAAAACAGAGCAGAGTTCCTGACAAGCTCGCTTGTCAAAAGCGGCGAACGCCTGCAGCAAGCGC
>CAZGBL010000022.1:0-18054 GCA_964523955.1 uncultured Oscillospiraceae bacterium | reverse complement strand
ATAAAAAGCGGCGGCAGAGCAACCTTTGCTCTGCCGCAAAATGGGTGTGTACCTATATTATTTTTATCTTTATTTCTCTCATGATTCACAACTCATACGTCGTATGATTTCTATCCATTCTGATGAATTTCCCTATGTCTTATGTGAGTAATACACTCTGTACGATCTATCCGGCTATCCTTCTGACTGTTCGATCATCGTTTCAGCAAAAATCCCGTATCCCCGCGTCGGATCATTGACAAAAACATGGGTAACGGCTCCTACGAGCTTGCCGTTCTGCACGATGGGACTTCCGCTCATCCCCTGTACGATACCGCCGCTCTTTTCGATCAGCCGATCATCCGTCACGCGGATGACCATACTTTTTGTGGTCGGTTCACTCTGCTTATTGATCTTCTCAATTTTGATCGTAAACTTTTCAATTTTATCTTTTTCTACCGTAGTCAGTATAAACGCTTCGCCCTTTTTTATTTCCTCGGGTTCTGCAACGTAGACCGGATCTTCATAGCCTTCGCAGGTGAGATCTGCATAAGCTTCTCCAAAGAGTCCGTATTCCGTATTTTTTACGAGAGCTCCCAGCGGTTCATCCGCTTCATAAAAAATGCCTCTGATCTCACCGGGATCTCCTTTTTTTCCTTCCTTCAGCGAAAGGACTTTCGCGTTTAAAAGCTGCCCGTCAGCAACCTTCAGCACGCTGCCTGTTTCAGCGTCTGTAATACCGTGTCCCAATGCGCCAAAGCTGCCGTCGTAAGGACGGTAGTAAGTTAAGGTTCCGATGCCTGCAGTTTTCTCTTTCACCCAGACACCGAGGCGAAATTTTCCATCATCCGCTGATTTTACCGGCTCCACATCGATATATCGGATTTCGTTCTTCCTTCCGATTTTTAAACGGACGCTTTTCTTATCGGTATCCTCGATAATGGAAAGAACGTCGTCTGCACTGTGTACTTCAACTCCGTCGATCGCTATGATCATATCACCGATCTGAAGGCCCGCGGAAAGCCCCGGATTGACCGTGTTTCCGTTCTGATCCTCAATTTCTTCCAAACCGACGATCAGAACGTCTTCTACATCCAATTTGACGCCGACGGAACGCCCGCCCAGCATCACCATATCCTTACTGATGTTTTGATTCGTCACTGTCTCAAAAGTACCGCTGCCTGTAAAAATACTGTCATGCTGAAATACCTGAAAACCGCATGCGTAGAGCGCCGCTGCAACTGCGAAGACAGCGCAGAGCAGCTTTAGAAACGTGACGAAAAATCTGCTCATTCAGCTTTATCACCCCTCAAAGTCCTGAAGCAGTTCTGATAATTCGGACTCATCGCTGACTGTGACTCCTTTTGAAAAAAGCTGTTTATCTGTTTCTGTAAGCATGGTCAGATCGATATCTGTCTCACTTTCTGATGTGATATTTCCTTTACTGTCATATCTATAAACTATGATGCTGCCGTCATTATCGGCAATTACTAAAATTTTCCCCGCATATTGAGAGGAATTTCCGTTTCCGTTCTGTCCCGATGACGCTGCAGAATGATCCAATTCTGTATTCCCGCTGGACGGATAATATGCAGATGCATCGTCGTCACCTTCGCTGCCGGAATCGATGACTCCATTGCTGTACAACGAATCGGAATTTCCCTGCAAATCCGAGGAACCATTTTCGCCGATATTTTCATCCGAATCTGTTGAAAAATCCTTGTTCGATGATGAATCCTGTATACCGGACGACAGATCCGATATATCCTCATACTGGTCTGAATCGGCCAAAACAGCGTCATCTTTTCCGTTCTGCCTGGAAACGTCGCTGTCATCAAATCCCGAATTAAGCCACAGGCCTGCAGCCAGTGCAAAAAACACCAGAATGATGAGCCAGAGCTTTGACTTCTTTTTCTTCTGTGCAAACATGATATCACCGCATTTCATTTGTATTCTTTGATAAGCCTTCGCATTTCACATAAGACTGTTTTTCATTTAACTATATAATGCAGTTTTGTCATATTTTCGGCCTTTTATTCACACCGGTATTAATATATGTATAAGATACGGCGGATGTGACATTTTTTGAATAATATGTGAGAGGTCTTTCTCTGATGTGAAGTATACCTCTACACACATATATCCGACACGAATTTCGCCAGTGTCTTCTCCCCGATGCCGCTGACATTTGTCAGTTCATCGACGGATTTAAAATTCCCGTTGCTCTGCCGATATTCGATGATTCTGGCAGCCATGGAAGGTCCGATCCCATCCAGAGTCTGCAGCTGCTCTGACGTAGCCGTATTGATGTTGATTTTCCCATCACCGCCGTTTTGTGTACTTTCCGTCCCTGTCTGAAAGCTCGACGCATCTGTGGAAAACAATTCAGATGGATTCGACTCTCCGTTTTGCGCGTCGTTTACTTCATCTATCGTAGGAACGTAAATTTTCTGACCATCGCTGCATTCTGCCGCCATATTGAGATATTTCGTCTCTGCGTCTGCAGCCACACCGCCAGCAGCTTCGACAGCTTCAAAAACGCGAGCCCCTTTACCGATACAGACGACTCTGGGATATTTTACCGCGCCGCCCACATCTACAAAGATCTGCTCTGCAGCCTCTGTTTCCGATTCCTGACGGCCGTCGGATTCTTTTGCATCCCCGAGTTCGCTTTCATCTGTACTTTTTTCATCTGTAATTACGTCGTCTTCTGCGTGAGATACGGCGCCGCTCTGAACTTCGATATTTCCCTCTGATCTGTGAGATACGGCGTTGTAAATAACGGCAGTGATGATCAAAATGGCGATAACGGCCAGTTTCTTAATTTTCTTCTTTTTATCATTTTCCATATATTCCCACTCCCCCTTTGATCAAAGAATACTTTATTTTCCATAAAATGTCAATCAAAAAACGGTCAGAATATATGATCAGATTTTCACCGGGTTTTATGAAACCCCAGGAGCCTTCGCTCAGCAGGGTTTCGCGGGGGATTATCACCCAGCCGCCGAAAGTCGGAAATGGAGCACGCCGCTTACAGAAGCGGAGAACATCCTGCGCTTGTTATAACCACAAGGTCACCTTTTTTTATCTCTCCCGGCGTGATTACTCTGCAGAAGAGTCCTTCGTGAGGAAGCAGTGATACGCCGAACGTCTTTGTCACGATGCTCGGATGGTCCGGCTTTCCGATCTGGGAAACTTCGATGACAGCGTCGGCTCCCAGCTGAAGCCTCGTACCAGCAGTAATTTTGCTGAAATCGAGACCCTTGATGAGAATATTCTCCGCCATATCTCCAGGCCCCATGGTAAGACCGTGCTTCTCATTTGACTTTTTCAGACTTTCATAATTGAGACAGGTGATCTGCCGGCTCCAGTCACCTGCATGTCCGTCGCCTTCCAGCCCCTGCAGTGTGACAGCGCATTTTCCCACCTCTTTTTTCAGCGTTCCTCTCTCCGCGCTGATCGAAATCGCATAAATTTTGCCTGTTTCCATAGATAATTCCTCTCTTTCCGTACACATTACGTTATTTATTTCAATAGTTTTATCCTAACAGAAGATTACTTTTCTGCCAAGTCTGCACCACCTGTGCAGGCGAATTCATGTCTGATTCGTTTTCGGACGACTGTCCAAAAAAACAGACAGGTAAACGATCCGCCGACGAAATCGGCGATAGCGTTCGCATAAAAAACAGCCTCCAGGCTCATCGCCATCGGCAGAAAAATGACACATATAATGTAAAAGATCTTACGAAATACTGACATTGGAAGTGCGTAGCGAACTTTTCCCATAGCCGTAAGTCCATCGACATAAGCATATTGAAAAGCCACGAAGACCATACATAGTGTATATTTTCTAAGAAAAGATGATGCCAGTGCAATATAGTCGGCTTCCTGCAGAAAAAAGCCGGAGATGACAGAAGGTATGAGCTGTGCAGTAAGAAATAGGAGTCCCATATACGCCCCGCAGAGACACAAGACGCAGGTGAACGCTTTATCTACTTTTCGGAAATGCTTCGCTCCGCTGTGATAACTGAAAATAGTAGCGCAGCCTGTCGTTATCCCCTGGGACGGCAGATAAACGATAGTCATAAAGCTCTGAACTACTGCAGCACAGGCGATATAAACATCGCCCGCATCTCCCGGTGCGTAACGACGCAGCGTCGCATTCAATAAAATAATGATGAAATTATCGAGCAATGTGATGAGAAACGACATGACGCCGATCGATATGATTCTGCCGGATATCCTGCCGGAATAACCGCCGATTCGTATTTTTACCGACGTATCTTCTCTGCACAGGAAATGAAGGACATAGATCATCGTAAGAAGCTGTGAGATGACGGTAGCCAGAGCCGCTCCCGCAATTCCCATATCAAATCCAAAAATGAAAACAGGATCGAGAAGTATATTTGCAGCCGCTCCGATGGTGACAGCCAACATGCCCTTCTTCGCATATCCCTGCGCCATAATAAATTGATTCATTCCTGTTCCCACGAGTGAAACGACAGTTCCCAGAACATAAATGGTAAAGTAGGTATTCGCAAAAGGATACATTTTCTCACTGCACCCCAGCAGAAACAGGAGCGGTCGCTTTAGCAAAATCGCTATTCCCGTCACTACAGCAGAGATCACGATGAGAAGCATCAGAGAATTATTGATGGCTTTTTGCGCGCTTTCCTCTTCACGTTCTCCCAGCTTGATACTCATGAGCGATGAACCGCCGATGCCCACCATAAATGCAAATGCGGATATGGCGGCAAGCGCCGGAGAACATACGCCCACACTGGCCAGCGCCAACTGACCGTTATCCGGGATATTTCCCACAAAGATCCGGTCTACGATACTGTACAGCACGCTAAAAAATTGCGCAAACATCGCCGGAATTCCCAGTCGAAGGGCGAGTTTTCCTATGGGAGCGACGTCTAATTTTTCCTCTATTGTCAACATTTCTGAGCGTTTCCTTTCCACTGTGCCTGCCATGTACTTGCGATGCTGCCTATGGACGCGGATATGCAGCCTTTCCATTATACCACAGCGCGAGTCGTTATCATCCATGTGAATCACTTAATTCAGAATCGCCGCGAATCTCAGAAAAAGGTTTAATTATTTTGTATATTTTCAGAAAAAGGTCTAATTCCCATGATTGTTTTTCAAAAAACCGTTAATTTCTGCACCCAGAAGAAATCACGATAATTTTGCGATTTAGCTTGAATGTGTTATCATAATGAGCGTTGCTGTGTGAATTTTTATCGTTTGCCAGCGAGAATAGAAAGGAGATCTTTTCATGTTGGAGCTTATCACGAAAATTAACGCCTCGGTCAACAGCTTTGTCTGGGGCGTTCCGGCCATGATCTGCATTATCGGCGTCGGACTTTATCTGAGCATTCGAACGGGGTTTCTCCAGTTCCGAAAATTCGGATACAGTTTTAAAGTGACTGTCGGCAGGCTGTTTCATAAAAAAGAAGCTTCTCACGGAGCGATTACACCGTTTCAGGCAGTCTGTACCGCTCTTGCCGCTACGGTGGGAACAGGAAATATCGCAGGCGTCGCAGGAGCTATTGCCATCGGCGGTCCGGGAGCGGTTTTTTGGATGTGGGTTTCCGCTCTCTTAGGCATGTGTACGAAATTCTCAGAAGTTACATTAGCTGTCCACTACCGCGAGAAAAATGTCCACGGAGACTGGGTGGGAGGTCCGATGTACTACATAAAAAACGGCCTGGGACAGAGATGGAAATGGCTGGCTGTCATATATTCTCTGCTAGGCGTACTCACCGTTTTCGGCACAGGAAATGCCACCCAGGTCAATACGATTACGACAGCGATCGATTCCGCGCTGCTGAATTATGATATCATCGGCAGGGATAACGTATTTATGCTAAATCTCGTTATCGGGATATTCATCACGATTATCGTCGCTATGGTCTTACTGGGTGGAATCAAAAGAATCGGCAAAGTTACGGAAAAGCTAGTGCCATTTATGGCGCTGTTTTACATTCTTCTCGCTCTGGGCGTCATTTTCATCCATCTCGAAAACGTACCGGGCGTTTTCCATTCTATCATAAAAGGCGCGTTTTCCCCTGCTTCTGTCACAGGAGGAGTTGTGGGAAGTTTCTTTCTGAGTATGAAAAAGGGCGTCGCACGAGGTATTTTTTCTAACGAAGCCGGCCTGGGAACGGGATCGATAGCTCACGCCTCTTCCGATACGCAGGATCCTGTCAGACAAGGATTTTTCGGAATTTTTGAAGTATTTGTGGATACGATCGTCATCTGCACATTGACGGCGCTCGTCATCCTGTGCAGCGGATCTGACTTCGCCTATGGCGCTGATGCGGGAGCGGAGCTGACGATCAGCGGTTTTACGGCGACTTACGGCAGCTGGGTGTCGATCTTTACCGCAGTGGCATTGTGCTGTTTCGCATTTTCCACGATCATCGGCTGGGGACTCTATGGAACACGCTGTATTGAATTTATTTTTGGATCGAAGGTCATAAAGCCGTTTATGTTGGTTTACGCTCTCGTGGCTATTTTAGGTGCGACGATGGATCTGGGACTGCTGTGGAGCATCGCCGAAACGTTCAACGGTCTGATGTCCATACCGAATCTGATCGCACTCTTCCTCCTGTCAGGAACCGTTGTGAAGCTGACGCGTCAGCATTTTGATAAGAAAGGATCTCCGGATCGAAATCGGAAACGGAAAAAACGCTGATTTTTTTCATCAAAAAAGAGCCTGCCGCCCAAAGTCAATTGATCCCTGGCGAATAGATCATTTGCCATTTTATCTTAAAGGGATCATGCCAGAACGGCTGAAAGGCTCTTTTTTTATTTTACAGATTATTTCACAGATGGCACGCTTCCTTCCTTTTTTATAAATTTCTATTCTGACAGATATTCTATCACCGCCTGCATCGGCGGCGATACCCATTTATCCCTGCGATACAGGAGCTGTTTCCACAGCTCTACTTCAAAGCCGTACACGTCAAGACGGACAATCCTGCCGCAGGATACAGCCTGTTTCGTGACATAATCCGGCAGAAAAGAGGCTCCTGCGCCTTGTTCCACAAGATGGCAGATTAAGTCGGCGCTTCCGGCTTCTAAAATGGGCTGAATTTCTAACGACCGTGCCGCCAGCTTTTCCTCCATCATTCTGCGGTAGCTCATACCTTTTTCTGTGTGCTTCCGGCCATTTCTATTTTTCGGAACACGAAAAATTCCAATGCCCTCAACAGGCTAAATCCCATAAGAAAAACCGCCGCGCATAGGAGAGGGAGAAAGCGCAAAAGGAATCCTTCTTCTATCATATCTGAATCCGTACGACACTCCCTCCGCTTCTCTCTTTTGATACGATAATCTGTCGGTCTATGCTCGTCTTGAGTTCCGCTACGTGAGAGATGATGCCCACGGTACGATCTCCTTCTGAGAGTTCCGCTAACACGCGCAGCGCCTGCCTCAGCGATTCCTCGTCCAGAGAACCGAATCCTTCGTCGATGAACATCGTCTCCAGCTGAATTCCTCCGGCGGATGACTGGATTTCATCGGAAAGACCGAGCGCGAGAGCTAATGAGGCCTTGAAGGATTCGCCGCCGGAAAGGGTATTTACGCTTCTGACCGTATCGTTGTAATGGTCGATGACGTCCAGTTCAAGACCGCTTTGACTTCTCTGATTGTCCGCTGTCTTTCTTCTGACGAGATCATACTGCCCGTTTGTCATTTTCATCAGGCGCAGATTTGCTCTGCGAATAATGCGGTCGAAATAGGTCATCTGCACATAAGTTTCCAGCATGATTTTTTCTTTGCCGGACAGATTGCCGTTTGCGGTATTCGACAGGTTTTTGATTCTCGACCAGTTTTTTTCGGTCTCAGATATAGCTGTCTTCTGTCTCTGAATCTCCTTTGCCGCTTTCCGATTGCCGCGCATACGAGCCTGTATGCCCGCCAGCTCTTCTTCCAGATCATCTTTCTCCCGCACTGCCACATTTTTGAGCTCTTTTAATAGTGATACATCCAGAATTCCCGTGTCGAGCTTTCTATTCATTTCCCCGTCAGCGCCGGTATCTGTCTGCAGCATCTGCAGCTCCTCACGCTTCCGCTTCGCCGCTTTCGCTATATCTGCTGCAGCGGCAGTCTGCTCTTCAATCAGGCTTCTCTCTTCGCTTTTCTCCGACAGCTGTCTTTTGACTGCTTCGATTACAGCGCGGTTCTCCTCGCAAATCTTCTGATAACCGCGCCATTTTTCTTCCGACACACGCAGAGCTTCCTCGGCGGCCGCCTTTTGCTCTCTCATCTGTTTTATCCAGGCGGCCGCCTCTCTGCGCGATGCGAACGCCAGATTTTCCGATGTCTTTCTTATGGATTGTGTGATCGTCTCCTTTTCGGCGGTGACGGCGGCTTTCTGTTTTTCCATATCCGAAAAATTGTCTCTTAACTTTTCCGCGTCTGTTCTCAGCTTCGGAATACGTTCTTCCAGCTCTTTCCTTCGCTGCTCCTGTTTGCGCAGCTCGCTGATTCGCTCAGAGACTTTCTTTTTTCTGACCTCGGCGGATTCCGCCTCCTGTACAGCCATGCGCGCTATTTCCCCAAGCTCCGCTTTTTTTCGGACATTCTCATCGACCTCCGCCTCCCTCGGGCTTCCGCCGGCATTTGCTTCTGCCGACATTTCCCGTGTTGTTTCGCCGATATCCGCAGCCGACGCTTCTGCCGGTTTTTCATCGGCATTTCCATCCGCCGGTACTCCTCCCCGTTTTCCGCTGTCATTCGCAGCCGGCAAAATTCCTTCTTCCGACAGCCTGGATGCCGTATCGAGACAGTGCTTCCAAAAGGTCTCAAGATTTCCTCTCTGTTCCGCCGCGGCTCCGCTGAGTTTTCTCGCGATTTCTGCCGCCCGGCGCGATTCCTCCTGAGCCGCCTTAAGCTCAGCCTCTGACGGCGCCTCCAACATTTTTTCGGCCGGGCGTGGATGCTCTGTCGAGCCGCACACAGGACACGGCGCGCCTTCGTGAAGCCCTGCGGCGAGAATGCCCGCCTGCTCGTCCAGAAAAATACGTTCCAACTGATCGTATTTCTGACGAAGTGTTTCACTTTCCCTCGAAACTTCCATATATCGGTTCTGTGCGTCCCGCAAAGCTTCTGCCATTCGGATGCCCTTATCGGCGTTTTGTTTCAAATCCCTCAGGGAAGTTATCTCGCCTTCCAGCGACTTCAGCTTCGCTGCGCATTCCAGCAGCTTTGTCTCGGTATCGTTCAGCGTTTGCACTTCCTTTTCCGACGATTGAGTTTTCTCTGTCAGATTTTTCATCCGCTCTGAAAGGAGCTCGCCGTTTTCCTTCAGTTTCTGTTCTCTTTGCGTCAGCTCTTCCGCTTTTTTCCGCAACGCGTCCAGCTCGTCATACCGCACGAGCTTTTCCTCCGCAGCCGTAATCTCGGCCGTCAGCTTTTCCGTAAACGGCCGTTTTTCCTTTTCCGCCTCATAGCGTTTTTGAGCTTTCTCCAAAAGCGGCTCGTTCTCCCGTATGACCGATTCCGCCTTGTGTATCGTCTCTTCCGCGCGCCTTCGTTCCTCCGCGCGGCCCAAAAGGGTATTGATCATTTCGAGACGTCTTTCCAAGAAATCCTGTGCCTCCTTTAAAGAAGTGAGCTTCGATTCGTCCTCCTCGTCAAGCTTTCCTAAAAGCTCGGCAGTTTCAGCGATACGCGCCAGATGCTCGTCTTTTTTAGCGATTTCGAGTTCCTCTAAAAATGCGGAATCCTCTGCACAGGCGATGCCGCTGATATATTGCAGCACACTTTTTTTCAGCTGCTCCATCTGCTGACCGAGACGTCCCGACTCGGTCTTTAAGCGTTCCTGCAGCACCTGATAGATCTTCGTCTGAAAGATCTCGCGAAAAATCGCGCTTCTCTCCTGCGTCTTCGCCAGCAGCAGTTTAAGAAAATCTCCCTGCGCGATCATGGCGATCTGCGAAAACTGACCGGCGTCAATTCCGATAATGCGAATCATTTCCGCGTTCACATCCTTGACCTTCGTGACAGGCGGCCGTCCGTCCGAAAACCGAAGCTCCGCGTCCGCCTTATTCTTCGTAAGCCCGCTTCCGCTCTTTTTGACCCGATAGTATTCCGGATTGCGCTTCACCGTGTATTTCTTTCCCCCGTAAGAAAAGGTGAGCTCCACATAGGTGGGCGTGCTGTCCTCGGCGTACTTACTCCTCAGCATAAAAGCCTCTCTGCTCTTTCCGCTCGCCTCGCCGTAAAGAGCGAAGGTGATCGCGTCGAATATGGTAGTTTTTCCGGCTCCCGTATCGCCGGTGATCAGGTAAAGACCGCTTTTTCCGAATTTCTCAAAATCTATTTCAGCTGTGCCCGCATAGGGACCGAAGGCTGACATAGTAAGCTTCAGAGGTCTCATATCATTTCCTCCCTGATTCTTTCGAAAAGAGCACCGATGTATGTTCTTTCCTCTTCTTCCATTGATCTTCCATTCTGCATTTCAAACAATTCGCCGAAAAGGTCTGTCTCCGACTTTTTTTCGGCCTCCGCCGGAAGCTCTGGTACATCCCGGCTCCGCGTTCTCATGTTGTCATAATCTAAAAGCATGATGTTGGGATAAATCGTCCTCAGGCGCCCGAGCGCATCGTGCACATCTTCTTCGTCCGTCAATGTGATATGAAGGTAATCCGCCGTATTCGCATCCTTGTAATTTTTCAGGCTTGTAAGCTCTTCATAGGTTCCCCTGATTTCGCGCAGCTCCCGAAGCGGAGTGAGAGGGATTTCCTCAAAACGAATATCGCCCTTTGCTCCCATATCCACGATCAGAGCTGACTTGATCTGTCTCGCCTCAGAAAAAGAATATTTCAGCGGCGTACCGCAGTACCTGCCGCAAATACCGGCGATTTTCTGCGGAGAGTGAATGTGTCCGAGAGCCGTATAATCAAACGCGTTAAAAGCCGACGCATCGATATTATCCAGTCCTCCCACGCTGATATCCTCGGAATCACTGCGCTGCGCGCCCGTCACAAACTGATGCGCCACGAGAAGATTTCTCTCTTCTCTGTCGATCTTCATATGACGGATTACCGCGTTTACAGCGTCGTTATATCCCTGAATTTCTTCCTCCGAAAGGAAGTGTCTGACGTCTGCGGGTTTTAAAAACGGCATCATCCAGACTCTTATCTCGCCGTGCGCGTCCCTCACTGTTTCCGGAAAAATTTCCCCGGAAAAGACAGGCGCGAGGTGTATCCCGCTCTTTTCCATGATTTTAGACCCGAAGCAAAGTCTCTCTCTGGAATCATGATTTCCACTTATTACAAATACTTCCAATTTTCTGTCCGCAAGCTCTGTGAGAAAACGGTCGAACAGCAGCACCGCATCCGCAGGCGGCACCGGTTTATCGTAAATATCGCCGGCGAGTAAAACGCCCTTTACCTCCTGCTGATCGATGATTGAAAGTATCCGGTCTAAAATATATCTCTGATCCTCGATCAGGGAAAATTCATACAGCTTTTTTCCCAGATGAAGATCGGACAGATGAATCCATTTCATATACCACAGTTTTACCTTTCTTCAGATTCGCTTTCTTTGAAAGCTGCCTTTCGCTCAAATGAAGCTGCTTTCTGATGCCATTTTATCACACTTGCCGTCTTTTTTGTTCGCGCAGACGTATTTCCCGTTTTTCCTGCGGTACAATGAACGGGTGAGTGAATCGGAAAAAGAAAAATTGTGCAAATGCGCAAATGGCTAAAGAAAAGTAATCTGCATATATCATATATAAAATAAACAAATATAAATTGATAAAAATCAGAAAATGCGGCGGCATTTTCCGATAATCATTTTAAAGGAGGTCTGATTTTCATATGAAACAGCAGCAGAAAGGGATATTATTAATCATCGCCTCAGCGTTCTTCTTCTCGCTGATGAGTCTTTTCGTAAAATTATCCGGAGATCTTCCCTCCATACAGAAAAGCTTTTTCCGCAACTTCGTAGCGATGCTCTTCGCTACGCTCCTGCTCGTTCGCAGCGGAAAAGGATTTTCCTTTCAGCGCAGAAATCTTCCCTTTCTTCTCATACGCTCCCTGTTTGGAACGCTGGGAATCCTCTGCAATTTTTACGCGGTCGATCATCTGTGCTGTCCGACGCCTTCAATTTCCTGGTGGCAAGACGGCATGTACAGGAAGCGGAATAGAAAAAAAAAGCCCGAGCGCTTCTGCCTCAAGCCCTGCTGAAACGCTCGGCGCCGTAAACCTCTGCACACGATCCGCCCGGTAAAAAACGCTTTGCGATCCGCACCAAAAGGCCAGCTTCCGTTATAGACCTCAGGTTTTTTTATTTTCCTCCGGCTTTGCGATGCCGAATTTGCGCATGCGATACTGAAGGCTGCTTCGGCTCATGCCCATCGCCTCGGCAGAGTGCGTAATATTCCACTGATATTCCTCCAGCGTTCGTATCAGCATTTCACGTTCCTGTTCACGAAGAAATTCCTGAAATATTTTATCCGATTTCTGCATTTCTTCGGAGCTGATCATTTCCTTATTATATAGATCCCTCTCCGATATATCCTCGTATACAGTCTCGTAATTTTGCCTGGATCCCGTCACAGTCTCAGCTTTTACGAGACCTGTATCCGATTCATCGAGCCCTTTGCAGCTATAATAGCAAGCGATGATATTTGCGGGAAGATCGGCGAGATCCAATATTCTTTTATCATTGAGCATAACCACCGAACTCTCCACTACATGTTCCAGCTCGCGGACGTTGCCCGGCCAGTCATAGATCTGAAGAGCCTCATAAAATTCCGGGGTATACTCTGTAACACTGCACTCATAAAGACGAGAAAATTTTTCCAGAAACGTCTCCAGATACTCCCTGATATCTTCTTTTCGCTGCCGAAGCGGAGGAATTTCCAGTTTGATTACAGAAAGCCTGTAATAAAGATCATTTCTAAGAGAGCCGTTGGCGATACACTCATCTGTTTTTTGGTTGCACGACGCGATGATCCTGCAGTGAATATCCACTTCATTTTGCGCCCCGATTCTTCGTACCTTTCGCTCCTGGATGACGCGCAGAAGCTTTGCCTGTAAAATCAGAGGCATCGAGTTGATTTCATCTAAAAAGAAGGTTCCGTCTTTCGCCTCTTCAAAGAGACCCGCTTTGTTTTCCGCTCCGGTAAAAGAACCCTTCGTCGTGCCGAAAAGAGTACTCTCCAGAAGGTTTTCGGGAATGGCGGCACAGTTGATGGCGACAAAAGGTTTCTGCGACCTGCTTCCGCCGCTGTGAATACTCTGAGCAAACAATTCCTTTCCCGTTCCCGTTTCGCCTTCCAGAAAAACGGGCGCGGAGCTTCCGGCGGCGCGCATGGCACGATTCAGCGTTATTCGAAGCTGCTGGCTGCTTCCGATAATATCCTGAAAAGCATACCGTACGCTGCCCTTTCCTTTGCGGGATATTCTGTCATTTGTCACATGCACGCGAAAAGCCTTATCCAGTGCCTGCCGGATCTGTTTATCATAATGGGTAAATGAGATAACATACACCATTTTGCCCTGTGAATAGACGGGATAAATACTGTCCACCGTCGTCATGATCCGGCCGTCTGCATAACGATAGGATTCCGGCTGATTTAAAATAGGTTTTCCTTCATTCATCACCCTTTGAATAAAACCGCCGTCATCGTCTTTATAAATCTCATAATAATACATACCGATCGCTGTTTTCTGGTCTACTCGATCATAAAATGACGCAGCAGCATTATACAAAACGATTTTTTTATCCATATCAGTGATAATGATCCCCATATCTGTAACCGCATCAAACAGCATTTTTACCATATCTGGCTTTATTAAGTCGACAGACTGATCTTTTTTGCCCTTCTGCATAACCTACTCCTTCTCGCATTCCACTGTTTCTATACTTCCATACACTGCTGTTTCAGCATATAATCATTTTTATTTTATTCTATTTAATATTATTACAGCAACTATTTTTTCAATAAAGTTTACTTCTTCATTAAAACTCTTTTTCTGCTAAAAACGGAAATTTTTCTCCGCCGCTTTCGTCAAAACCGAATCAAGCGGCGGATTCACACCTTCGAGTCATCATAATCGATGAAAAACAGAAGACGCCAAAAGCCGGTGCGCCGGCAAAACACCGGAACATCGGCTAAGGCTAAGTATTTTCTGAATCCGCAGTGTTTTTTTTCAACGGTTCGAAAGCTAAAATTTATTATTTCGCTTCAGTAGACTGTTTATGCTTAATGGCGTTGAGAATCTTTTCTCTCGTCATCGGAATTTCCGTGATGTCGATACCCAGTGCCTGGCGCATTGCGTTAGCGATTGCAGGCATAACAGGTACGAGAGAAACTTCGCCAATGCCCTTCGCGCCGTAAGGACCGGAGCGGAGCGGAACTCCCGGTGCAAATCCGCCTACCAGCTGATCGTTTCTCGGGCAGTCCAGGGAAGTCGGAATCTTATAGTCACGGAAGCTGCCGTTGATGATTCTGCCCTGATCGTTATAGAGCTGTTCTTCGTAGATCGCCTGACCGAGACCCATGCACATTGCGCCGTAGAGCTGAACGTCTACGAGAATCGGGTTGATCGGCTGTCCCATATCGTACCATCCGCCGGACTTGAGAATCTTAACTTCGCCTGTTTCCACGTTTACGCCGACCTCAAAGCCGAGAGCGCCGTAGGAGTAGAATGTAACGACGTCATTTGACTGCCCTGTTTCCGGATCGTCGGTATCGAATGTGGTTGTATAAGTATCAAGACCGAAGATTTCGCCGCCCTTGCGGAGATAGCCGCCGTATTCGTAAAGCTGGAAGAACGGAATGAAGTTGTCCGGATTATTTCTCTCGAATATCGTACCGTTTGCAGTATCCAGCTCATACGGAGGAATTCCCATGATTTCGGAAGCGACTTCGAACATCTGCTTTTTCGCATCCTGGCACGCTTTGCGCACTGCGTTACCGTTGATATAAGTACCACGGCTGCAGTATGTACCTTCGTCGTAAGGAACGATTGCCGAATCGGCAATTACCATCTTAACGCGTTCCACAGGAATCTTAAATTCCTCTGCAGCGACCTGTGCGTCTACCGTCATGGAACCCTGACCCATTTCGATGTGGAAGTTTCTGATTTCGATGGTTCCGTCGTCGCAGACCTTGCAGACTGCAGCAGTTCCCGTATCCCAGTATGCAGTAAACTTGTTGCCTACCGAATAGCCGCGGCCATATACCCAAGGATCTTCGTTTTCATGCATCGGTTCTGCTTCCAGATATTTAGCCGCTTCTTCCAGGCAAGCCATCGTACCGTTGTTTTCCGTGATCTGACCGATACCGTCTTCGTCGCCGTCAACCAGAACATTCTTGCGGCGGATTTCCAGCTGGCCCAGGCCTAATGCGGTTGCCGCTTTATCCATATTGCATTCGATAGCGAAGCAGAGCATTTCGGAGCCGAGAGAACGGTAAGGACCTGTCGGAGGTGTATTCGTATATACGCCGTAAGCGTCGATGTGGAGATTCGGCGTGCGGTAAGTGCCCGTAGCGCCGTAAACGCCCGCGGAGATGAGAACCGTCGTATGTGTGGAATACGCGCCGCTGTTCACGACCTCTTCGATCTTTCTGGCTACGAGGGTACCGTCCTTCTTGAATCCGTCAATTACCTTTACGATGCCCGGGCTTCTCGGATTGCCGGATACGAAGACTTCTTCACGGGACATTTCGATGCGAACCGGTTTGTGTGCCTTCATCGCGAGCATTGCAGCGATCGGAGCCACCGCAACGCCTACCTTGCCGCCGAAGCCGCCGCCGATATAAGGAACGACGAGACGACACTTGGAGCTTTCCAGACCGAGAGCTTCCGCATAACCGTAACGCTGGAAACCGCCGCCCTGTTCGCAGGCATAGATCGTTACGCCGCCGTCGGATTCCGGACGTGCCATGGCTACATGCGGTTCTAGACAGCAGTGATGCGCTCTCGGGAAGCTGTATTCGCCTTCGATGATAACGTCAGCTTCTTTCATCGCTTCATCGATGTCCTTGCCGTGACGGATCTTACGATGGATAAACTGGTTCGGACGTTCCGGATCCAGGCTGCTCCATACGCCCTGGAACTCGATATTATCGTATTCCGGAAGACCTTCGTGGATGACGACCGGGCAATTCTTTTCCCGTGCTTTCACAGGATCCAGCTCGTAAGGCAGAAGTTCATATTCCACCTTGATGGCAGCCACTGCAGCTTCCGCAGCTTCTTCTGTAACAGCCGCTACCGCTGCGATCGGATCGCCGATGTAACGGGCGACTTTCTTTACGAGAATATGTCTGTCATGAATATATCCGTCGGTACGTTCTTCCGGAACGTCCTCTCCAGTCATGATGCAGACGACGCCATCGATGGCTTCCGCCTCGGAAGTATCGATACTCTTAATAATCGCATGAGGGTGTTCACTGCCAAGGAGTTTACCGTAGAGCATTCCCTTTTCATGATAATCCGCAGTGAACATAGCCTTTCCTGTAGCTTTGTCATAGGCGTCCTTACGAATGACGCTCTTTCCAATGCTTGTGTATTCAGACATTTCTGTTCCTCCTCTCATTCTTTAGGCATGAATCGCTTCACGCATTCTGCGCGCAGCATCTTCGATGGCGATGATAATCTGCTTGTAGCCGGTGCAGCGGCACAGATTTCCGCGGATCGCGTCACGGATTTCCTCTTCCGTAGGATCCGGATTTTCAGAAAGAAGTGCTACACAGGACATGATCATGCCCGGGCTGCAGAAACCGCATTCGATCGCGAAGTTATCGATAAATGCAGTCTGAACGGGATTCAGATTACCGTCCTTGTCTGCAAGACCTTCGATGGTGATGATTTCACAATCCTGAACTTCAATCGCCAGTGTACTGCAGGATGCACGCGCTTTGCCGTCGATCAGTACGGTACATGCGCCGCAGTCGCCGTCGTTGCAGCCCTTTTTCGCGCCCGTAAGCTGAAGCTGCTCTCTCAACAGATCCAGCAGCGTCGTTCCCGGTTCTACCGCTTCCACGTACTTCTGACCATTGATATTAAAAGTCATAATCTGTTTCATAAAATATTACCTCCCACTGCTTCAGCAAACGATTGCCTGCTTGATTGCATCGCGTGTCATAACGCGAACCATCTCTCTGCGATATTCCTTTGTCGCACGCATATCCGTAATCGGTGTACAATCCTGTTCACTCGCTACCAGGGCAGCCTCCGCGATCAATTCATCCGTCAGCTTCTGACCGATCAGAAGTTCTTCTGCATGGAAAGCGCGTACCGGAGTCGCAGCAACTGCACCCAGACCGATCTTTGCGTCCTTGCAGATACCGTCTTCTACCGTAATTTTCGCAGCAGTACCGATCATCGCCAGGTCGAGAGCCTTTCTTACCGCATATTTGAAGTACATCGTACCCGTTCCCTTAGCAAGCGGCGGAATCATCACTTCTACAACCAGTTCGTCCGGCTGAAGGTGTGTCTTGCAGACACCGGCAAATAATTCATTTACAGGTAAAATACGTTCGCCCTTCTTGCTTACTACGCGCAGCTTCGCGTCGAGTACCAGCAGGGAAGGCGCCGTATCAGCGGAAGGAACCGCATTGATAATATTTCCCACAGGAGTTCCCGCATTTCTGATCTGCGTGTTCGCGATGCTGTGCATTCCTTCCCAGAAAGCCGTATAGTGTTCTTTAATCGGTTCAAACGCTTCCAGCTCTCTGAGCGTGCAGCGCGCTCCGAATGTGAGACCTTCCTTGTCGTCATATTTCATGCTCTTTAATTCTTTGAGACCCTTGAGACTCATCAGATGTGCAGGCTGGAGTATTCCCGCCTTCATCTTCGGAATCACATCGGTACCGCCGGCAATGATGCGGACATCATCGTACTCGCTGAGAATTTCAACCGCTTCCTGAATGGTTTCAGGAACATGATATTCAAAATCGCGGATTACATTGATTGACATGTTTTTTTCCTCCTTCTCGTTATTCGTTTTCAATCCGTTTTAGCGCACCGGGTGGCCGCTTTCGACGCATTTCAGTCCCGGAAACGGACAGCATCGGCAATACTTTGTGCAGGAGTATTGCAT
>CAZGBL010000021.1:0-19803 GCA_964523955.1 uncultured Oscillospiraceae bacterium | reverse complement strand
GATGCAGCCAAGGCAGGAATTGCAGCCAGCACTGTTAAGAAGAAGCGTCAGTTAATAGAAGCCGAGCTGTCTATGAATTACACGGAGTTAGGGAAAATTCAGTATCTGGTGGCAAATTCAGATGCGGAAATCATGGACACGTTATATACGGATAAGGTGGCACTGAAGGTACGGGTATATGCACCGGTTTATGATTCCTTTATAAAACAGATTACGGAGGCTACCGGAGCTAAGGTTACGGTGAATAAAACGGGGGAAATATTTGATTAGGGAGTAGTAAAAATAAAACTTATTCCCATAGAACTGCATGGGTATAGAACCGGAAATGGGAAAGGCAGATTGGAAAAATCGTAATACATCAAGAGACGTGATGCGTGGTGATTGTCGTAAAATAAGAAGTTTTATGCGGATATGGTGAAGGAGTGGAGCAGAATGCGGTACAGGTTTTTCGGCAGATGCATCAGGAAAGCATAGAGAGCATGAAAACGCTGTTGGACGTAAGTAACTGACTCATTTCCTCCGGTGTCTTTCGATGTTCCTCTTCACACCAAAGAAGTGTAACGCTCCAGAACCCAGCCAGTTTAAAAGCACATTCATACTTGGATTGTTCCCGTAAAAGATTTAAGTCGTCTTTGGTGAGCTCCAGAGGGAAGTGTCCGATTTTTTCAGCTATCCCGTGAATCAGTTCCGGTAATGGTTCTTCAATGAAGTATAGCAGATGTGCTTTTTTAAGCAATAGTAATGTATCAATATGCCTTTCCCAGAATTCAAAGTAGGATTTTGCAACAGAAGTCGGGGAATCTATATGGTTCGCAAGGAAGGTCTCTGCAAGAGCATCCATAAGAAGCTGCGTCGTATATTGAATTACCTCGTCCTTGGAGCGGAAGTAACGGTAGAATGTTCTTCGTCCAAGACCAGCCTGATTTACAATCTGTGATATGGTGATGTCGTGATACTCTTTTTGTTCTAATAAATGAAATAAAGCCTCTATTATCCATTTTTTTGTTGGAGGAAACGGAAAAAATAGAAGACTATGTGAAGAAGCATTATAACGGCAGGGTACATATTATATATGTAAATCATCTGCCGTTAAAGCAGATGTATTTACCTGAATTTCATGTTAGACTGCCGTGGTTTTCGGACGGTCTCCCCTTCTGCATCGCTATGATCATACTGCCGGCGATACCTCCTGCAATAGACTGCGGAGCAAATGCGCTCTTACAGATGATGGCCACCGCTTCAGGCACCTTCGTAATATTGCAGATGAGTAACAGCAGACACACCGCTACATAAATGATCGCCATAAAAGGTACGATAACCCGCGAAACCTCTGCGATGCGCTTGATGCCGCCGATGACGACGAGAGCTACGCAGATAGCGAGCACAAAGCTGGCGATGACAACAGCCCAGGAGTAATCGCCGATTCCCAGAATCGTCACCATATGCTGTAAATTCGGATCGAAGAAATCCTTCACCGCAGACGCGATGCCGTTTATCTGTGTAAAAGTACCAATGCCGAATAGACCGACACACATTCCGAAAAATGCGAATATTTTTGCCAGCCACTTCCGCTTCGGTCCCATACCTCTTTCTATGTAATAAAACGATCCGCCGAGAGCATGTCCATCTTCGTCGATCTACGATACTTAACTGCCAAAAGACCTTCCGAATACTTCGTTGCCATTCCGAAGAACGCCGCCAAAATCATCCAGAAAAGCGAGCCTGACCCGCCTGCGCATACCGCTGTTGCGACGCCTACGATATTACCCGTACCGATGGTGGCGCTGAGAGCTGTACACAATGCTCCGAAACTGGCAACTTCTCCTTTGCCGCCCTCTTCGTTCTTTGCCATGAATCGAAGCGCCTTGCCCAGATGGCGGATCTGAAGTTCTCCCAGTCTCAGCGTCAGCAAAATACCGCCTGCCATGATGAGTATGATCAGAGGAACACCCCAGACCGCGTCATCGATGACGCCTAAAATTTTCGTGAGTGAAAACTGTCCATTAACCATAATTTTTACCTGTCCTCTCCTAAAACAATATTTTTCCTGCCAAAAGGCAATAAAAAAATCGGAACGCCATGTTCCGACATGAGAGAAAGGATAAAGCTTTAAACAATTATAGCTCTGTCCTTTTGCCTGAGAGATCTGTACGAATCTGCGGACAAATCCGACAGACGGGTATCCCTGAGATCATGGAAAACGGCCATACTCAAGCCCTTTGACATCGTAGATATCATAAATATCGAATGATTTTAAGTCCGGATCTCGTTTTTCCAAAATCCTTATCACACATTACACCTTCGGCGCTTTCCTAAATCGGAAAGGCTCTCCAGAGTCGCGGCTATGACCGCGAGCATTACGCTATCATATACCAATATACAATTCAAGTCATTTACCAGCATTCACCAATTTATTTTTGAATATAGGACAGTTTTCGTGATTTTTTAATACATTTTTCTATTTTTAATAAATTTTTTCGTTAAAGGCCATCCTCTTCATCCGCCGTCTGCCGTGTTTGCCAAAACCAAAAAGAGTGCTCCAAAAGTCCCGGCCATATCGGATACTGTAGCAGATATATCAGACTCAGATCATAGGGATCATTATGAGTTGATATTCTCGTATATCTCTCGATTTTCACCGGGCGTTCGGAACACCCTCCTCGCTTCTATACCATTTTTATCTGTCAGCTCTATCGCTGCATATTTCTCTGGGAAACCTTCAGTCTTGCCATCGCACGGGAGAGCGCCGCCTGGCTGTGAACGTATTCCTTCTCACTTCTCTTCAGCCGGAGACGTTCTTCGGCGCGTTCCTTCGCTCTCTGAGCGCGCTTGATATCGATATCTTCCGGTCTCTCCGCAAAGTCTGCGATTATGACCACCTTTTCCGGCGATACTTCGATAAAGCCGTCGCCGACAGCGGCTCCCCGCGCTTCACCGTCTACCGTGTAGCGCAGCTCTCCGGCTTTTACCGCCGCCACCATCGTCTCGTGTCTCGCCAGTATCCCATGCTCCCCGTCGATTCCGGGAAATACGAGAGACTCGCACGAACCCTGGTAAAAAATCTTATCCGTAGCGACGATTTCCAGGTTAAATGTACTCATCTATTCACCTCACATACGTGCAAAAATACCTCTGCGGTTCTGCATCGACTGTCGCCGCGAAGATGCCTGCAGCAGCCTCTCGATTGCGCCGACCGCTCTTAAGCATTCTGCATCGCTTCGGCTTTCTTCAATACATCTTCGATCGGTCCGCAGTTGAAGAAGGCCATCTCAGGAATATCGTCTAATTCGCCGTCTAAAATCATCTTGAAACCCTTGATGGTCTCTGCGATCGGAACGTACTGACCCGCAATGCCTGTGAAGTTTTCCGCTACGTGGAACGGCTGAGACAGGAACTTCTGAATCTTTCTCGCGCGGTATACGATCTTCTTGTCATTTTCATCCAATTCTTCCATACCCAGGATGGCGATGATATCCTGAAGCTCATTATAACGCTGAAGAGCCTCCTGTACGCGGCGCGCTACGTCGTAATGCTCTTCTCCTACGACCTCTGCTTCCAGAATACGGGAAGTGGAATCCAGCGGATCTACGGCAGGATAAAGACCCTGCTCCGCGATCTTTCTGGAAAGCACAGTCTTCGCATCCAGATGCGTAAATGTCGTTGCCGGAGCCGGGTCTGTCAAGTCGTCGGCAGGCACGTATACCGCCTGAACCGACGTGATCGATCCGTTCTTCGTGGATGTGATTCTCTCCTGAAGTTCACCTACTTCGTTTGCCAGCGTCGGCTGATAACCTACTGCCGAAGGCATACGTCCCAGCAGCGCGGATACCTCAGAACCCGCCTGTACGAAACGGAAGATATTATCGATGAACAGAAGTACGTCCTGATGCTGGACATCACGGAAGTATTCCGCCATCGTCAGACCCGTCTGAGCTACACGCATACGCGCGCCAGGCGGTTCGTTCATCTGTCCGAATACCAGCGCCGTCTTATTGATTACGCCGGATTCCGTCATTTCATTCCAGAGGTCGTTACCTTCTCTCGTACGCTCTCCTACGCCTGTAAAGATAGAATAACCGCCGTGTTCCGTAGCGATATTCGTGATCAGTTCCTGAATCAGTACGGTTTTTCCTACGCCGGCGCCGCCGAAGAGACCGACCTTACCGCCTTTTGCATAAGGCGCCAGCAGGTCGATAACTTTAATGCCCGTTTCCAGCATTTCCACTACGGGCGTCTGTTCATCAAAAGCAGGCGCATCTCTGTGGATCGCCCACTGTTCCTCACCTTTGACCGGTTCTCCGCCGTCGATAACATCGCCGACAACGTTAAACATACGGCCCAGTGTCGAATCGCCTACCGGAACCTTGATATAATCGCCGGTAGCTTCGACCTCCATTCCCTTTGAAAGTCCTTCACTCGAGTCGAGTACGATGCACCGTACCACCCTGTTTCCCATGTGCTGAGCCACCTCCATAACGAGAGGCTCACCGTTTAACTGTACTATGAGGGCTTCTTTAATGAGGGGAAGGTAATCTCCTTCAAATAATACATCTACAACAGGCCCCATGACCTGTGTGATCTGACCCTTATTCATCTGTACCTCCTGTTATCATTCCTGCGACTGCGCACCGCCTACGATTTCCGTAATCTCCTGGGTGATCGCCGCCTGTCTCACACGGTTATAGATGAGAGACAGTTCTGTGATCATTTCCTTCGCATTTGTCGTCGCATTATCCATCGCTGTCATGCGGGCGCTCTGCTCGCAGGCGTAGGATTCCACCATCGCGCCGTAGATCAGGCCCTTCACGTAATTCGGCACGATATGGCTCAGAACCTCCACAGGAGAAGGCAGGAATACGGCCGGAGCTTTCTTCACTTCCTCCGTCTCCGGACGGTTGAACATATTGTGGGAAAGCGGAAGGATTTTCATCGCTTTCGCCTCAAACGACATGGAATTGATCATCTTTGTATAGATCAGATATACTTCGTCGAATTCGTTTTTATCAAATTTTTCAATAACGTGCTCCGCCATGCCTCTGGCCCGGTATCCCGTCGGCTCGGCTGCAGGATAGATAAATTCCTCGTCGATTTGAACATCGGATCTGCCGGCGAAATAATTTCTCGACATGTACCCGATCATGCAGATCGTATTGTCTTTTCCTTTCGCGATATATTCATCAGCGAGCCGAAACACGTTGTGGTTGTACGAGCCGGCCAGACCCTTGTCAGAGGTGATGACGATAAAACAGCGCTTGACATCCTCCGATTCTTTCTCCTTCATAGAAGAGCTGTCGAAAAGAGTCCCTTCCAAATTGGGAGAACGGTCGAGAATATCGGAAATCGTCGACTGAAGGCTCTCGAAATACGGAGAAACAGCATCTCTGCCGCTTCTCGCCTTTCTGAGCTTAGAGGACGAAATCAGATACATGGCGTTTGTAATCTTCATCGTATCCTTTACGCTGTCGATTCTCGTACGGATTTCTCGCATATTTGCCATGAAATCACCTACTCTTGTATTCTTTTGTCACGGTCAGGATCTTTTCCCTGAGCTCATCTGTCATCACTTTCTTTTCCGTGATTTCACTGATAATTTCAGGATGCGACGCTTCAAAATACTCGATGAGTCCATCTTTAAACACACCGATTTCCTTTACCGGAATATCGATGAACAGCTTCGCGTTTGCTGCGCACAGCAGGATGACCTGCTTATAGAGCGGCATAGGGTTATACAGCGGCTGCTTCAGCAGCTCGATCAGACTCTTGCCGTGTGCCAGCAATTCTTTTGTGGCGTCGTCCAGATCCGAACTGAACTGTGTAAATACTTCCATTTCACGATACTGCGCCAGATCGACTCGAAGAGAGCCGGCAACCGTTTTCATCACCTTCGTCTGCGCTTTACCGCCGACTCGCGATACGGAAAGGCCTACGTTTACCGCAGGACGAACGCCAGAGTAGAACAGGCCTGTTTCCAGGAAGATCTGACCGTCGGTAATGGAAATAACATTTGTCGGAATATATGCGGATACGTCGCCCGCCAGAGTTTCGATGATCGGAAGCGCCGTCATCGAACCGCCGCCGTACTCAGGAGCACGTCTGCAGGCACGTTCCAAAAGTCTCGAATGAAGATAGAATACGTCGCCCGGATATGCTTCACGGCCTGGCGGTCTGTGGAGCAGCAGCGACATCGCACGATAAGCCTGTGCGTGCTTGGATAAATCGTCGTATACGATGAGAACATCCTTCGCCTGATCCATAAAGTGCTCACCGATCGCTGCGCCCGTATAAGGAGCGAGATACTGCAGCGGAGCCGGTTCGCTGGCCGGCGAATTTACGACGATGGTATAATCCATCGCACCGTATTTTTTGAGAGTATTTACCGTCTTGGCAACCGTGGACGCCTTCTGACCGATAGCGACATAGATACAGATCACATCTTCGCCCTTCTGATTGATGATCGTATCGATGGCGATGGCCGTCTTACCGGTCTGACGGTCTCCGATGATAAGCTCTCTCTGCCCTCTTCCGATCGGGAACATGGAGTCGATAGCCAAAATACCCGTCTGAAGCGGCTGTGATACTTCTTTTCTCGTGATTACGCCCGGAGCCTTGTGCTCGATCGGTCTGTAATCGTCTGTCTCGATGGGACCCTGCCCGTCGATCGGTTTGCCCAGCGCGTCTACGACGCGTCCGACCATTTTTTCACCTACGGCTACGCCGGCCTGCTTGCCGGTACGCGTAACCTTTGAACCTTCTACGATACCGTGATCGGATCCGAGAAGTACGCATCCGATGACCTTCTGTTCGAGGTTCTGCGCGATGCCGGTAGTTCCGTTTTCAAACTCTACGAGTTCACCGTACATGACGCGCTGCAGACCGTAGACATTGGCAATACCGTCACCTACGCTGATGACTCTGCCGGTCTCCTCCACCTGCACCTTACTGTCATAATTTTCTATTTCGCTTTTTAAGACAGATATGATTCCCTGCGAATTAATATTACTCAACTTCTCACCTCTCTGCAAAATGACGCTTCATCTTTGCCATCGAAGTTCTGATACTCTGATCAAAGACTTCTTCATCCACTGTGAGAATGAAGCCTCCTATGATCGAAGGGTCTTCCTCCAATCGGAGTTCCACCTTTTCTTTACCGTAATCCTTTGCAATCTTCGACTTCAGACTTTCGATCTGAGCGTCATCCGGCTTTGTCACATAAGTAAAGACTGCTTCTATCGTGTTTTCCTTTTCGCGCACGAGATGATCATACGCTTCAAACATCTCCGACGAACATGCGATATCATCATTATCGCTCATTACTTTGACAAAGCTCCATACGGACTTCGGAAACAATTTTTCGATCACGTTTCTCTTTTCTGATTTGCGGATGAGCGGATTGATGAGCGCGTCCGCAAGCTCCGGCGACTCTGTCAGCAGACTGCGCGCCGTGCTCAGATTCTCCGGATCTATGTTCATATCATAAAGAACTCTGGCATAGTTTAAGGGTAAATCAATCATTTGTCTGACCCCTTTTCCGATAAGAACTGATCAAGCATGTTTTTATTGGCCTCTGCGTCCACGCTGCTTCCGAGAACCTTAGAAGCAGCTGCCAGCGCCACTTCAGCGAGTTCCGCCTGCGCCGCCCGCATCATCTGTTCACGGTCAGCCTCAGCTGCTTTGCCGGCCTGCTGTACGATCTGCGCAGCATCTTCGTTGGCCTTATCCATAATGTGTTCGTACTGGATCTTCGCACGTTCCTTCGCATCGCTTACGATCTGGAAGGATTCCTCCTTCGCACTCTTCAGCGATTCCTCGTAACGGTTCTTCAGATCATCCGCCTCTTTATTTTTATTGGCCGCATCGTCCAGCTGCCCCTGAATCATGTTCTGCCGCTTCTCGATAATGCCGAGAACCGGCTTAAATAAGAAGATTCGGAGCAGAATAAAGAGGATGATAATGTTAAATACGATCCAGAATACGCCCCAGTCTAAATTGAGCATTCTCTTGCCTCCAGATTGTCAGTAGTATCCTCTGTTTTCATTTTGCCGCTAAATTCACCTCACAGCAAAAAAATATCTTTTGCCGATCATCTGATCATTTCATTTCTTGCCATCAGCTTACTCCGGCAGCAAAAAAATACTTCCGATCAATAATAAATAATCAGTAATATTTTTATAACATTAAGATGATAACGAGAGCGACTACGAGACCGTAGATAGCTGTTGCTTCCGCCAGCGCGCATCCGAGAATCAGCGTACTGTTAATTGCACCCTTCGCTTCCGGCTGTCTTGCGATTGCTTCTGTAGCTTTTGAAGTAGCGATACCGATACCGATACCTGCGCCGATACCTGTTAATACTGCGATACCTGCACCTATAGCGATTAAACCTGTCATAATTTTGTCCTCCTGTCTAAAACATTGATTTTACTTTTTCTGAAAACGCGGAAAATATTTGTAAAATATTCCGCCTCCCGGTTTTTTCTGTAATTACTCTTAAATTAATATAAGGATTCCGCAGCACAGATCTGGTACAGACCAAACCGTCTCGGAAATGAAAAGTCATTCCTCTGTTTTGCGCCTGGATCCGCCCTTTGAAAAAACCGCCTGAGTGAAAACTTATTGCCTGGGCTGGCTGCGTTCTAATCATCATCCGCAATCGATTCCTCTATAAACAGAGACGTCAGGAAACAGAATACGTATGCCTGCAGCAAGCCGTCGAAGATGTCGAAATACGCGCTGGCTGCCAGCGGAACGACTGCCGGTACACAGTAAATAATCAGTTCCATGATAATGTACGCACCCAGGATATTTCCAAAAAGTCGCATGCACAGAGACAGCGGCTTAATAAACAGTTCCAGTATATTCATGGGAACCATGATGCCGATAGGATGAGCGAAATGCTTCAGCCATCCTCCTACACCGCGCTGACGGATACCGGCGTATTGTATCAGTAGGATACTCATAATTGCCAGTCCCGCAGTGGTGTTCAGATCTTTCGTCGGCGGTGCGATTCCGATCAGCCCGAGCATGTTGGATACGCCCAGATACAGCAGAACTGTCAGCAGATAAGGAATATACCTTTTTCCCTTCTCACCGAGGATGTTATAGAACACACCGTAAAGTTTTTCTATAGCAAACTCGATCAGCGCCTGTTTTTTCCCCGGAACGATCTTCATGTTTCTGGTAAATATGATGGAAAGAATCACCAAAAACGCCATAACGCCCCAAGTTACCACAACAGATTGAGGCACAGGGATTTTTACATCGCCCAGAGGAATATAAAATGATACCTTATACGCTAGTTTTTCAGCTAATTCCTCACCTAAACTCAATAATATCACCTCCTTTTCCAGCAATAGTTCAAGCGAAGCAGAGTGTCTGATAAGCTTGCCTGAATTCCGCCTGCAGCTCTGCTGCAACGCACAGAGGCGGCAAGGAAACTTCCTCTCTCCCGCATATATGCAGCGGATTCCATTTTTGCGCTCCGCTTAAAAAATTTTTCAATTTGCTGTAATATTAATACTTTCAATCACATTTTTCAACGAAATGTATGCAAGCATTATGTATACAGTAAATTTAGCATTTTGCACATTAACACATGCAAAATATTGTAAAATGCCGACAGCATTTTTACCAAAATTACTTTTACGCCTTCAACGTATACGCCTTTTTCTATATACGCCGTGCCTGATTTACCCTTTTTGACTGCAAAAATCGTTGTTCTTTTTTGAATTTAACCGTTTTCAACAGCCTTGACATGGTAAAATGTGAGTTCTATAATTAAACGTAATTTATATTTTAAAGCGGAGCAGAACTCCTGACAAGCTCCTTGTCAAGGGCGGCGCAAACGCTTGCAACTAACGCCAGAAGCTTTCGCTCAGCCGGGTTCCGGCGGATGATTATTACTCCAGCCGCAGAAATTCGGAAATGGAACCCGCCGCTTACAGAAGCAGGGGGACATCTGGCGCTTGTTATATAGCATCCCAATACATTCATTAAAATATAAAGGAGTTGATTTACCATGGAAAAGAAAAACATCGACTGGTCCAATCTCGGCTTCGGCTACGTTCCCACGGACAAGCGCTTTGTATCCAATTTCAAAGACGGCGTATGGGACGAAGGCACACTCACAGACGATGCAGCTATCGTACTGAACGAATGTGCCGGCGTTCTGCAGTATGCGCAGACAGTCTTTGAAGGCTTGAAGGCATATACTACAGAAGACGGCAGAATCGTCACCTTCCGTCCCGATCTCAATGCGGAACGCCTTATTCAATCTGCGAAAAGACTGGAAATTCCTACTGTGTCGAAAGAAAAATTTCTTGACGCCATCGATCAGGTAGTCGCTGCGAACGCGGCATACGTTCCTCCCTTCGGTTCCGGAGCTACATTATATATCAGACCGTATATCTTCGGTTCCAATGCCGTTATCGGTGTAAAACCTGCCGATGAATATCAATTCCGAGTATTCACCACGCCGGTAGGTCCTTACTTCAAAGGCGGCGTGAAACCTCTCACAATTAAGGTCAGCGACTTCGACCGCGCCGCTCCTCACGGAACAGGCCATATCAAAGCCGGACTCAATTATGCGATGAGCCTTCATGCTATCGTTACAGCCCACGAGGAAGGTTTCGATGAAAACATGTACCTCGACGCTGCTACGAGAACAAAGGTGGAAGAAACAGGCGGAGCTAACTTCCTCTTTGTCACAAAGGACAATAAAGTCGTTACGCCAAAGTCGAACAGTATCCTTCCTTCCATCACACGCCGTTCTCTCATGACGGTAGCGAAAGATTATCTCGGTCTTGAGGCAGAGGAACGGGAAGTTTACTTCGAGGAAGTCAAAGATTTCGCAGAATGTGGATTATGCGGAACTGCAGCCGTCATATCTCCGGTAGGAAAAATTTACGACCATGGTAATGAAATCGTATTTCCAAGCGGTATGGACGAAATGGGTCCGGTCACAAAGAAGCTGTATGAAACACTTACGGGAATCCAGATGGGTCACATCGAAGCGCCGGAAGGCTGGATCAGAGAAATCAAGATCGGCTAAAACAGCTCTGCGGCGAGAAAGAGCAACAACATCATGAAAATAGCAGTAACCTATGACAACGGACAAGTTCATCCGCATTTCGGGATGGCTTGCGATGTTAAAATATACGACGTGCAGGACAATGTCATCATATCATCGGAGATTATCGAAATGGCTGCTGCCGGACATTCTGTCATCGCCGGTGTTCTCTTCAGCAACGGTGTAAATGCCATCATCTGCGGAAATATCAAACCGGGCGCGGCCGAAGCGCTGGTAATGTCGGGAATACAGCTCTTCGCAGGCATCACGGGTTCCGCCGATGAAGCGGTCGATTCCTACATCGCAGGCACGCTGAAGCACCATCCTGAAGCCTGCACAAACGATGAGATCTGCGGACACCATCATGACGATGAAACGCTGCACTGAGATCTGTTACGCTTAACGCTTAATAGTATATTTCACCGGAGAATAATCAAAGGATAACTTCTCTGTCCACTGAAACGGCTGTTGCGCATCCATAGATGCGCAGCAGCCGTTTTTTCTTTCCCGTCTCATTTCAACACGGCATGGATTCACGACTGAGTGCGCATCCGCTTCGTTTATCTAATCTCACAGCTTCTTCATATTCAACAGATCATTCTTCAGCTTCCAGAGTTTTTCTGAGAGATCTACGTAGTACTTATGCGGGTTTTCAAATCGCCTCAGTTCACTCCACATCAGACCCACTTCTCTCCTGCAGGTCTCCCGGATCTCATCCAGCTCCGGAAGCTCATAAACGAGTTTTCCTTTTTCAAAGATCTGCACTTGAAGCTCACGGCACTCACAATTCTCCACCTTTTTTCTTTTCCAAACGTGTTCTGCATCGAAGATCTCAAACGGTTCCTCCGGAATCGGTTCATCTGCTAAAGTGATGATATCCGCGATGGCATTTTTGCTGCCGCAGTCGTAAAGACGATAGACCTTCTTATAGCCCGGATTCGTGATCTTCTCCGTATTTTCACTGACTTTGATCTTTGGAACGATTTCGTCATTCTCTTCGACGGCCGCCAATTTGTAGACGCCTCCAAATACCGGATGAGATTTTGCCGTGATCAGCCGCTCTCCGACGCCGAAAGAATCGATGCTGGCGCCTTCATTAACGACGCCTCTAATAATATATTCATCCAGAGAGTTTGACACCACGATGCTGCAGTCCTGATACCCCGCTGCATCCAGCATCTTTCTCGCCTTATTTGAAAGATATGTGACGTCTCCGCTGTCGATACGGATCCCCTTCTTATTCGGCTTCTTTTCGTCAAAGACACGGATGGCGTTTGGAACGCCTGATTTCAATACATCAAAGGTGTCTACCAAAAGAACGCAGTTGTCCGGATAAAGCTCCGCAAACTTTGAAAATGCTTCATACTCGCTGTCAAATGACTGAACCCAGCTGTGCGCCATCGTTCCCAGAGCCGGAATTCCAAAAAGCTGCTCTGCGATGGTGCAAGCGGTTCCTGCGCAGCCTCCGATATACGCTGCACGAGCTCCGAAAATCGCAGCATCCGTCCCCTGAGCTCTTCTGGAGCCGAACTCCATCACGGTTTTTCCCTGCGCGGCACGCACGATACGCTCCGCCTTCGTAGCGATCAGAGATTGATGATTGATGGAAAGCAGTACGAAGGTCTCGATAAACTGAGCCTGTATAATAGGTCCTCTGACGGTGACAATAGGCTCATAAGGAAAGATCGGCGTTCCCTCCGGGATTGCCCATACGTCACATTCAAATTTAAAATTTCTCAGATACGCAAGGAAATCTTCACTGAAACATTTTTTTGACCTGAGATATTCGATATCATTTTCAGTAAACCTGAGATTTTCGAGATATTGTATCACCTGCTCCAATCCTGCCATAATGGCAAAGCCGCCGTCATCCGGTACTTTTCGGAAAAACATGTCAAAATATGCGATTTCATCTTTCTTTCCCATCTCAAAATAGCCGTTTGCCATCGTCAGCTCATAAAAATCTGTGAGCATCGTATAGTTATAATTACTTTCAGAATGATCATTCATCTGCTTTCTCCGTTCTACAGCCGGTCAGAGAGCGGCTCCACAGAGATTCGCAGCATTTTCCGCCTCATATTGAACAAAGTCATTTTTTCAAAGCAGCCGCAGCCGGAATCTCTTTATTTACAAGTGTTTTCTTATCTAATATTATCGGTGAAATCAAGAGTAATTGCAATATTTGATATACTTTTAACGTTCTTCGCGCCCTCAAACGTATCCTCTGCCGGATTCCACCCTCGCGATAGTCAGCTCGGCTTTCTGTGCGTTTCTCCCAAAACATATCCTCTGGAGGATTTTACCGCATATTGCAAAGAAATCACTTGCCAAACTTCGTATGCTGTCATTCAAAAACCGCCTGAATATTACGGACGGCTCCAGAACAATTATTTCTCGCTTCCACTCTCCCAACACATCAGATGCCCGGTTATCTCAGCATTTTCTTCAAATACTGTCCTGTATAAGACGCCTCACATGCGGCCACATCTTCCGGCGTGCCTGCAGCGACAATCATACCGCCGCGGTCTCCGCCGTCCGGACCGAGATCGATAATATAGTCAGCCGTCTTGATCACATCCAGATTATGCTCGATAATGACCACCGAATTTCCCGCTTCTACCAGACGGTTCAGCATCTGAATCAGACGATGCACATCTGCGAAATGAAGTCCGGTCGTCGGTTCATCCAGAATATACATCGTCTTTCCGGTCATGCGCTTTGAAAGCTCTGACGCCAGTTTGATGCGCTGCGCTTCTCCGCCGGAAAGCTGTGTGGACGGCTGCCCCAGTTTAATATATCCCAGCCCCACATCGCAGAGTGTCTGGATCTGGCGGGATATCGACGGAATATTTTCAAAGAACGTCAAGGCTTCTTCGATGTTCATATCGAGAACATCGAATATGCTCTTTCCCTTGTATTTGACCTCCAACGTCTCCCTGTTATAGCGTTTCCCCTTGCAGACTTCACATGGAACGTAGACATCCGGCAGAAAATTCATTTCGATTTTCACAATACCGTCTCCCGAACAAGCCTCGCATCGTCCGCCCTTGACATTGAAACTGAAACGGCCTTTTCCGTATCCTCGCAGCTTTGCCTCCTGGGTCTGAGCGAAAAGATCCCGGATGTGAGTGAAAACACCTGTATATGTTGCAGGATTTGAACGGGGCGTTCTTCCGATAGGCGATTGGTCTATGTTGATCACTTTATCGATATTGCCGATTCCCGTGATGGATTTACACTTGCCCGGCTTGATTTTAGAACGGTTGATTTTCACCGCCAGATTTTTATAGAGCACTTCATTTATGAGACTGCTCTTTCCGGAGCCGGAGACTCCTGTCACACACGTCATCACGCCCAGCGGAATCGTCACGTCTACACCGTTGAGATTATTCTGCTGCGCGCCCTTGATCTTAATGGATTTTCCATTGCCCTTTCTCCGGGTTTCCGGAACCGGGATCTTCTTTGCTCCGCAGAGATACTGCCCCGTCAGAGATTTTTTACATGCCTTGATATCCTCCACCGTTCCCTGCGCCACCACTTCTCCACCGTGTATTCCTGCAGCCGGTCCCATATCTATGATATGATCCGCTGCATACATCGTATCCTCATCGTGCTCCACCACCAGCAGCGTATTCCCTATATCCGTCAGGTGACGCAGTGCCGCCAAAAGTTTATCGTTATCCTTCTGGTGAAGCCCGATACTCGGCTCATCGAGAATATACAGAACGCCTACGAGACCAGAACCGATCTGCGTTGCCAGACGTATTCTCTGAGATTCTCCGCCGGAAAGCGTCGCTGACGAACGAGACAGCGTCAGATAGTCCAGACCCACATCCGACAGAAACTGCAATCGACTGCGTATTTCCTTTATAATCTGAGCTGCGATCATCTCATCTTTTTCACTCAGTTCAAGCGTTTCAATAAATTTGAGGGAATCTCTTACCGACATATGGCAAAATTCCATAATATTAATTCCGCCCACGGTAACTGCCAGAACCTCCGGCCTAAGACGCTCCCCTCCGCAGTCCCCGCAGGGACTAAAGCTCATATATTTTTCGATCTTTTCCTTTATATATTCCGAACTCGTCTCTCGATATCGACGCTCGAGATTGTTGACGATTCCTTCATAGCGCTGGCTTCTATGCGTCACCTCTCCGGTTCTTCTGCTTTCATAGACGTATTCAATCTTTCTGCCGCCAGTACCGTACATCAATTCTCTCTTAAAATCTTCCGGCAGATCCTCATACGGCAAGCTGAGATCCACGCCGTGATCCGCTGCAAGAGCAGCCGTGGTCTTGGAATAGTAAGACATTTCATCGAATATATTAAACGACTTTCCGAGAGCGCCATCGGACAGACTCAGCGTTTTGTCCTCCACGATCAGATCAGGATCCACCTTCTGGATAAATCCCAGCCCGTTACAGGAAGGACATGCGCCGAAAGGACTGTTAAAAGAAAAAGTGCGAGGCTCCATCTCCGTAATCGAAGCTCCGTGATCCGGACAAGCGAACTTTGTGCTGAACGTTCGATCCTGCGCCTCTTCCTCTTCCGGCTTCTTCAGATTTATGATAACGAGCCCATCTCCTTCGTCGAGAGCCAGCTCTACCGCCTCTGCCAGACGGCCTGCCGCGCCCGGACGAATGACGATGCGGTCGATGACGATTTCGATCGTATGTTTATACGTCTTTTCCAGTTTGATCTCATCTTCTGAAAGATTGTACACCTCACCGTCTACTCTGACACGATTAAAGCCTTCTTTGCGGATACGTTCCAGGAGCTTCTTATGTTCGCCTTTCTGCTGCCTGACCGCAGGAGATATGACGATAGCCTTGGTTCCTTCCGGATATGACATCACAGCATCTACGATCTGATCCACCGACTGACTGCTGATCTCCCGTCCGCAAACAGGACAGTGAGGAACGCCGATTCTGGCGTACATAAGACGCAGATAATCGTAAATTTCCGTGACAGTACCCACGATAGAGCGAGGGTTCTTCGCCGTAGTCTTCTGACTGATAGAAATCGCTGGAGAGAGGCCTTCAATATACTCCACGTCCGGCTTTTCCATCTGGCCCAAAAACTGCCTGGCATAAGCGGACACGCTTTCCATATATCTGCGCTGCCCCTCTGCATAGATCGTATCAAACGCCAGTGTGGATTTTCCTGATCCGGATAAACCTGTGATAACTACCATCTTATTTCTCGGAATGACCACATCCACATTTTTTAAATTATTTTCATTTGCTCCTTTTACGATGATCTGCTCTGTATTAATTCCAGCCATAAACCGCTCCTGTTTTCCTTCTTTATCCAATACTGATCTGCTGCAATACATGCATGTACAATCTGCACAAAATCGATGATTTCATTTTACTCCTTTTACCATAACAGAAACAGAGGAAAGATACTGTAAATCCATCGATCTCCATCTGCAGCCATCATTTAAAATATCGATTTTCAAGTAATTATCGTTTAACAGCAATATACATTTTATCTTTTTTCCGCACTTTTACAGCTTCACCTTTAAATCGAACAAGATATCTCTTATATGTGCAGCCTGCTCAAATTGAAGCGCTGCAGCGGCAGCTCGCATCTCTTCTTCCAGTTTTTTGATGTAAGCCTGTAATTCTTTTTTCGTCATCTCCGAAGGCTTTCTGTCCGTCATATAGATATCGGCTTCTTCTGCAGCCTGCGTCGCCTTTACCGCAGGACGGACCGATTTCTTTACAGAAGCCGGAATGATACCGTGTTCCTTGTTGTATTTATCCTGAATGGCCCGTCTGCGCTCTGTCACCTCAATGGAATGCTTCATCTGCGGGCTTATGGCATCTGCATACATGACTACCCTGCCGTGCTCATTTCTGGCCGCTCTGCCGATGGTCTGAATCAGGGATGTCTCATTTCTCAGAAATCCCTGCTTATCCGCATCGAGAATCGCTACCAGAGAAACCTCCGGAATATCCAGACCTTCCCGCAGAAGATTGATACCCACGAGAACGTCAAACTCACCCACGCGCAGATCGTGAATGATCTCAGTCCGTTCCAGCGTATCGATCTCCGAATGGAGGTATTTCACACGAATGCCTACATCTTTTAAATAATCGGTGAGGCTCTCTGCCATTTTCTTTGTCAGCGTCGTCACGAGGACGCGTTCCCGGCGCTCCGTCACCTTATGGATCTCACCTATCAGATCGTCGATCTGACCTTCTGTCTTTCTGACGTCGATGGGCGGATCCAGAAGGCCCGTCGGACGAATAATCTGCTCCACCACTTCAAATCCGCTCTTTTCTTTTTCATAGTCATTCGGCGTGGCGCTCACGTAAAGAATCTGATCCACCAGACTTTCAAATTCCGCAAAATTCATCGGCCGGTTATCCAGGGCGGAAGGAAGACGGAAGCCGTAATCAACCAGAGACTGTTTTCTGGAACGATCGCCTGCATACATGCCGCGCAGCTGCGGCAGCATGACATGGGACTCATCTATCATTATGAGAAAGTCTTCCGGAAAATAATCGATGAGTGTATAAGGGCGCATGCCGGCAGGAAGACCCGTGAGATGTCTGGAATAGTTTTCTACGCCCTTGCAGGTTCCCACTTCTCTCAGCATCTCAATGTCGTATCGCGTTCTCTGCTCGATGCGCTGCGCTTCTAAAAGTTTTCCTTCCTTTTTAAAGTTCTCGATTCTTTCCTCTAATTCCTGCTGAATCGTCTGACAGGCATGCTCCGTCTTTTCCTTTGAAGTTACATAATGAGACGCGGGAAAGATAGAAATATGACTGCGGGTGCCGATGATCTCCCCGGTAATAGGATTGATCTCCTTAATCGACTCGATCTCATCTCCGAATAGCTCTACACGAACAGCCTGCTCCGCTCCTGCCGGATAAATATCAATGATATCCCCTCTGACGCGGAAGGTTCCCCGGCCGAATTCGATATCGTTTCTCACGTACTGGTTCTTTACCAGCTCCTGCATAATCTCCCGGCGCTCCTTTTCCATACCAGGCCGCAGAGAAATCATCTGACTGCGGTATTCCGACGGATTTCCCAGGCCATAGATGCACGAAACACTGGCTACGATGATCACATCCCTGCGTTCAAACAACGCGGCCGTGGCTGAATGTCTCAGCTTTTCAATCTCCTGATTGATATCGGAGTCCTTTTCAATATAGGTGTCTGTAGACGGAACATAGGCTTCCGGCTGATAATAATCGTAATAGGACACAAAATATTCCACCGCGTTTTCCGGAAAAAATTCTTTAAATTCTCCGTAAAGCTGTGCCGCCAGCGTTTTGTTATGCGAAATGATGAGCGTCGGCTTCTGCATGCGTTCAATGACATTCGCCATCGTAAACGTTTTTCCCGATCCTGTGACGCCCAGCAGGGTCTGCTGCTTCTTTCCGTTTTTAAATCCCGATACGAGCTTTTCCACCGCCTGAGGCTGATCGCCCGTCAGACTGTAATCCGAATGCAGTTTGAACTCCATAGACTGATTTTCACCTCCGCTCCAAGTCACAAAAAACTATAGCATAAATATTAAATTGGAACAAGTGTTCTTCTGAATTCGTTTTCTCTTTTAAAAACGGTATGGCTATCGTTCCAGCCGTTTTCCGCGTTTTCGTTCATATTCATCTGCCATTTCCGGAAATTGTTCTGACAGCCTGAAATAATCATCCCACCATTCCATCTCCGCACTGACCGCAAGACACTTTTCAAAAGTTTCCTGTGTCATGCCGCTCGGATCGCACAGCCCGCGCAATACCGCATCGCTGCAGCTCTCCAGCATTCTCATCTGTCGCCTTATTTCTGAAAATAGGCTTCTCTCCTCCGGCAATCTTTGATTCGCCTGTTCATCCAGAGATTTCATCTCTCTCACCTCATATATTTCTTCAAATATTTTTTCTATACAGTATTCTATTGTGAATATATCCACAATATTATATCAGATAAACTGCCAATATAATTGTTTCAACACGGCAGAAAGCGGGTGATACTCATCATAGATTAGGAGCCTTTACGGAAAACCATGGCTTCAAAAGGTATTCCCTATATCGATTACTGAAATTCGGCATCGACAATAAGACTCTTGATTCGTTAAAGAAAAACAAAAATATCACACTGCTGACTCTCGAAAAAGTGTGCAAAATCCTGAATTGCACGCCGAATGATGTAGTTCGATTCAATGAGTAAGAACGATCTATTTCAAAAATTTTTTATTCTGTTATTCCATAGAAATAAATAGGACCGCGTGGCCGGGCAATGTGACATTATCCAGCCACGCGATCCTGTATTTTTGTTTAAAGCGGAGCAGAGCTCCTGACGAGCTTGCTTGTCAAGGACGACGCGAACGCTTGTTTAAAGCGGAGCAAAGCTCCTGACGAGCTTGCTTGTCAAGGACGACGCGAACGCTTGTTTAAAGCGGAGCAAAGCTCCTGACAAGTGAGCATTAAGGACGGCGCGAACGCTTGCAGCAAGCGCCGGGAGCTTTCGCTCAGCCGGATTTCGGCGGGGGATGATTACCCAACCGCCGAAAGTCGGAGATGGAACCCGCCGCTTACAGAAGCGGGAGGGTGTCCGAAAACCTGTTCTTCAGCTTCTCTGCATACATTATATTGACACACTTATTAGACTTAAATACTATATTTGGTGCCGCATATCGCTTTGCATTGAGTTTTCGGACACCCTAGCGGGGACATCTGGCGCTTGTTATAAAAAGTTCCATACTACTATTACCTGCTTTT
>CAZGBL010000020.1:9980-20104 GCA_964523955.1 uncultured Oscillospiraceae bacterium | reverse complement strand
TTTGCTCCGCTTTAAACAAGCGTTCGCGCCGTCCCGGCAACTCTGAAGAAATTCTATTTAATAATTTCGCCCAGCTGTCCGTTCTTCAGGCCTGCAGCGTTAGCTTCATCCGTATCGAGGTGCATATCGCGTTCGTGACTGTCTCCTGCCCTTACGAGAACGTTATCAAAAACGAGCGCTCTCGGACCGTCAAACTTAACGCTTACGATATCTCCGTTCTTTACGCCTGCTTCTTCTGCCTGTGCAGTGGAAAGATGGATATGTCTCTGAGCTACGATAGCGCCTTCCTTAAGTTCTACCTCTCCTGCAGGCCCTACGAGCTTGCAGCCAGGCGTACCTTCCAGCTTTCCGGACTCTCTGAGGGCGATATCGACTCCGATTGTAAAGCAGTCTGTTTCGGAAAGCTCAACCTGAGTCTGCTTTCTATAAGGTCCTAAGATTCTGACATTCTTAAGCGTTCCATAAGAACCTACGATATCAACCTTTTCATCTGTAGCGAACTGACCTGGCTGAGAGAGATCCTTAAAGTGGCTCATTTCAGCGTCTGCTCCGAACAAAGTCTTAAAGTCCTCCTCCGAAACGTGTACGTGTTTGTTGGAAATGCCCGCAGGTACTTTGTATCCCATTTCTTCCTCCTTAATTATGTATAAAAAAATAAACTCAACAGAAGATCGCTTCCCCCTCGAAAGGCGGCGGCTTCCTCCTTATCATAACAAGCGCCGGACGTCCCCGCTGAAACTCAACAGAACGAAAAGCCTCCGACACCTGCTCATCATCATATCGTCAAGTACGATTCATCGACAGCGCGCTTCGCTTTGCGCTATTCTTTTATTTGCGCTATTCTTCTATCAGGTAAGTGATATGCGGAAGCTGTCTGAAATGCTCCTGATAATCAAGACCGTATCCTACGATAAATTTGTCATCTACCGTAAATCCCTTGTAATCCGGCTTAATATCCGTGCGTCTCCGCGCCGGTTTATCGAGAAGGGAACAGATCTTGACAGATTTAGCCCCTTTCGATGCGAAATATGTATCCTTTAAATATTTTAACGTAACGCCTGAATCTACGATATCCTCTACAATCAGCACATGGCGGTTCTTCATATCTATATCCGGCTCCTTTTTTACTCTGACCTGTCCTGAAGTCTCCGTTCCACTGCCGTAACTGGAAGCCTCCATAAAATCCATCTCGATATCCAGATCGATCTCTCTGATCAGATCCGACATAAAGATAAAGGCACCCTTCAAAATTCCGATGACTATCAACGATTCTCCCGCGTAGTCTTCTGTAATTTTTTTACCGAGCTCTCTGACTCTTTCTTTTATCTCCTGATCTGACAACATGATGTCACCGATCTCATAACCTGGAATGCTGGTCACTGTAATGTCCTCCTCCTGATCGCAAACTTATATATTTTATCTGCCTATTCGTCTGCCTCTCGTTCTTCTGCAGTGCTCTCAATGATCGTCTTTCCCTTCAGATCTTTCTCGGGAGAAAAATCTTCTCCCCCATCTTTCCAGTAACGATCCAATTCGTCTCTCAGATGGATCAGAATAAAAAGCCAGAGCACCAGATCATCTACCAGTCCAAAGATAAGAACAGGAGCTGGTATCAAGTCAATCGGCATGATCAGATATATTATACCAAAAATGACGAGAATTTTCTTGCGTTTTGGAACATTAGGGTCTTTCAAAAGAGCTTTTATCGATTTTATTCGCTTTCCCAGCACCGCAAATGAAACAAATTGCATAAGTTTCCCCCAAATCAGCTGATGGACGATTTTATTTCCAGGATTTTAATTCTCCGATTCCAGATATTCCTCTTCTATATATTCCTCAAGGCGTCTTCCGGCGACCACTGTGAAAGAATCCGCTCCATCTCTTCAAGCAGATTATCGTATCCTGTCCTTTTCAGCGATGAAACAGGGATTAAAATGTCTTTTTCCTCCATCTCCAGAGTTTTACGGATGAGAGCCGTATTTTTTGCGATCTCATTTCTCGAGATCTTGTCCGACTTTGTCGCCGCCACGAGTCCATGCAGACCGTGATATTTCAGATATTCGTACATCTGTACATCCTGTCTGCTGGGAGCATGCCGAATGTCCACCAGCAGCACTACGCGCAGGAGATTCTTTCGCGAAGAAAGGTATCGCTCCATCATCGGTCCCCATTCTCTGCTCATGGATTTCGACACCTTCGCATAGCCGTAGCCCGGAAGATCGACGATACGAAAGTTTCCGTTGATATCGAAAAAATTGATCGTTCTCGTCTTTCCCGGATTGCCGCTGACTCTGGCAAAATTACGCCGATTTACCATCGTATTGAACAGAGACGATTTGCCGACGTTGGAACGTCCGGCAAATGCGATCTCCGGCATATTTGCAGCGGGATACTGCTGCGGCTTGACAGCGACAGCCGCCAGCTCCGCTTTTGTAATCTTCATATAAAACTCCATTTCACCGCTGCCGCAGAACGTTACAGACGGTGAGGAGGCGTTTTTCGCCTCACTCTATTCATTCCTGACCAGAGCCTCTTCGAGCACTTCATCGATCACCTCGATCGCTCTGAATTCGAGATCCTTTCTCACATTCTGAGGGAGCTCATCGATGTCCTCCATATTGTCCTTCGGCAGCAGAACCTTATTAACGCCTGCCCTATGAGCTGCGATAACCTTTTCCTTAATGCCGCCTACCGGAAGAACTTTACCGCGCAGCGTAATCTCTCCAGTCATAGCCAGATCCTTTCGCACCGGTGTTTCCGTCAGAGCAGAAATCATGGAGGTACACATGGTCACACCGGCAGACGGCCCGTCCTTCGGCGTTGCTCCTTCCGGAATATGGACGTGGATATCTCTGTTTTTATAGAATTCTTCATCGATTCCAAGCTTTTCGCTTCTCGCACGAATCACGCTGAGACCCGCTTTCGCGGATTCCTGCATGACATCGCCTAACTGTCCGGTGAGAACTAATTTTCCCGTTCCCTTCATCACCGTTGTTTCGATGAAAAGCGTATCGCCGCCCACGGCAGTCCAGGCCATACCGGTAGTTACGCCGACTTCGTTTCCGCCTTCTATTATATCATAACTCGTCTTCTTTTTTCCCAGATATGATTCCAGATTGCCTGCTGTAATGCGAAACGCTCCGCTTTTCCTATTTTTGCTCTCGACGACTTTTCTCGCCGCTTTTCTGCAGATGCTCCCGATCTCGCGCTCCAGGTTACGCACGCCGGATTCCCGCGTATAATAATTGATCACATTTCTGATAGCGCTCTCTGAAATATTGATCTGCTTCTCCTGAAGGCCATTCTCTTTGATCTGCTTCGGTACGAGATGCTGCTGCGCAATCTTGACCTTTTCTTCTTCCGTATAGCCGGTCAGCGTAATAACCTCCATACGATCCAGCAGCGGTCTCGGAATCGTGTCCGTAGAATTTGCCGTAGTGATAAACAGAACTTTGGAAAGATCGAACGGAAGATCCAGATAGTGATCCTTAAAATCTTTATTCTGTTCCGGATCGAGCACCTCCAAAAGCGCTGCCGCAGGGTCGCCTCGATAATCGGACGCTACTTTGTCGATCTCATCCAAAAGGAATACCGGATTATTGACGCCTACGTCGCGAATCGACGTGATGATCCTGCCCGGAATAGCTCCTACGTACGTTCTCCTATGTCCTCTGATCTCCGCTTCATCGTGAACGCCGCCCAAAGACATCCTGACAAACTCTCTGCCGATGGAGCGCGCGATAGAACGGCCGATCGACGTCTTTCCGACACCCGGAGGCCCTACCAGACAGATGATCGGGCCTTTGAAGTTCTCTGACAGGCTCATGACAGCGAGATACTCTAAAATACGGTCTTTTACCTTTTCGAGACCGTAATGATCAGCATCGAGAATCTTCTTCGTATTCTTCAGATCGATCTTATCCTCCGTCGCCTTGTTCCAGGGAAGTTCCAGCACGCATTCGATATAGCTTCGGATCACAGAAGCATCTGCAGAAGCAGGCTGAAGACGAAGCATCCGCTTGATCTCTTTTTCCACCTTTTCATGGGTTTTCGGTTCAAGTCCTAATTCTTCCAGCTGATTCAGCCAGCCTTCGACTTCTTCTTCGATAGACTCGTCCTGGCCTAATTCTCCCTGAATAGTCTTCATCTGTTCTCTCAGATAATATTCTCTCTGATTTTCATTTAAACGGTTTTTCACCTTCTGAGAGATCTCCTGCTCGATCTTGAGAACTTCATTTTCTCGCTTGAGAAATTCGCTTACCTTTTCCAGTCTCTCTATGACATCCACAGCTTCGAGAATCTGCTGCTTTTCTTCAATCTTCAGATCGAGATTTGACGCGATAATATCAGCGATTCTGCCCGGAGAGGTAATCGCCTCGATTCCCGGAAGAATCTCTACCGTGAGCTTCTGCGACACCTCCACGTATTCTACAAACTGACGGAAAACGGCTCTGCGCAAAGCTTCTGCCCGGGGATTATCATGCTGATCCTTCGGCTCTGGAATATAATCGATGCGCGCTCTAAAATAAGGAACCTCATGGATTATTTCAGTGATCCTGCCCCGGGAAACGCCCTCCACCAGCACGCGAATTGCATTGCCCGGCAGACGGAGCATCTGCTTTATGCGAGCCACCGTACCAAATGGGAAAAAATCCGACGGCGTCGGAAGATCCGTCTCGGAATTCCGCTGCGTTACGAGAAATACCGTCTGATCCGAAAGCATAGCGTGTTCCAGAGCGCTTACCGACTTTTCTCTGCCAACGTCAAAATGGATTACCATAGTTGGAAAAATCGAGATTCCCCGCAGAGGAATCACAGGCATCTCATTGGACGGCACGCTCTCCACGTGAACGAGATCTTCGATCATTTTGTCGAACGCCTCATCTCTACTTTCTCTATCTTCGATTTCGCTGATATTTTCATCAGCATCCGGTGTCATTCCCAACATGTCTTTCTGTTCCTGATCTGACATATTTTCCACCTCCTTGTTTTACTTACAAATAAAGAGGCATTTATCATGCCCCTTTGGAATCTTCTTCACCGTTCAGTACAAGCGCCGGTTCCGCCGCTCCGTCTACCGTATCTTTTGTTATGATACATTTTCTGACATCCTGGCGTGACGGTATCTCAAACATGATGTTGGTGACGAGACCCTCCATAATGCTTCTGAGACCTCTTGCTCCGGTTTTTCTTTCTATTGCTTTTTCAGCGATTCTGACCATCGCCTCGTCCTCAACTTCCAGCTCAACATTGTCCATTGAGAAAAGCTTCTTGTACTGCTTTAAGAGAGCATTTTTCGGTTCGTTGATGATTCTTACGAGCGCATCGGTATCGAGTTCATCAAGAGTTACCATAACAGGAAGTCTTCCCACAAATTCCGGAATGAGTCCGAATTTCAGCAGATCTTCAGGCTGAATCTTCTTGAGAAGTTCTCCTCTCTTCTCTTTCATAGAATTAATCTCCGAATTAAAGCCGATGGTCTTCTTTCCGACACGTCTGCTGATCACCTGCTCCATGCCGTCAAACGCGCCGCCGCAGATAAACAGGATGTTCGTCGTATCGATCTGAAGAAACTCCTGATGCGGATGCTTTCTTCCGCCCTGAGGAGGGACGTTAGCCACCGTACCTTCCAGAATTTTCAAAAGAGCCTGCTGAACGCCTTCGCCGCTGACATCCCTTGTAATTGAGACGTTTTCAGACTTCCTGGCGATCTTATCAATTTCATCGATATATATTATACCCTTCTGAGCGCGTTCTATATCAAAATCTGCCGCCTGAATTAATTTTAAAAGTATATTTTCCACATCTTCGCCCACATAACCGGCTTCCGTCAGCGCTGTCGCATCAGCGATAGCGAAGGGAACGTCCAGAATTCTGGCAAGCGTCTGTGCCAGGAGCGTCTTTCCCGAACCCGTCGGTCCGATCATGATGATATTGCTCTTCTGAATTTCGACATCATCATCCTGCAGGATCTCCGAACTGTTGATTCTCTTATAATGATTATATACTGCTACTGCGAGATTCTTTTTTGCCTCTTCCTGTCCGATGACATACTGTGCCAATGTGTCGGCAATTTCTTTCGGCTTGGGAAGCTCGCCTCCGCTGTGTTCCGCCGCTACCTGTTCATCTGCCGCAAATTCTTCTCTTATTATATCTTCACAGAGCGCGATACATTCGTCGCAGATATATACTCCTGGTCCTGCAACGAGACGGCGCACCTGATCCTGCGGTTTCCCGCAAAACGAACACTTGAGCTGCTTAGAATCATCGAATTTTGTCATTATTCCTCCCTTTGTCGAATGACAAGTCTCAATATTTTATCTATATCTAATCACTTTGTCGATCAGGCCGTATTCTACCGCTTCATCAGCATCGAGGAAATTATCGCGATCAGTATCTTTTTCAATAGTAGACAATCTCTGTCCGGTATTCATCGCTAAAATTTTATTGAGCTTATCTCGGATCTTAATAATTCTTTCCGCGTGAATCCTCATATCCTCTGCCTGACCCTGCATGCCTCCGAGAGGCTGATGAATCATAATTTCCGCATTTGGAAGCGCATATCTCTTGCCCTTTGCTCCGGATGACAGAAGAAACGCGCCCATGCTGGCAGCCATTCCGATGCAAATCGTAGATACATCCGGCTTGATATACTGCATGGTGTCATAAATCGCCATCCCTGCCGTAATAGACCCGCCCGGGCTGTTGATATAAAGACTGATATCCGCATCGGGATCCTCAGACTCTAAGAAGAGCAGCTGCGCAGAAATCAAGCTGGCAGTATGATCATTTACTTCTTCTCCGAGAAATATAATACGATCCTTGAGAAGTCTGGAATAAATATCATATGAGCGTTCACCTTTAACGGTCTGCTCTATAACCATAGGTATTAATGCCATTATATATCCTCCTCATTACAGATGAAATAGGACAAATAGAACCTATACGAGACAGATCCTATTTACGAACTAACTGGATAATGCTTTTTCAGGCGGGATGGAGTTTCTCGCTTACAACAGACGGCAAAGCCGCCTTCCTCCGCCGCTCCGCGTACAGCGCCTCTCATATCTCCATGCGGTGCCGTGCCTTCACAGGAATATCAAACGGTTTTCCGATTCAAACAGAACAGATATTATTCAGCTGAAGCTTCGCTCTCTTCAGGATCGATTTCTTCGATAACCGCATTTTCATACAGCAACTGAATCGCCTTTCTTCCCTCGATTTCTTTTCGCAGATACTTGATATCGTTTCCTACGATGTCAGCCATCCGCTCAGGGGTCACGCCATACTGTGCAGACATCTTCCTGAGTTCTTCCTGTTCTTCCTCTTCCGTCGCCTTAAGGCCCTCTCTTCTCGCAATCTCCTCTACGATGAGGCGCGTCTTGATCTTCTTCTCCGCTTCGCCTCTCACCTGCTCTCTGAACTCATCGATGTCGGTGTGAGTCGTTTCGAGATACTCCTTGAGATTCATACCGCTGTAGCTGAGCTGTTGATCGAAATTTCTCAGGAGATCGTCGATCTGATGTTCGATCATGACCTCTGGAATATCGATTACTGTTTCGTTATATAAAATGTTCAGAATCTCATTCTGGGCTCTGTTTTCATTCTGCTGTCTCTTGTTTGCAGCGATCTTTTCTCTGATTTCCTCTTTCCATTCTTCCAGAGTATCGAATTCGCTGCATTCCTTTGCAAGATCGTCGTCGATTTCCGGAAGTTCCTCTTCCAAAACTTCGTGAACTTTACATTTGAACGTTACGATCTGCCCCGCCAGCCTGTCGCCCGGATAATCGATTGGGAACGTAACTTCGATGGATCTTTCTTCGCCTGCCTTCACTCCCACCATCTGTTCTTCAAATCCAGGAATAAATTCATGGGAACCGAGCTTCAGCTTATGGCCTTCTGCCGTGCCGCCCTGGAACTGTTCGCCCTCCTGATCATAACCGGCGTAATCCAGGACGATGGTATCCCCTTCATTCGCTTCTCTATCTACGGCGATCAATCTGGCATTTCTATTGGCATAGCTTCTCAGCTGCGTGTCGATATCGTCATCCGTCACTTCCGGCAAAGGAACTTCTACTCGAACGCCTTTATAATTTTCCACGCTGACTTCTGGCTCTGTAACAAATTTGATATTGAAAACAAATCCCTTACCGGACTCGAGGGTCTGATCTCCCAGGTCGATTTCCGGATGATCAACAGGCTCAAAGCCGAGTTCCTCCAATGCTGTCGGATAGTTATCATTAAAAACGCCATTGATGGCGTCCTCATAAAATACATCTTTTCCGTACTTTGCTTCGATGAGTTTTCTAGGAGCTTTTCCTTTTCTGAAACCGTCTACAGCAAAGATGTGTCTCTTTTCTCTATAAGACTTATTGATCGCATTTTCAAATTCCTCTGCTGTAATTTCCATTGTCATGCTGACAGTATTGATTTCTCTGCTGATGAAAGTTGCTTTCATGTCCTTATTTGTCCTCCCGCAATTTTTTTCATAATGTTCAAAAATTATACCTTGCTTTGAACCTCTTGTAAAGTAGCCGAAATGGTCAAAATCAGCGTGCAAGCACCATGATACGCGTTTTCTATATCACGTAGGAAAACCGTCTTCCAATTATGACGGCGCTATGACGGAGTAATAAAAAACGTATCTGGCGAAACGCCGCGCCAGCGAGTGCGATTATGCGGACAGAAATTTCCGATTCCGCCGTTCACACGTATTTTATTTCATTTCTATGCCTCTGGCATACTTCGATTTTATTCCCGGCTGAAGAGAAAATCTCTCAGCCAGATCTCTGCCGATCTCTTCCACATCTTCGATACTTCCAGAAAAAAGTTCAAGTTCGAGCTCCCGGATATCCGCATTCCCCCGTGCGGTTATGATTTTGCCTGTATCGAGTGCAGCCTCACATATGGATTCACCGGTATCGATGCGCATCGTCTTTCTCGTAAAGCTCGTCTCGACCATAGGTATAAGTTCCTTATCCCCTGTCAGCTCTATTAATTCTCTTCCCTTTTCACTTTCGGCAAACACTTTAAGTGTCGGTTTTTCAGTATCTGACGGATTGCACAGCGGCAGGTTGAGTTCCTCTCGCTCATGAAGAGCCTCCTCATTTCGTCCGCCCCATTTGAGTGTCGCTATCGTGCGATCATTTTCTTTTCTTATGCGGAATGCCGCATCGACACTCCGTAAAAGGCCATCCTCTGTATCGTAATAGACAGCCTTCATATTTGTCTCCGCATGCAGATCCACGTCTCCGTACTTTTTAAACACGGATTCGCTCCACAACTGTTTCTGTGTCGCTTCATCCGCTATCAGATACTTAAGTTCCACTTCCATAAAACACTCCTAAATATGTTTTTTCGTCACTGCAGAAAGAGCATTTACGTGACATTGTACCATATCGAATTTTTATTTACAAGCAAAACCGTAATATTTCAACGATAAACGGACATACTAATACTGTATGTTCAGGAAAAACATGCTTTTACCCGACAGATCGGGCGTAAATACATGAAGTTCCGTCTGTACGGAACTCTTCAGGAGGTAGTTACAATGAAAAATCTAACCGGCACTAAGACAGATCAAAATCTCAGAAATGCGTTTTCCGGCGAATCGGAAGCAGCGATGAAATATTCTTTCTATTCTTATATAGCCAGAAAAGAAGGATACGAGCAGATCGCGGACATTTTCCAGGAAACCGCAGACAACGAACATGAACATGCGGAAATCTGGTTTAAGGATCTGGGCGGCATCAGCAATACGAGAGATAACCTCTACGCCGCGGCAGCCGGCGAACGTTATGAATGGAGCGATATGTACGCCGGATTCGCCGTTACAGCGCGTGAAGAAGGCTTTAACGATCTGGCTCTCAAATTTGAACAGATCGCTCAGATCGAAAAAGAACATGAATCCCGCTATAATAAACTCATCGAAAATATCGAAAACAACCGCGTATTCTCTAAACCCGACAAAATCAGATGGATCTGCAAGCATTGCGGCTTTTCCTTCGAGGGAACAGACGCCCCGGAAAAGTGTCCTGTCTGCAATTCTCCTAAAGCTTATTTTGAAGAAAAAGCAGAAAATTATTAGTGAAATTTATCGGCGGCTGACGACGAGAAAGGAAGCA
>CAZGBL010000020.1:0-9880 GCA_964523955.1 uncultured Oscillospiraceae bacterium | reverse complement strand
CGGCGGCTGACGACGAGAAAGGAAGCACTGCGCATCACGCAAAAATACCGGCTGCGGTAAAATCCGAAGCCGGTATTCTTTAAATTGTAAATCGTATAAATGGAAATTCATTCTACAGTACTTTGCTCAGAAAGCTCTTCGTTCTGTCATTTTGAGGATTTCCGAAAATCTGCTCCGGCGTCCCCTGTTCCATAATATAACCCTGATCCATGAAGAAAACCCGATTGGCAGCTTCTCTGGCAAATCCCATCTCGTGAGTTACGATGACCATCGTCATGCCGCCCTCCGCCAGTTCCCTCATAACCTCAAGAACCTCGCCTACCATCTCCGGATCCAGCGCCGAAGTCGGCTCATCGAAGAGCATCACCTCAGGCTTCATAGCCAGAGCTCTGGCAATAGCGACACGCTGCTTCTGTCCTCCGGAAAGCTCAGCCGGATAGGCATCCTTTTTATCTGCAAGTCCTACCTTCGTAAGCAGCTCCACTGCGGTCCTTTCAGCCTCGGCGCAGCTTTCTTTTTTCACTTTGACAGGAGCCAGAGTGATATTTTCCAGCACTGTTTTATGAGGAAAAAGATTAAAATTCTGAAATACCATTCCCATCTTCGTACGGACTTCATTGATATTATCTTCGTCGATCAGAATATCATCCAGATAAATTTCCCCCTCTGTAGGAATCTCCAGACGATTGAGACAGCGCAGAAAAGTACTCTTCCCGGAGCCCGACGGTCCGATGACGCATACGACTTCATTCTGATGAATTTCCTCTGAAATATTTCTGAGGACAACGTTATCTCCGAAAGCCTTCTTAAGATTTTTGACTTTGATCACCGCTACATACCTGCCTTTCTCTTCTTAGACGGACCGGAACCCATGCGCTTCTCAAGAAATGCGACAAGCCTCGAAAGTGGAATCGTCATGCACAGATAGACAATAGCTACGCCGATATAAGCGGGGAATGTTACGAAATCTCTCGATACCCAAAGAACTCCCTGTCTCGTGATTTCTACGATACCTACATAGGAGAGAATCGATGTTTCTTTAATTAATGTAACAAACTCATTTGCCATCGCAGGCAGAATGATTCTCAGCGCCTGAGGCAGAACGATATATCGCATGTTTTGGCCGTTCGTCATTCCCAGAGAACGCGCAGCCTCGGTCTGGCCGTTATCTACCGCCTGAATGCCGCTCCGGATAATTTCTGCGAGATAAGCGCCGCTGTTAAAGCCGCAGGCCAGGATACCTACGATAAAAATCGGCTGCCAGTTAAAGCGCATCGTACCGCCCGACAAAGTAGTGACAAGATATGGTACGCCGTAAGCCAAAATAAGCACCTGAACGAAAAGAGGGGTTCCTCTTATAATTTCAACATAGACCGATGCTGGCCATCGAGCGATCTTATACTTCGATAATTTTCCCAATGCCATAATGAGTCCGATGATCATACCGAGAACGAGCGCCCCTCCCGTCACTCCCAGCGTCATCCCGATGCCGCGAAACGCTACGGCGATCCCTTTTCCATAAGGCGCGAGAACAGATAAAAACTCTCCCATAAATAATTCTCCTGTAATAATTGACCTGCCCGCTTTCAAAGACCGCAGGCAATCCGATTTATTTCCCTGCTGTAAATTTTGATTTTAGCTCCCTGTGCTCAATCACTTTCAAAATACAATATATTCATTATACATGTATACCATGAATAATCCAAATCTTTCTTCCATGCGGCGTTAAAATTTTTAAAAATAACCGTCGATACAATTCAATCCCATAACGATTAAAAAACGGCAGTTTTCACCCTTTCAGGAAAAACTGCCGGCAGAAGACGATCTGTGAAGCATACGAGACCGAAGGAATGACGCCATATTTTTCTTCATTCAAATTTTATGCATATTTATAAATTTTTTCGATCCTGGAGAATTAAAATTTTTAAGGCTTCTATGCCGGTCTCTATCGCTGCTGAGGCGTCCGGCTTTTCTGCCCCAGGAGAATCCAGACCTGCACTTTGACGCTCCTGATTCCATATCGTATGAAAAACAGCTCCGCAGCGCACGTTCCGGCTGGCTGCTACAGTAAATAATGTCGCGGATTCCATTTCAGAAGCCAACACGCCCAGACGTTTCCATGCGTTCCATTTATTTTCCAATTCATAAGAAACAGGCATCCGCCGCGGGGAATGCTGTCCATAAAAAGAATCCTTGCACTGAACTACACCGGCGTGCCACGTCTTTCCGCTCTGCTGCGCAGCTCCGACCAGAGCGGACAATACGCGATAGTCCGATACCGCCGGAAATTCGATAGGCGCGTATTCCCGGCTGGTTCCATCCATACGCACTGCGCCGGTGGCTATGATCAGATCACCTCCGCATACGTCCAGGCAAATGCCTCCGCATGTGCCGATCCGAATAAAAGTATGGGCTCCCAGATTCGCCAGCTCCTCCATAGCGATGGCTGCGGACGGACCTCCGATTCCGGTGGAAACGACACTCACCTTCTCACCGAGAAGCTTACCCGTATAAATGGTATATTCTCTATTCGACCCGATAAAAACGGCGTCTTCAAAATGCTCTGCAATAGCTTTGCATCTTCCCGGATCTCCCGGCAAAATGCAGTATTTTCCCACGTCTTCCGCACCACATTTGATGTGAAACTGTATTTCTCTCTCTTGCAATGTAAAAAACCTCCTTTCTGCGGCGCCGCAGCGCACCTCCCTGATCGCAGGCCTCCCTCTCCATATGCCCGTTCGCCCGGCGGAAGAATCTCTCATTTGTCCGAAATGTTCATCGATGATCGAAGGTCAAAAAAAAACCGCGGACGAGCCTCCGCGGCATTTTATCTTTTTTAAAGCGGAGCGGAACTCCTGACTAGCTCGCTTGTCAGGGACGACGCGAACGCTTGCAGCAAGCGCCGGGGGCTTGCAGGCTTATTCAGCCGAACTGTCCTCTTCCTCTGCCGCTGTATTGAACCACTTCTCAATCAGCTTGTCAAAAGTACCGTCGGCCTTTACATTTGCCAGGCCTGCATTGATCTTCTCGAGGAGTTCTGTGTTTCCTTTCTGCACAGCGATTGCATAAGGATCGCTCTCTTTGATTTCATCCCCGACCATCTTGATCTTATCAGGCTGCTTTGCGATGTAAGCCGCTGTTACCGGCGTATCGTTGATTACCGCCTGAACGTCACCGTTGGCCAGCTGGAGCATCGCAGTATCGACGCCATTCAGAATGACAGCCTCTCCGATTTTCCCTTCTTCCCTGAGCTGCTCCACTTTGCTGGCGCCTGTCGTTCCGATCTGCGCAGCAACCTTCATATCAGGCGTCAGGTCATCGATGCTTTTGATCGTATCATTATCATTGGCTACCGCCACAATCAAACTTGCTTCCCAGTAAGGATCGCTGAAATCCACCTGTTCTGCTCTGGCTTCTGTAGCATCCATCCCCGCCGCGATAATATCGATCACATTCGTCTGAAGCGCTGTGATGAGGCCGTCGAATTCCATGCTTCTGAATTCCACTTCAAAGCCCTGATCCTCTGCGATCGCCTGGATTAATTCCATATCGAATCCCGTGATGCTGCCGTCTTCCGCGGTCGTATCAAACGGCGGGAATGTAGGCTCTGTTCCTACGACCAGTGTTTCTCCGGACGCCTTCGGAGTGTCGGCGGAAGAATCAGCAGACGTCGGATCCTTGCTGTCTCCGCATGCGGCGAATGCTGCTGCCATGACAAAGATCATCATTACAGCGAAAAACTTTTTCATTTTCTTCATATAAATTCACCTTCCTTATGTAACGTTTATCGTTTTTAGTTCAAAGATAGTTCCTACACATATTACTATAAATTTTATTTTTATTCAACTGCCACCCTGTATTTATTGCGCTGTAAAGCAGGATCTACTGCAAACTTCAGATTAAGCTCTGGGTACTTCTCAAAAAAATACAATTTATTCCCACGCTTTAATCCTATCATATTGGAGAAACTCTCCGGAGCCGAATAAAAGGTTACTCTGAGCCGCCGCCCCTTCCCGGTCCGGCCGCAGTCCTCTGCCATGAACCGTTCTCGATAAAGATGTTTTCCACCAAAGGCTCCCATACCGTCAGATACGGCTGACGCGGATAATCGGACTGCGGCCGATTTCAGTTCCCTGAGCAAAAGCTCTTCCATATCTTCTCTCGCCAGCGCCGACTCCGCCAGCTGACGGAATGCCGGATGATATGTGCCCGCGCCCACCGCGCCGCCGTTCATGGTGATATTGTCGCTGCTCTTAAGCCCCACTCTGATCACATTGATGCCCGCAGCCTCCAGGGAGCGAAGCATATCCTTTACGGTATTGACAGCCTCCTCTTCCTCCAGCGGCTCGTAACGATTCTGCAGATACATTTCATAAAGAGCGGTCTCCCTGAGCACGACAGTGGGATAAATCCTCGCGATGTCGGGTTTTATTCGTATCGTTTCCCTCACAGAATTCATACACTTTTCATAAGAATCGCCCGGCAGCCCTACCATCAGCTGAATGCCTAAAGTGAATCCTCTCTCTTTTATCAGCTCTGAGCTCCGATAAATCGTCTTTCGATCATGCCCTCGGTTGGACCGCTTCAAAACTTCTTCATCAAAAGACTGAACGCCCAGTTCGATTACATCTGCTCCGTAATACTGAAGCTGATCGAGAATTTCATGATCGATGTAATCCGGCCGCGTAGACAGATGAATTCCTGTGATTTGTCCGCTGTCCTTATATTTTTTTGCAATAGCCAGGTACATCGCCTGCCGCTTCATGGGAATACCTGTAAAGCTTCCACCGTAAAAAGCGATTTCGATATCGGTAAGATTCGGATTTTTACGTATCTCAGCGAAATGTCTTTCGATCCGTTCTATCGTTTCCGCTTCATCCGGCGCTTTCTCCTGTGCGGTAATCTTTTTCTGACTGCAGAACACGCAATCATGAGGACAGCCCTCATGAGGTATGAAAATGGGAATGATAGCGTGTGTCTTCATGATTTTGCTCCCTTCCGAACGCCGCTACGGCAGATAGATGATCGAACCGATATCGGCAAGAGTCTCACCTTCAAAATACTTCAGACTATATCCATGAGCCCGAATAAAATCTCGAATCCTTTCAAAATCCGGATGAACAGAAAGATCGCCGTTAAAATAAACGGTATCCTCTACACAGCCAGAGGCTCCTCCTAAAAATCCGTATTCAAAACCTTCCAGCGCAACGTGTCCCTTTTCGATCAATAAGAGATCGATTGTCTCGTCACACCCATCGACGCCCTCTGCGTTTTTCCATATTTTTACATCATTTTTCATCCGGTCATGCTCCGCGTCATGAATCGCTCCGGCAAAAGGCTCATCTTCGGAGCCGGAAGCTTCTTCGATAATCATTTTGTTATAAGCGCTGACCGTACGAAAGATTCCCTCGTCAGCGGTGATCAATCCCCGGCTGCCTACCGTAACGCAGGAGCATTTCGAATAGCCCTGCCTGACAGATATGATCTCAAGACCTGCGTCCCTCGCCCGATCCAACAGGGAAGGCGACGTCCATTCCGTGTTATGTATGAAAAAGCGGTCAGTAACCGCCGCATTATAAGCCACATCAAACGGATACTCATATCCGATACCGCCCATTTCAAAGACGATATGACCTTCTGTATCATCCGGCCTCAGAGCTGGAATGATCGGCATCTCCGCAAAATTATCCGATTTCGCGCCTAATTCCTCCATATATTGATTCCTGAGATCGGGTTCCGTTTGAATCATATCGTCTATTACCAATACATTTTTTATTCTGCACATGTAGATGTCCGGATGCGCAGATATCGCATCATAAACCACGTCAGAAGATCTGACAGTATAAATCGTATGGCCTGTCTCCTCCAACGCATTGCGCAACGGCGCACAGGCATCTTCTGATATGAAAATACTTCCCATCCTTTATCCTTTCCGCAGAACTGCGGAAATTCGCTTTCACGCTGCAGCCCTGAGTACAGACGCTCGCTGGTTATCCGTTCAGTTCTATCATATTAATCTCCGGCGGCGATGCAAACCTCATAGGAATTTTCGTCGTACCGATTCCGCCTGTGACATAAAGCTCCATCATCCTGCCTCCGGACGCTTCGAACTCAAACTGTCCTTTGATATATTTTTTTCCGTAAGTCGGCAGGATATATCCGTCAAAGAACCGGAGGTTGATCTGTCTGCCGTGAGTATGTCCCGAAAGCATCAGATCCACGGCATATCCTCTCAGACGATCTGCGATATCCGGTTCATGGCACAGGACGATATTATAACGCTCGTCTTTTAACTCTGCCGCCGCCGAGGGATCTCCATAACCGATCACCATATCGTCGATTCCCATAATCTCTAAATTCAGATTCTCGATATATGCGGATTCATTCACCAACAGCTGGAACCCTCCTGCCTTCATCACTTCGGGATAATCGAATTCCATCTTACCGCCGTAATCGTGATTTCCGTAAACTGCATATTTCCCAATCCCGGCCTTCAGCGAAGCCAGTCCTTCTTCGATTTTGCCGATATCGCCCCGATACGTGCTGTAATCGTCTACGAGATCTCCGAGGAAAAAAATAAAATCCGGCTTTTGAGCATTGATTTTATTCACAACCTCCTGAAAATTTTCGGGCGTGTAATATTCTGAGAAATGCGTATCCGCAAAAATTGCGATCCTGATTTCTCCCGGAAGCTCCTGCAGATCTTCCGAATTATACCGTACCTCTCTTTGTGTGAGGGAATAAGGTTCAATAAAACGCGCATAGCCTAACAATACCGCAAATAATAGAATAATACAGACCAGCGCCTTCCGCATTCTGTGTTTTTTTCGCGAACTTCCGCTCCCCGCAGCCTTTTCTCCGTTTCCCATATCCTTTTCTCCTGGCTGAAATGCAACTAATACAGTTTATTATATGTTTTCAGTGGAGTAAAGAAGTCATTTCTTATAAAAATCTTAAGAATCAGACAGATTTGGACAGAAGAACGAAACGGGTTACAGCTTTCGGCCAATCCTCTTTAGACAGAGGAACGGGAGACAGATTACAGCTTGGGATCAGTCCTCATCGCCGTCCATCCCATCGTTTATCGCCGATATTAAATCAATCAGTCCTTCCGGAGATTCCAGACAGAAATCCGGTATATAATCTCCCGCCGCACTCCCCTTAGGAATCGCCATGCTCCAATCCACCAGGACGGATGCGACGCCCGCGTTTTTCGCGCAGAGAATGTCCTGCTTCGTGTCTCCGATCATGACGGCATTGTCCGGCTTCGCGCCCAACCTTTCCAGCGCGGTCAGAACAGGCTCAGGATGAGGCTTATGCTTTGTCACGTCGTCTGCGGTGATAATGAGATCGAAGAAATCTTCGATTCCGAACCTTTCGACTCCCTGATATGTCGTCGCCTTCAGACGAGACGTTACCAGCCCAGTTTTAAACCCTGCCCGCTGAACTTCCTGCAGCATTTCATAAACGCCGGGGAAAAGACGGATCAGATCGAGAAAATATTCTTTTTGATAGCTTCTGTAGATTTCAACATTTCGCTCCACATCCTCTTCACTCCCGCCGAAAAAATGGTGCATCGTCATTTTCAGCGGTTCGCCGAACGTGGCAAGCAGCGTTTTTTCATCCGTACGATGGCCGCAGAGCTGTTCAAAAGTATACTGCCATGATTTCAGAATCACATCATTCGTATCCATCAAAGTCCCGTCAAAATCGAATAAAATCGTATCTATTTTTCGTTTCCTGCTATTTTCCATGTTCCCTCTCCCGCGAGGATGTCCGAAAACCTGTCTTTCAGTTTCTCTGCACATATTATATTGTCACACTTATTAGACCTAAACACTATATTTTGTTTTGCATATCGCTTCGCATTGAGTTTTCGGACACCCTGCCGCATCATTAAAACTCCAGCGATTTCGGCGTCCGCGGAAACGGAATCACGTCCCTGATATTCGCCATTCCCGTTATATACATGACGATTCGATCAAAGCCGAGACCGAAACCGGCGTGCTTCACTCCACCGTACTTTCTGAGGTCGAGATACCACTCATAACCAGACTCTTCCATTCCCAGTTCCTTCATTCGGGCTCTGAGCACATCCATCCGCTCTTCTCTCTGGCTTCCTCCCACGATTTCACCGATTCCCGGCGCCAGCAGATCTGCCGCCGCCACCGTCTTTCCGTCGTCATTCATCCGCATGTAAAACGCCTTGATGTCCTTCGGATAATCCGTCACAAAGACAGGCCGGCAAAACACTTCGTCCGTGAGATACCGCTCATGCTCCGTCTGTAAATCGACGCCCCACTCCACCGGATATTCAAATTCCCGATCTGCGCCCTTCAGAATTTCCACAGCCTCCGTATACGTTATGCGTGAAAATTCCGCGCCGACGATGGCGTTCAACCTGTCTTTCAATCCTCTGCTGACAAAAGAATCGAAAAACTCCATTTCCTCCGGAGCCTTTTCAAGGATATAAGAGATGATGAATCGGATCATATCTTCCGCCAAATCCATATCGTCTTCCAAATCCGCAAAAGCGATCTCCGGTTCGATCATCCAAAATTCCGAAGCATGACGAGCGGTATTTGAGTTTTCCGCACGAAAGGTCGGCCCAAAAGTATATACATTTTTGAATGCCATAGCGAAAACTTCCGCCTCTAATTGACCGCTCACCGTCAGAGAAGCGGGCTTACCGAAGAAGTCCTTCGTATAGTCCGCCGCCCCCATGTCCGTGCTCTTCGGCACATTTTCTAGGTCAAAGGACGTCACATGAAACATCTCTCCCGCCCCTTCTGCGTCGCTGCCTGTGATAATGGGAGTATGGACGTAGACAAATCCCCGTTCCTGAAAAAACTTATGAATCGCATAGGCCGCCAGAGATCTCACGCGAAATACCGCGGAAAACGTATTGCTCCTCGGTCTCAAATGAGCGATCTCCCTGAGAAATTCCATACTGTGACGCTTTTTCTGCAGCGGATAGGACGCGTCCGAAGCCGCCTCCGTCTCAATACTTCTCGCTTTTAATTCAAAGGGCTGCTTTCCCTCCGGCGTCAGCTCCAAAATTCCCCGAACGGTAATGGCTGACGCCGTCAGCAGCTTCGCAGCCTCGGAAAAATTGCTCAGATACTGCTCCTCATAGACCACCTGCAAGGATCGGAAAAAGGTTCCGTCGTTGAGCTCGATAAAACCGAACGCCTTCGACGCTCTGTTCGTCCTCACCCATCCGCTGACCTCGATCTCCTGACCGCCATATTTTTCGGCTTCCTCATATAAGGACTTAATTTCTGCCGATTTGATTTCCGTCTTTTTTTCTTCTCCCATATTTTTTCCTTCATTTTATATTAAATTTATCCAAAGTCGTACAGAAGACGCCGTCGAAGCCTTTTCACACGCGAGGGTGTCCGAAAACCTGTCCTTCAGCTTCTCTGCATACATTATATTGACACACTTATTAGACTTAAATACTATATTTGGTGTCGCATATCGCTTTGCATTGAGTTTTCGGACACCCTGACGATTCATGCTAAGAATCAAAGAGTCCGTTTTTTTCCTCCCATGAACCGCCCGCAAAAGCAGAATCGACAGACATCGCGCTATTCTGCAATTCCGTACGGAAAGGCTCCGTCCCCTCCCACAGATTTCCCGCAAGCGGTCGACGCCTCTGATTCAGCGGAGGCGATTCCTCTGAGAAAAAGCGCGGACAGCAGTGCAAAGCTGCATCAGACGTGCGGACTAGTAAGGCCAAACAACACATGACGTCTCCTGAATTTTCTTACTATTTTTCTATTATATCCGCGAACCTGTGATTTCACAAGCTGACAGAAAAAAACAAACCTGAGATAACTACTTCCTCTCCACGGATGAAGCGCAGGACAGTGAGATT
>CAZGBL010000019.1:0-20497 GCA_964523955.1 uncultured Oscillospiraceae bacterium | reverse complement strand
AGAAGCAGAGCCGCCTGTCAGGGGAGAGCTTCGTCTGCAGATTTATGAAGGCTGAAAGAGCCGCATAGGCGTTGATAAGAGCCGCATTGGTATGGGAAATCGAAGGAAAAAGACGTATTGATATGGAAAAATCGATGAAAAAAGAAAAAGACAAAAATAAAAAGACGGGCGGGGCGGTTATTATAGCCGTTTTGCTGCTGCTTCTCGCGGCGGCGGCTGCCATCTCGGTTTTGATCGGAAGATATTCTATCGCGCCGGGCGTTTTATTTGAAATATTGTTTCGTGGCGGAAGTGTAAGTGAAGACGCGAGGACGGCGTCGCTGGTTCTCTTTGAAGCGCGTTTGGCGCGGATCTTCGCCGCAGTTCTCATCGGAGCGTCTCTTTCGGCCGCAGGCGCGGCTTATCAGGGGATCTTCCGAAACCCTATGGTGTCCCCTGATATTTTAGGGGCGGCCACCGGGGCGAGTTTTGGAGCGGCGTTGGCAATTCTCTTGGGCGGAAGTGCGCTGACGGTTCAGATTTCAGCATTTTTCTTCGGGCTGGCGGCGGTGGCTGCCGCATATTTCGCCAGTTCTGCGCTGTCGGGACAGTCCGGCGGAGTTACGCTCACGCTGGTGCTTACGGGAATGGTAATCGCGGCGCTGTTTTCGGCGTTTATATCGATTATAAAATTTGTAGGAGATCCCTACGATACATTACCGACGATTACGTTCTGGCTTATGGGCGGACTGACCTATGTGACGCGAAGCGATTTATATATCATGCTGATTCCTTTTGCGGCAGGTATGCTTCCGATGATGTTTCTCCGGTGGCGGCTCAATATTCTGTCATTTGACGATGAAGAAGCGGCAGCTTTGGGGGTTGATACGAAAAAGACGAGAGCGATTATCATTTTATGCGCTACGCTGATGTCATCTTCTTCGGTGGCGGTGGGCGGCATGATCGGATGGGTAGGGCTGATCGTTCCACATATCGCGAGAATGACCGCGGGGCCTGACTACTCCAGAATGCTGCCGTGCTCTGTGCTCATCGGAGGAACGTTTCTGCTGATCGTAGACGATCTGGCCAGATGTCTTTTCGCCCAGGAACTGCCTCTTGGCGTATTGACAGCGGTGATCGGCGCTCCGTTTTTCCTGTACTTGATGTTTAAGGGAAAGAAGAGTTTTTTATGAGAGAGATGAAAAAAAGAAAAAATGAGATAGAGAAAAATCGGTTTGAGCTGAGAGTGTATGGCTTCCAACAGAGACAAGGGAGTACCGCTTCAGCTGCTCTTCGGAGCGGAACCGTCATACTGTGGCTGTTCTGTCTTTTGCTCTTTTGTTTCTGCGGGTGCGGTCAGGAGAAAAACAGCAGAGCGGTTTACATCATCGAAGCTCAGGGGAGCGCCGAAGAAAGCGGCGTCATCTCTTTTGCAGGCTTAGAGATGAATGTATACAGAGATAAGGCTTCCAATCCCTGCGGAGACTGTCCGGATCAGCCAGTCAGCATTTACGTGGGGACGGGCGTTGAGGATACGATCACTGCCATGGCTGAAGCGGTGACCAGGGCGGATGATTTCTGGGAGGTCGCGGAATCCTCCGGAGTCAGCCTGACGCTTCAGGAAAAAGAAGCGGGCAGCGTGACGGAGGAGCCGGAACTCTCAGCGCCGGAGGGACTGACATTGACGGGTGAATTTCACGCGGCGGGAACGATAGCCGCGTCAGAGGAGGATGCATCCGGGAACGGAACCGGCAAAGGCGGAGCGGCCGTGCAGAAGATGAAGACGATAACGAATCTCGACGGTGAAACGTCAGAGGTTCCCGATGAAGCGCCGAAGCGCATCGCCGCCGTTTACGGATCGGCGTATGAGGCACTGGTGGTCTTAGGCGCGGAGGACAGGATCGTAGTCTGTTCTGATGTGCAGTTTGAAAATTTTCCATGGGCGCAGAAGGTCTTTTCTCGAATTACTGAGCTGCCCTATCTGAAAAATGTACATACTTCCGTCAGCGGTGAGGAGCTGAAGATGTACGATCCCGATCTGGTACTGACGTTCCACAGGCCTAATGAGCTGAAGCAGCTGGAAGCGCTGCATATGCCTGCGGTCTATGGCGTGACGTCGCAATCTCTCGATGACGTAAAAAAGCAGCTTTCTTTGTATGCGGAGGCCGTCGGAGGAGATGCGCCGAAGCGCGCCGGGGAATATGCTTCCTATTTCGATGAGAAGGTTAAGATGATCACCGATGTGACGTCAAAGCTGCCAGAGTCGGAGCGGCCGTCTGTTTATTATGCAGGGATCGATCTGCTTACAACATATGGAAAATATTCAGATCTTATCGACGTCATCGAGGCGGCGGGAGGAAAAGCCGTTACGTCGGAACTGGATGCGGGAAATCATACGCAGATCAATTTTGAACAGCTGGCGGCATGGAATCCGGAATACATCTTTATCGATCACGGCAGTATGAACGACAGGAATACGGTAGAAGAAATCAAATCTGCGGCTTATAAAAATAAGAGGTACGCGGCGATCAATGCGGTGAAAGACGATCAGGTCTATCTGACGCCCAGCGGTGTGTTTTACTGGGATATGGGACTTCAGAAAATCCTGCTGATCATGTATGTGGCGAAGACGATCCATCCGGAATTATTTGCGGATTTGAATATGGAGCAGGAGGTTCAGGAATTTTATCGGAAGTTTTACGGCTTTGATCTGACGGAGAAAGAGGCGCGTCAGATTCTGATGCGGGAAGATCCGGCGGCGTAAGGCGGACGCAAGGGCAGCGCCGGAAATGACGTCCGCCATATGGTCGAAGCGCCGCAGAACTCTTGCGGCTGCAATAAAAAAACTTGATGCAGCCAACGATGCGGGTTGCTTTCAATCTGCTGAATACGCTGCGGCTGCAATAAAAAAACTTGATGCAGCCAACGATAGTAAGTATTTTTTGCGCTTGTGCCGGACTGATCCGGTAATAAAAAATAGCGAGTAATAGCGGGAATAGAGGTATGCTGGAAATACGAAGCGCTGTCTGTGGGTACAGACGGGGAAAACATACGAAAATTGTTATAAACGGCATTTCGATGTCTGTAGAACGAGGCGAGATTATGTGTGTTCTGGGGAAAAACGGCATCGGAAAGACGACGCTTTTTCGCTCGATTCTCGGCGGGATTCCTCTTCTGGGAGGCGCGGTGAAGATCGATGGAACGAATATTTCAGAGATGACCATCCGAGAGAGGGCAAAGCGAGTCGGCTATGTGCCGCAGTCACATACGCCGCCCTTTCCGTTTACCGCAGCCCAGGTGGCTGTAATGGGGCGGACGGCTCATATGCAGACGTTTGCGTCGGCGTCGCCGAAGGATTATGAAATAGCGGAGAGAGCGCTTTCCCTTATGGGAATCGAAGCTCTGAAGGATGAGCCTTATACCGAAATCAGCGGCGGGGAACGCCAGCTCGTTCTTATCGCCAGAGCTATCGCTCAGGAATCGGATTATCTCATCATGGACGAACCGACATCAAATCTGGACTTCGGCAACCGAATCCGCGTTCTTCGGCGCGTAAAACAACTGGCGGAATCGGGGAAGGGCATCATTATGACTACTCACGATCCGGATCACGCTTTTGCGGTATCGTCAAAGGTAACTGTGATGAAAGAAAACGGTCAGCATCTTTCCGGTTCCACCGAGAAAGTTCTCACCTGCGAACTGATGGATGAGATTTACGGTATCCGCACCGGTATCGCAGATACGGTGTCTCCGGACGGCAAAGTCGTGAGGACTGCCGTAGGGTATTTATAGAGAGGAAAGAGATGGGGCTGTGTCAGACGTTTGTCTGAAAACATGGCCGGAACCGTCAGGAAACTCAAAACAAGCTCGATTTCGGCTTTATTTTGTCGATAACCGTGTGCGCAGGTATGACGCGCGGATGCCTGTACATACGTGTATCATAAATTTTAAAGCGGAGCAGAACTCCTGACAAGCTTGCTTGTCAAGGACGACGCGAACGCTTGCTGTAATGTACTTTGCTAAGATTGATTTTAGGAGTTGATTGAAAGCATGAAAAAAGCGAAAAAAGCGAAAAAAACGAAAAAAACGATCAGTCTCATCCTTGCGTTCGCGATGATGTTTACAGCGGCGCTGGGATGCGCGACTGTCTGCGTATCCGCGGCTGAGGGACAGGCGGATGCCAGAGAGACAGAGGGACCAAAGTTGATCGATTACAGTCTTCAGGTAGACAATACAGATCCTAAGACGGAAGCAGGTTCACAGATTACGGTCAATCTTGTGTTCGATAAGGAGATGGGAAGCACCAACTGGACAAAATCAGCGTTTGACATTTTAATCAATAACAGATCTTTGAAAGATATGGGATTTGAGATCAAAAGCGTAACGCCGAGTGGAAATAACCTTGTACTGGTATTACAGGGGATTGATAACGGCGAAAAATCATGGGCATATGTGCTCAGCGGAAAATTCGATCTTTCGTTAAAATCAAATTATTATGAGGATATTGTCGATAAAGATGGAATTGGAGTCAGTGAATGGACTGACATACATACTTACGTTCAGACCGGTCTTGCGTTTGAGAAGAGTTCCGCAGTAGAGGGCGACGACGACACTAAGGCGTCTGTGACATTCCGGCTTACAGGCGACGCCAAACTCAGAGGGGCGTCTCCAGTACAGATTCTCGTCGGAGGTCAGAGCATCGTATGCACAGAAGTGATTCCGGGAGGCGGTGAAGAGGGTTCCGATCTGACGCTGGGCGGAAATTGTAATGAAAGCAGAGGAACTGTCAATGTTCACACTCATATGTATCTTATGGGCAATAATACGATGTGGGCAAAACAGTTGGCAGGAAATTTCTACTCTAGAGATTATACTATGACTGCAGAGGGCGATACCGTTACGATTACTGCGAAAGAAAATGGAATGAACACGGCGCTGGCTCAAGATACGTCCGTCAGAATGTTTGCGTATACGGAGGGCGATACTGTCGTTCAGCCGGTTTTATTCAGAGAAGAACTCGCAGCGGCGAGAGAAAGAGCGGCCGAAATCGCTGACGGCAATACCGTTGCTCCGGATCGCAAAGACGCTCTGAATAATGCTGTCAAAGCCGCAGACGCCGTTGATCCGGAAAGCGTATCGTCCGCCGTTCAATGGCAGAAAATCAGAGCCGGCCTTCAGGCTGCTGTGGACGCGGCACAGGACAACGCGATATTGTCGGACAGCGCCACAAGAAATAACGGTAAGGTAAATCTGAAGATCGAAGGCGGAAGCGACTGGTATGAAAATGCGGAGATCCGTATCGACGGTGAGAAGCTTTCTGCAGACCAGTTTGAATTTACAGAGGGCGATCTTTGTATTGAAAGCACAGCCTTCCTGAATCCGAGCAGGACGAAGGAATATGACATTCAGATCGTATCGGAGGGATACGCTGTCGTGGACAGGACTGTGACGATAACATTTAAGGGTGCTCAGTCTCTTCAGCTTAGAATTCTCGATGCGAAAGGAAATGTAAAGGCGTCTAAGACGTATACTATCGATCAGATAAAGCAGCATCCAGATGTAAAGACAAATCAGATGTATAACACTTTCTGTTCTATGGTAGGTCTGAGAACCTTCAAGGGAGACGGCGTATACGTGGAGGATCTGATCGATGACTTGGCTGCGGAGAGTGGAGTGACATTTCGGCCGGATACCACAACGTTTAAGCTGAGAACGAACGATCAGATTACAGGAACGGAAAATGATTCCACCTCAGAGCCTGCATATTGGTGGGGTTCCACGACATCGTATCAGAATCTCATGCAGGATAGATATTGGTTTCCTATGCTTTTTGAGGACGGCAGCGATCTCAAAAACACCGTAACCGCAAATTGGAATAACGGCATTAACGATGAGGTCAAGAAAGCGCTGGGAGAAAATGCGAGGGAAGAAAATATCGTAAAACCGATGATCGCATACCAGTATGTGGAAAGTATCTATAGACAGGATCAGAATTCTATCGCAGATACAGAATATGATGAAGCTCTCTGTGCAGATGAGAATTTCCGATTCCTTCTGGGTATTAAGATGGACTATGACGAACAGGGAAATATTACGGCAGCCTCGAATGAGACTACCACATGGATGGCGTCCTATCAGGCATTCGGCATAGATCTGGTGGATGAAAGTTCCTCTTCCTCCAACGGCTCAGGCGGCTCAGGCGGCAGCTCCTCTGCAGCAGCAAGCTATACGGTAACGTTCGATGCCAACGGCGGTTCCAGCGTTGCGAAACAGACTGTTGCAGCCGGTAAAAAAGCGGCAAAGCCGACGGATCCGATGAAAGAGGGATACGAATTTGCGGGCTGGTATGCGAACTCTGGCCTGACGACAGCTTATGATTTTGAAAAGACAGTGACGAAGTCTCTGACACTTTACGCCAAGTGGACGGAAAAGCAGGCAGGCGCTCAGCCGGATCCGGGCGCAAATCCCGCGGTGCCCGTGAAATTCGCTGATGTGGCGTCTGGCAGCTGGTATGAGGAAGCTGTAAATTATCTGGCGGATAAAGGCATCGTGAACGGCAAGACGGCGACGACCTTCGAGCCGAACGCGCAGATTACAAGAGCTGAGTTTGTAAAAATCCTTGCAGGCGCAGCAGAAGCGGATGTTTCGGGGCTCAGCACTGCGAAATTCAGCGACGTGGATTCCGGCAGCTGGTATGCTCCGTGTATCGCGTGGGGCGTTGAAAACGGCATTATCAACGGCGTCAGCGATACGCAGTTCCAGCCGAACGGCTGTATCACACGTCAGGATATGGCGGCGATGATCAAGCGCTACACGGATTCCGCCGGGTTCTCGCTTCCGGAGAACACAGCAGCTGTAACGTTTGCAGACGATGCGTCTATCGCATCCTATGCAAAGGAAGCCGTTTCCGGAATGCAGAAGGCTGGAATGATCAACGGTAAAGGTGAGAATACATTTGCTCCGAAGGATAACGCGACAAGAGCGGAGGCCAGTAAGATACTGATGATTCTCATGGAGCAGATGGCGAAATAACCGTTTTTTGCTGAAGTGATCGGATAAAAAATGACAGATGGCAAAAGCGCGGATAGCGAAATCCGACGGAGTACCGCACCGCTTTAAATATAGTAAACAGGTAATAAGCGATATGATGAATGAGAAAAAAAGACTTGGAGATAGAAGGTTAAAAAAATCGATGTATGGACGGCCTTCTAAAATAGTGGCGGGATGCATGGCGGCAGCGATTTGCTTAATGCCTGTTTTACCGGTGGACGCTGCAGAAAACGGCGGAAGCGGATCATCCCTTTCGACGGGAACTGCAGCGCCGGCCGATCAGGCGACGAGTTACATAGGAAATGCCGACGAGCTTTACCGGCCGCTGAAAATTACGGGCAGTCTGATGATGGAAGAACAGATTTTCAGTTCTTCTGAGATTGCGGCAATTAAGGAAAATAGGTCTTTGGGGCTGACAAAGACGAGAAATTATCATATAGACGGCGAGAATATTATGGCAGAGGGATTGGATCTGGCTGAATTTTTAAGCATGTGCGGCGCGGAAGTGACCGACGACGCTGTCATTCAATTATTCACAGAGGATTCTGCCCATCCTGAGAAGACGATTTCCGTGGCGGACATAAAGAAATACGGCGCGGAAGCGATTCTTGAACCGCGGGGCTCCGTCTATCTCAGCGATAGTGTCGTTTTCCGCGTGACCAGGATAATCGTCGGTACGCCGGATAATCTCGCGGATCCATATTATGGGCTTCACCTGAGAGAACCTCTCGACTATATGAAGAGCATGAAGTTTACGGTAAATTTCATAGATCAAAACAGGTATCCGTCGGCGGATGAAAACGCCGAGGCGTTTAAAACGATAACTTATACGATGGAAGAGATCGAAAAAATGATGATGGATCATCCAGATCAGGTCTTCGGGAATTATTTCGGCGTTTCCGGAAACGAGGAATCGAAGACGAAATTGGGACTGGGCGGCTTCAGCGATTATTTTGAAGGTCTCAGCATGTCGTGGCTTCTGTCGGAACAGGCGGGATTGAAAGACGGCGAAGGCTTTGCAGTCTTCTACGGACGTGATAACGATAAATTTGGAACGGTGAAGGATCTTCACTACTTTTTCCCTGAAGACGGAGATTACAGCAGATATTATCTGGAGCTTACCGAAACTCTTTCTGTAGATCATGCGGTGCCTGTGCTGGCCGTATCGAAAAACGGTTATCCTCTCCTTCCGGAGCATGATCATGAGATGGAAGGCAATGTGGACTATAATACCTTCAATCATAATGCAGCGGAGGCGGGGTTCGAGACCAAAATCGGACTTGTCAAAAATGTCAGCGGACCTTTTGTCGCGGCGCTGGCTAATCTCGACGGCTCCTACGGCGGCTATCGGAACGAGACCAGCGGAGACTGCATCCGCATCGATTTGTACGTGGACGCTTCGCAGTATTCAGCGGTTGGAAACGGCGGCAGCGACAGCAGTTCAAACGGCAGCGGTAACGATGACAGTCCGAACGGCAGCGGCAGCGGTAACGGCGGACAGGATGGCGCGGGAAAATATACGGACGTGCCGGCGGACAGCTGGTATACTGAATATATAAATTATCTTTCGGATAAGGGGATTGTCAACGGCAAGACGTCTTCTATTTTTGAACCGCAGTCATCCGTTACGCGAGCGGAGTTCGTCAAGATGATCGCAGGCCTCGCCGATGCGGATATTCCAAAATATACCGGAGCTGCCGCAATATCTTACGAAAATGGAACAGATATCGGCACCGCGGATCGTTTCGATCCTTCCGACAGCCTGGAAGGGTCAGACAGCGACAGCGCGGCAGGAAAGACATATAGTATATCGCAATTTGACGATGTGAAGCCGGATTCGTGGTATGCGCCGTATGTCGCGTGGGCGGCACAAAAAGGTATTGTCAAGGGCGTCAGCGACTCACAATTTCATCCAGACGGAAATATCACCAGGCAGGATATGGCGGTGATCCTCGCTCGGTTTGCCGATTCTGAGGGAATCAGACTTTCGGACGGGGCGGCCGCAGAGACTTTCAAAGACAGCGCCGACATCGCTTCTTATGCGCAGACTGCTGTAACAGCGATGCAGAAGGCGGGCATTATCGGAGGCATAGGGGACGGCAGCTTTGCTCCAAGACAAAACGCCTCCAGATCAGAAGCGTGTAAGATGCTGACGGTATTAGCGAAACAGATGGAGAGTCAGAGATGAAAAAATCAAAAATGGGAAAGAAGGCAGTCTCGATCCTATGTGCCGCGGCGCTTTTCCAATGCCTGTTGACCGTATCCTCCTTCGCTTACTTTAATCGAGGAACCGTGTCCATGCAGCTGGGGCAGAGTAGTGTGAGCCTGCAGGCAGGGAAGAGCGTTTCCGTATCTGTTTCTGTAGACCCGATCAGGGAGCAGCAGCTTCCCGGCTGCGGTATGGCCGAATGTCCTCAGAGCTGCGGAAACACAGGATGTCTCAACGAATATGGAGAGTGTACCTGTGCGGGAACTACATATCAGACTTATTACTCCAGCGTCAAAGCTGTTTCGGGGAATTCGTCTGTCGCCACTGCTTCTTATGCCAACGGGACATTGACGATTCAGGGCGTTTCCACGGGGAAAACCACAGTGACCGTCACAGGCAGCATGAGACAATACACCGACAATACGAAGACGATTGCAGTTACGGTAACGTCTTTCGGAGATTCCGGAAACGGTCAGCAGCCACAGAAGCGTCCGTCTGACTCATCGAAACCACAGGCTCCCGCCAGCGACGCTGCACAAGTGACAAAGATCGGCTCCGGGAATAACGTTTCAGGCGATAATAATGGAAGCGGCCAAGACGACAGTTTATCAGAGGAAACGGAAAGCAGCGATGGAAACGGGGATGGAAACGGGGACGAAATTTCCGGAGATTCCAGAGCGGCGGACGGAAGTGAGATATTGACGACGAAACGCGGCGTCTATGAAATCGTACCGCTTTCTGAGGATACCGATGTAAAAGCGCATCTTCAGGCAGCCATCGATCAGGGCAGATTCGTGACATTCCAGAAAAAGGAAGGAGAAAATGTGGAATATTCCTGGACCTTTGATGGAACGAAACTGGATCGCGCCGAAGATCTCGATTTGGAGATCGAAATTTCGCAGGAATTGCCGGATGCGGCGGCGAAAAGGCGCAAAGGCAGAGATGCGCTGTTCCTTCGTTTCTCTTTTTATGGGCCGCTGCCTGGAGAGGCGGAGCTTTACGTCAATGTAGCTTTCTCGTTTGAGGACGGAGATCGTCTGAACCTCATGTGCTGGGATGAGAAGACTGGCGATCTTGAGACAGCGCGAGAAGATATCGATGTGGAAAACGGCTATGTGACTTTTTCCATCGATCGCGTTTCGGATTATCTTTTAACATACGGAGCGAAGGACGGCGGCGGAATTTCTGAGATCATGGCAGTATCGCTGTGTCTGGCGGCAGTCGCTGCGGCAGTTGTGATTTTTCTTATAGTCAGGCGGAAAAAGTGAGCGTAGATAGAGCAGATAGTGCAGATCGCTGCAGCGGATTTCCGGACGACAGAGACACAAAGCGGCGGGCAGGCTGCTGAAGGTGGAGACAGAATGATAGAATTAAAATCCGTGACAAAAAAATATGGAAAGCATACGATTGTCAGTGATGTGAACTGCGTCTATAGAGAAGGTCAGATTTACGGGCTGATCGGTTATAACGGCTCGGGAAAGACGACGCTTTTGAAGACCGTCGCCGGGATTTTTCGTCCCGATGGCGGTGAGATTCTGGCGGACGGTATTTCCACAGCGGAAAACGAGTCATATCGCAGAAATTCTTTTCTGATGACAGAAGAGCTTTTTTTCGAGCCTCAGAGTACGCCGGACGGCATGCGCAGGTTATATCGAGGGTATTACCCATCGTGGAATGACGATGTATACGAACGGCTGCTTCGTATCTTCGGTTTGGATCGGAATGCGAAAATCGTGGGATTTTCCAAAGGAATGCAGCGTCAGACCGGACTTTTGCTGGCGTTATCCGTCATGCCGAAGTATCTGTTTTTAGATGAAACCTTCGATGGATTGGATATGGCCAAACGTAATATGCTGGCAAGGATTCTGAAGAATTATATCGCTGAAAAAAATGCCCTGGTGATCGTAACGTCTCATTATCTGAAAGAGTTGGAACATATTGCCGACGAGGTCGGTATGATCGACGGGGAGCGGCTTATCGCTCCGGATACTGAAGGGAAGTCTCTCGAAAGCTATTTTCTCGAAAAAAGCGAGGTGGATGAAGATGAAATCGAAGGTCTCTTCGGCGGAAGTCAAGAGTAGGCGGCGGGCATGGCGCAGCGGACGGAGGATGCGGATATGATACGGCGGAGGAAAGATGAAGATGTGACGCGGCGGGCGGCTCGAGGAATCGCGGCGACGCACGGCATCCTATTTCACGATTTTAAAAATGTGATGCGGCAAAACGGGATTCTGCTGCTCATGGGGCTTATCGTATTTTCTGTGCTGTTTCCCGTATCTGTCTGCGCGGTGCCGGATACATCGATTTTTAATGTGGAGTATACCCATCAGCAGTTAAAATTCCGTTTTTGCGCGGAGGAAGTGCTGGCGCTAATTCAGGCGGCAGCCGTCATTTTCGGCGCGGTGTTGGGAATGCGTCTCTTTTCCTTTCTTACAGATAAAAATAAGACGTCCTTTTATATGTCTTTGGGGCTGAAACGCAGGAAACTATTCTTTGTCCGTATGGCGGCAGGTATGCTGATCCTCTTTGTCAGTATTTTCATCCCCATCGCTGCTTCTGTCATCCTGAATTATGCAGCTCTGGGCGGCTATGAGGGCATGATCTCTTACGCGGCGTATCTGTGCGCAGGGCTGATCGTACAGGCCGCAGCTGTCATGCTGATCGCCCAAGCCGCCTGCTGTATTGCAGGGACCTTTGCAGAAGCCTCTGTTTTAGGAGTGACGATAGCGGCGGCGCCTGGCATCGTCATCTATTTTGTGAACGTTTTGATGAAGACATTTCTCTGGGGAAATGTCTTCGGAGAGACGACTTACGCTATGGAACCCATAGCGCCTGGTCTTGCGGAGAAATTCAGTCAGATCAATCCGGCGATGTTTTTTTATGAGCAACTCGCGAAATATTACGCTTTCAGCCGGGAAATGTCGTCGGCGCATCCGGATTCTGTGGCTGTCGTACCTCTTATTCTATGGATTTTAGCAGCCGCCGCACTTACGGCGGCCGTCTGTGGGCTATTTTGCCGCAGAAAGTCGGAACACGCTGGAATTTCCGGACTCAGCAGAGTACACAATCATCTCGTGCCGCTGATATGGCCGCTTCTGGCGTTTGCTGCAGTTCTCGACGCTATGGGAGACATCAGCCGGCCGCTGGCGATGGCGGCGGGATATTTCTGTTTCCTTTTGATCTATGCCGCGCTCCTGAGCGCGGCGGCAGGTAGAGACGCGAGTCTGCTCAGAAGGACAGGCTATGGCGTATGTCTGATGTGTCTGATCGGAATTTCTGTTTTCATTACAGATTTGGGGATGTTCGGATATGAAACGCGCATTCCGGATACAGATGAAATCGATTTTGTTTCGGTCAGTTACACCGGGCAGCCAGGGCTGCTTCCGGCGGCAGCGCAGTCCAGCAGCAGCGGTATCGCATGGTACTGCGACGCGCAGATTTCTTTTTCGGAGAAAGATTCGATTCAGCGCGTAAGGGAAGTTCATAAAATGTTTGCAGAGGGAGGACGGCTCCGTTTTGGAACTAATGGTTCCGTTGACAATTCAAACTTTGCAGGATCTGGCGATTCTGCTGAAAATTCAGGTTCGTCCGACGCCTCAGAATCTACTGAGAATAATGAGAATAAAACGGATTTTTCAAATACTGTGATTCCGTATGACATTCACATAGAATACGCGCTGAAATCGGGAAAGACGATCCAGCGGTATTACGACAGGGCGTCGCTGGGACAACTTGCAGAGCTTCTCCATCTGGAAGAGAGCGACGAGTTTAAATCGGCTGCCTCCGCTGTCATACAGGGACAGATGGCACAGACGCTCTGGAATTCCGAGGCCTTTGCAGCCGGGAATATCTATGTCGCTGATCCCTGGTTCTCTGAGGTCAGCGAGATAACGCTGGGAGAGAAAAAAAGAGGAGAGCTTCTGGCAGCGATCGCTTTTGATACGGCTTCTCAGAGTGTGGAAGACAGATATTTTCCTGAAAAGGAGGTTTCCGCCCGTCTCTTATTTTCGCTGAACGGAGAAGGCGATCTGAAGACTTTCGGCTATAATGCGTCCAACGCCTCTGTCTGGCTGACGAGTTCCTACAGGAAGACGGCGGCGCTCCTCTCCGAATGGGGCGTAGATGTGAAAATCGATGGTACCGCAGAAATGGAAATGACTGGATTTTCTGGAGCTGCGTTACAGCCGGAAATCGAAAGCATCACCTTGCAAAAATTCGATCCGTATGCGTCTATGAACAAGATATCCGATCCGATGTCAATCCTGTTTCTGTCTTATCGGTCGGCGTCGGACGACGATTTTCCATTACGGCAGGATTTCGGGACACGTCCTGAATTGACAGATGCGAATCAGATTTCAGAAATCGCACCTGCCCTGAGAAGCACTTATTTCATGAGCGGCGGCGGATATGTGGCTGCGGTGAAACTCTCAGGCAGCGATCAATATATCTATAAATTTTTACCGTATGAATCAGCGCCTGATTTTATCAATCAGAAGATGAGCTAGGAGGGAAAAGTGATGAGAACAGGAATTTTCAAAAAGGCGTTCTGCAGCGCGGCGGCTGCGGCTATGGTGCTGTCAGCGACAGCGTTGTCGTCTTTTGCGTACATCGACAGAGGAGATGTCCAGATCAGCGGAGACAATCGTTATACCATGAAAATTGGTGAAACAGCGGAACTGAGCGTCACACCGTACGAGGAAGATCACTATCCGGGATGTCAGATGGCGGAATGTCCTTCGATCTGCGGTGAAAAAAAGTGTATAGAAATGGTGAACGGACAGATGGAGTGCGTTTGTACGGGAACAGAATTACAGACTTATTATGCCGATGTAACGGTAAATTCTTCGGATTCTTCTGTAGCGGACGTGTCTTATGACGATAACGGCAATGTAGTGATTACAGCGAAGGCAGCGGGGGAAGCAGAGATTTCTATCGAAGCTAACTTCCGCGAGTATAACAGTGCGGAGAAGAGCGTGTCTGTCACGGTACAGGCTGATTCTGCCAAACAGCCGGGGGATGATGACAATAACGGCGGAAATACCGGAGATAACGATAACAACGGCGGAAGTGCGGATAATACCGGCGGCAACGGTAATGGCGGTTCCGATCCTGAAAACGGCGGCAGTACAGGAAGTAATGGAAATGGCGGGAGCAATGGAGGCAGTGCCGGCAATAATGGCGGAGCTGTCGACAACACCGGCGGCAACGGCGGCACTGTGACAGATCCTAGCGACACAGACAAGCCGGACAACACGCAGAAACCTTCCGCAGCATTCACAGATGTGAGCGGTTGGGCGAAGGAGTATATCGACTATTTATCGGATAAGGGGATCGTAAACGGAAAAACTGCGACAGAGTTCGCTCCGAACGACTCCATTACGAGAGCGGAATTTGTCAAGATCATCGCCGGAATCGCAGGCGCTGACGTTTCAAAGGCGTCAAATGCGTCTTTCAGCGATGTGGCTTCAGACGCATGGTATGCGCCATATGTCTTATGGGCGGCTGATAATGGCGTCGTGACCGGAAGCGACGGCAGATTTGATCCGTCCAGTAAAATCACTCGACAGGATATGGCTGTCATCATTGCGAGATATATTGATAAGCTGTCTGAAAAAAAGCTGGATACGGTCGACGAAAGGGTGATCTTTGCGGATGAAGCGTCCATTTCTTCTTATGCATCCGAGGCGGTATCTGTCATGCAGCAGGCTGGAATTATCAACGGTAAGGGTGAAAATTCCTTCGCTCCGAAGGAGCATGCTACCAGAGCAGAGGCCTGCAAGATGCTGGCGCTGGTAATGCAGAAGACAGACAGCAAATAGGTGGGATAGCCGATGAATGGAAAGAGAAAACACGTTAGAAGAAACATCAGCGTTCTGTTGACTGCTGCTGTTTTAATGGCGGCGCTGCCGATGGCAGCCTGCGCAGCGGAAACGGGTGCAGCAGCGGGTTCGGATGCTTTGGATTCCGACCGAGTGCAGCAGGCGGAGTCGCATTTATCGTCTGAGAATCTGTCCGAACAGCAGTCCGGTTCAAATGTCAAAGATGCTGCGAGAGCTCAGAATTTCAGCATTCGTACATACAATGACAGACGGGCGGAGGATGATCAGAATATCGAAGTGACTGTGACATTTGATCGGGCGATTGAAGTGAGCGCTGGAGCGGAAAGCGACATTTCTGTAAAGATTGCCGGTTCCCCGCTGGATCAGTCGCCGAATACAGAAAACGGAGTCAGCAATCGAACTCTGACGGTGAAAGCCGACCCGCAGGATGATACAAAGCTGATCATCACGATAGGAAGTGTGCCGGGAGCAGCTTTTGTAAAGCAGACGAACGCGTCGATTCAGATTCAGGCGTCAGAATCGGGAATATCTCATATTTTAACAGTCGGCAGTAAGGAACCCGCAGATATCAAATATATCGAAACGGTTATTCCATGCGGCCTGGAGCTCTCCACAGCCGCGTCGCAGGAGGGCAAGGCGGGAGGAACTGCTTCTGTGACGAAAAAGGTGACGCACAGAGCTAACGTCCGCAGCATGGTCTATATTCAGATTCTGAAAGACGGACAGCCGATTTTGCCGACGGATCGATTCGATTATGACGGCTCTTATGTGATTCACGCTCATGCGTTTATTCCTACTGCTTCCGGGGATACCATACTGTCAGAGCTTACGGAGTCGGATTACGCGCAGCTGATCGTACAGGGCTTTGAACATAGTGTGAAAGATCTTCCGGAGTTGTCGCGAAAATACAAGATGACTCAGAAAGAGGATAAGATTGTGCTGGAAGATATCGATGCGTCGGAAGGGGAAATGTTGGATATTGCAATCTATGCATGGCCTCATGACGGCAGTGTGATTTCGGATACGCCGGGGAACGACTCGGCGTCAGAAACGTCTTTCTTTGATGATGTAAATGGCTGGGAGAAAGAGTACGTATATTATCTGGCAGAAAAAGGAATTGTAAAAGGCCGTACACAGACACAATTTGTTCCAACGGCGAATGTGACGCGAGCGGAATTTGTCAAGATGCTGGCGGCTGCCCACGGAACTGCAGAAGAAGCGGAGAAAACGACTTCCTTTAATGATGTTCCCGCCTCTGCTTGGTATGCTCCTTATGTGGCATGGGCGGAGAAAGCAGGAATCGTCGTCGGCTCTAAAGGAAAATTCCGCCCGGATGATATCATTACGAAGCAGGACATGGCGGTGATGATTCAGCGTTATGCAGAAGCTGTCGGCGTAGAAATTCCAAAGATGGAGGCGAGTTCCGTTTTTCGGGATGACATGTCTGTCGCATCTTATGCTAAAGACGCTGTCTATCTCCTTCAGCGCGCCAGTGTTGTCAGCGGTGATATCAATGGTAATTTTTATCCACAGAGCAGTGCGACGAGGGCGCAGGCTTCAAAGATGCTGGCGGTATTCCTTCAGATAACGGGGAAGTGACAGACCGGAAGAGGTAAGCAATCTTATGCTGCAAGCGTTCGCGTCGACATGGACAAACGAGCTTGCCAGGAGCTTTGCTCCGCTTTAAACAAGCGCCGGGCGAATCCTCCGCTTTAAACAAGCGCCGGACGAATCCGCTGCTTTAAACAAGCGCCGGACGCACCCTCCGCTTTAAAATGAAAATTTTTTTATTATATATTACATATGAAAGGAGAGTACTATGATTAAAAGAAAGCGCCGTTCATGCCATTCTGGAATGCCACCTTATCGCGGCAGTCAGCCGCATGGCAGGCCAGGTAAAAAGATATCTGCGATTTTACTGGCAGTCTGTCTGGTTATTGCTATGATTCCGTCGACTGCATTTGCAGCGGAAGAAGATAGTGATATTGTTCGGATAGAGACGGACGATGCTGTTGTGGAAGACACAGGAGCTTCTGAGGTACAGCCGAATCCAGCTGCTTCAGAAGAAGACGGTATTGTTGAAACGGAATCGGACGATGACGTTTTGGCGGAAGGGGATGATACTTTTGAATCGGAGTCGCTTGATTTAACAGAAGTCTTGACCCCTCCGACTGTAAATTCTAACAATATCAGTCTTCGTCAGACAGGAGAGACAGGCAGCAGCTATATCAGTTTCACTGACATGACCGAGGAATGGGCGAAAGCCGTGGAAAGCGTCACTCTCAAGCCGGTGAATGAGGACGGTTTTGATACAGTCGTTTCGGGAGAATACCCAGAAGCGCCGAAAGAAATCACTCTGACAAAAGGTCAGTTTACGGCGGATGTCTCCAATAATAGAATATCCTTTACCCGTACCGCAGAGGAACCTGTGGTATATGTACCGATGGGTCACGAACCGCTTGATATAACGAGATTTGGAAAAACGGTTACCTATCCGCAGTCGCAGATATATGAAGTGACGGTAAAGGCAGATGGTTATAAAGATGTCACAGGAAAAGTTACCTATTACACGGGGACAGCGCCTGCATTCTCTATCATCGTAGTAGATGAAGGAGAAACAGAGGAAACGACGGTAAAGAGCTGGACAGCAGAGGAAATCGAACAAATGGCGACCTTTGCGAACGGTTCTTCCCAGTGCGGAATGACGGGATTCCGTTCCTTTAACGGATTGGGCGTTACACTGAAAGACCTTCTGAAAGAGGCAGGCGTCGCAGTTTCTGAAAGCGACTATTTCCTGTTGGATACTTCAGATCATTACGGAAACAAATTTACATATGAAGAGCTTTTTGGAACAAAACGTTACTTTTTAGAATCTGTATATAACGACAAGGAATTAGCGGAGACATACAATGAGTTCTTAAAGGACAGCGATGACAGTGCGGCAGGCTCTACGGTAGCGCTGCGCAGAATGCTGGCCGAGAAACAGGATGGTCTCGTGGAGATAGAGCCGCGCATCAATGTGAAATACAACGAAACGATGATTTCGGGAGATGCGGTGGGAAATTCCGTAGTGCCTACGAAAGATAATACGACGTACAATGACTTAGTATCCTATGAAAGCCAGTTCCGTTTCTTCTATGGAATCAAGATCGGTCAGGATGATGTAACGCTGAGCTTTGATACAAAGGGCGGAAGTGAGATCGATCCACAGCTGGTAAAATCTCATGTGATGACTTCAACGGAAAATACGACGATCAAGTCGAGTTACTGGGCGAATTCGCTGGTGATTTACCGGGGACAGGGAGAAGAGCATAAGACAGAGCCTTCTAACGCGGCGGATAAGATCACAAAGCCGGAGGATCCGACGAAAGGGGGTTATACTTTCGGAGGCTGGTACACGGACGAAGCCTGCACAGCGGGGAATGAATTCGACTTTGAAGCGAATGATGGAACTGTAGATGTGGACACTACGCTCTATGCGAAGTGGGTTAAAAAAAGCTCTGGTTCCGGCGGTTCCGGAGGTTCTTCCGCGACGCCGACTTCCTTTAAAGTAAATGTTGCAGATGCGAAAAACGGTACGGTTAAGGCTTCTGTTTCCAGCGCTGCAAGCGGCGCTGAGGTAGACATTACCGTAACTGCGGATAACGGATATGAATTGGATACTCTGAAGGTAACGACGGCAGGAGGCAAAGAAGCTGCGGTAAAATCTTCAGAGGGCAAGCATATCTTTACCATGCCTTCTGAGGCAGTTACCATTACCGCTTCCTTTAAAATCGTTAATTCTGCTGATTCGGAAACATCGTTTCATGACGTTGCGGCAGGCATCTATTATAAGGACGCTGTAGCATGGGCTGTTAAGAATGAAATTACGACAGGAGTTTCCACGACACAGTTCGCACCGGATCAGTCCTGTAACCGTGCGCAGACCGTGACTTTCCTGTGGCGCGCCGCAGGATCCCCGGAACCAGCCGACGTAAATAAATCCTTTACTGACGTAAAAGAGGATGCGTATTATTATAAGGCTGTCCTTTGGGCAGTAGAAAAGGGAATTACGACAGGAACTTCGGATACGACGTTCTCGCCGGACGATACCTGCACGCGCGGTCAGATTGCTGCATTCCTGTATCGCTTTGCGCAGTCTCCGGCAACAGACGGGGAAAATGTTTTTGTGGATGTTGCATCTTCTGATTACTATAATAATGCCATAATATGGGCAGCAGAAAATGATATTACAACAGGAACGTCTCAGAATACGTTTAGCCCGAAAAATGCCTGCACACGGGCGCAGATCGTGACTTTCCTGTACAGATATTTGGTGTAGCTTCTCATATAACAAGCGTCGGACGCACTCTCCACTTTAAACAAGCGCCGGATGCCCTCTTTAAATTGAATAAAAGGTATATGAAAGTGAAGGGAAACCCGATCGTGTGATAAAGGCAGCATAACAAGTGCTCGTCCATTCACATAGGCGGCAGATGTCGTTTTAAATCAAAATTTTACTTCATGTATCATGGCGACATCAGTAGAAGATGCAGTCAGTCCTGCATCTTCTGCTGATGTTTTATCAGGCGTTATTCCGAGGTATCAAGACAGATAAATCTCAGGACAGGAGACCGAAATTTAACATAAATAGGCGATAGACATGAGTAAATTTATATGCACGGATACACCGGAGCCGCCATAGGAGGCAATGATACGAAATCCGAGGATGTCACGTTTGACGGCTCGGAGGTGCTCATTTACATGGTAAACAGCGACAGCGCTGCTATCGGTGGAAGTACGGACGGAGGCAATATTACCTTTCGGTCGGGTGAGGTGTCTGTTTATACTACAGCCTTTGCGCCTGCGGTCATCGTCGGCACAAAAAGTGATGTGACCATCGAAGAAGGGGCGGCCGTAACCCTTGAAAACGGTCTGTTCAGCGGGGCTAAGATTCCGGAAATAGGCGTGGCCTCTGAAGAGGAACATGGCAGACTTATCATCGATGGCGGGAGCTTAAAGCTCATTAATTCTTTGGACATCCCGTGCGATGTTATCGATTCATACGGAAAAAAGGCAGCATTATGCGTCGTTCCGGAGAGTTATTTTGCCAGAGATAAAGACGCATATTCCATCGTTGTTGACGGAAAAGCCTTTTATAGAGGAAACGGTCATAATTGGAAATATATAGAAAGTAATGTAGGGGTTACGTCCTCGTTCCGAAAGGATATTGTGACGGAACGAAATCTGTATTTTTACCTTACAGAAAATAACCGTGAGATTTCGACTTCAGCCGCAGAAAAATACGCGGTATGGGACGAGCAGAGCGGATCATTTATATTGACAGATGAGGAACCGGAGGATAAAACGGATCGGCCAAACCACTCGGGATCGTCGGGAACGGGAGAAACAAGTAATTCGGGATCGTCGGGAACGGGAG
>CAZGBL010000018.1:0-20807 GCA_964523955.1 uncultured Oscillospiraceae bacterium | reverse complement strand
CGGCGCCGGGTCTTACAATGCCGCTGCATCTCAGGTTTTCCGCATTACTGCTGATCCTGCCGCGGCCGGCGCCGGGTCTTACAATGCCGCTACATCTCAGGTTTTCCGCATACGACGCTGAGAAATTCGTTGAAATCCTCGTAGTTGCTCTTTATAAATTCATAGATGATAGGCTCCTTAAATTCGTATTTTCTGGAAACCCTCATGTAATTTGGCATCATGGCCAGCGTGATGTGAAGCTCGGCTTCAAAGACAGCGTCCTGGCTGTATCCTATGACGAGCAGCTGGTTGTAGTCGGTGAGATAGTACATGGCGCGAATATCATCGTTCATACGGTATTCGCGCTTTCCTACATGAGCGTTTGTATCGAAAAAGTCGATATAGAGCCGTCCTGTGTCGTATGACGTCTCGGTAAAGGCAGCCACATATTCGTTGAAAGCGTCGAGAAACATATCGCTGTCTCCTGCGACATCGTAGACGGTGATGAATTCGGAACAGTTCATAATCATAGCGGCTTCTGTGCTGGTGATCGTAAATGAGGAACATCTTTCCGCCGAAATCACACGGCATGGATTGTCCTGAAGCTTGATCTCCGATGTAATGATATGATACTTGTTTCCATATTCGACGACGGATTCGCATAGATATGTTTTGTCAGCCGGATTTCCGAATGGTTCGATCGAATTCCGGCACATGGTGGCCGGCGGACCCTTCGGATAAATGTCACTGAACGGACAGTCAGGCTGATAGTCGGGTGATACGACAGCAGGCTCTTCCATCGGGCCGCGCTGGCTGCAATCGTCTGTGAGGAACGAAATTCCCCGCTTATCTTTTGCAAACGTACGCATAAGGTAATAGTTCAGAACATAATTGGGCAGATCAGTATCTCCGCAAATACGTTCAAAGAGCTCCTTATACTCATCCAGCGGCATCGTCTGCACAGGCGTCAGCATGAATTTATATTTGTCGTAGCCGGCCGGCATCGTCTGTTTAAATTTTTTATTTATTTTCACGTATGACTGCAGAATAAAGCGAGCCTCAGTTTCGGTTACGGGAACGATGTTTCCGCCCAGCGCTCCGATCAGCCGGTTGCGTTCCGCGCATATCACTTCCGGATTATCACCATAGGCTTCGGTATAGGATTCAAAACCGAACTCTTCGGCGTCAAGATAAAAGATCTGATTCAGAGTCGTCACTCTCGCATTGACTATGACATCCCATCTCAGATCCATGCCGATGACGCCCATCAGACGAGTGTCTGTGACATATCCGGAGAGGAAGCGCCGTCCATGGCATTCGGGCGGCATACTTTTTCCGCCTCTTATTACGGTTAGTTTAGCGTTCATAGAAATCTCCTTTATAGAAATTATATCGTATTTAGTCAATAATGTGCATACATTCTAAAAAAATATCTGTGAAGTTTGTGTGTTTTTTTTCAGGCAAAAGTTGACCCCGCACGGCAGATATTATAAAATTTTTAGTTGGATATGGGTCAAAATTATAACAAGCGCCGAATGTCCCCGCTTCTATAAGCGGCGGGTTCCATTTCCGGGTTTCGGCGGTTGGATAATCATCTCCACGCCGAAACCCGGCGGAGCGAAAGCTCCCGGCGCTTGCTGCAAGCGTTCGCGCCGCCCTTGACAAGTGAGCTTGTCAGGAGCTTTGCTCCGCTTTAATAAAGTACATAACTTTTGATATAGATTAAAATTTATTGAGACCATATGAAAGGAAATTTACAGATGGGTACAAAAGTAGTAAAGTTCGGAGGTTCTTCGGTAGCGGACGCGATTCAGCTCCAGAAAGTAAGAGATATCGTCCTGTCGGATGCTGACAGAAAATATGTGGTCGTCTCGGCACCGGGAAAGCGTTATTCCGATGATAATAAGGTGACAGATCTCCTGTATCTGTGCAAGACGCATGTAGATCATAACATTCCGGCAGATCATATCTTTCAGGTGATCTGCGATCGTTTTAAGATTATGGAAGTAAATCTCAATGTAGAGGTGGACATCAGCGCTGAACTGGAAGAGATCAGAAAAAATCTCAGGCCTGGCGTTACCGCCGATTATATCGCGAGCCGCGGAGAATACCTGTGCGGGAAGCTGACGGCAGCGTATATTGGATTCGATTTTGTAGATCCTGCAGGTCTGATCCAGTTCGATGAAAAAGGCAGATATCTTGCGAACGAGACGCAGCAGGCTCTGTCCGCAGAGCTGGCAAAGCACGAAAAGGCGGTCATTCCGGGATTTTATGGAACGAGACCTGACGGCACGATCAAAACCTTCTCCAGAGGAGGATCCGATGTGACGGGTTCTCTGGTCGCCAAGGCGGTCGGCGCAGATATTTATGAAAACTGGACGGATGTTTCCGGCTTTCTCATGGCAGATCCGCGAATTGTAGATAATCCGAAGCCTATCGAGAGAATTACATATAAAGAATTGAGGGAATTATCCTATATGGGTGCCAGCGTTCTTCACGAGGATGCTGTTTTTCCTGTAAGAGAGGTAAATATCCCTATCAATATCAGAAATACGAATGAACCGGAAAATCCAGGGACGATTATCTCGGATACGCCGTCTCCAAGTCAGAATATCATTACAGGCATTGCCGGAAGAAAAGATTTTGTCGTAATCGCACTGTATAAAAATATGATGAATTCTGAAATCGGCTTCGTCAAGCGGCTGCTCACAATTCTGGAAAGTAACGAGATTTCGTTTGAGCATCTGCCCAGCGGCATCGATACGGTTTGCGTTATCATTTCGCAAAAACAGCTGGAAGGAAAGATGCAGGATCTCCTCGACGATATTGAGAAACGTCTGAAACCGGATTCGGTCGACGTGTATCAGGACATGGCGCTCATCGCTACAGTAGGCCTGGGCATGAGCAGACGGCTGGGCGTTTCTGCGACACTCTTCACCGCTCTTACGGAAGCAGAGGTCAACGTGAGAATGATCGATCAGGGCTCCAGCGAGATGAATATCATCGTCGGCGTCGAAAACGATCATTTTGAAGCCGCCATCAAGGCGATTTATAAGGCGTTCGTATCATAAACTGAGGATTAGAGCAGGTCAGAGCGGATCGGGAAGGTGTCCGAAAACCTGTCCTTCAGCTTCTCTGCATACATTATATTGACACACTTATTAGACTTAAATACTATATTTGGTGTCGCATATCGCTTTGCATTGAGTTTTCGGACACCCTGTCGGAGGGGCAGAAATTTTAAAGCAGAGCAGAGTTTTTTACAGACTCGCCTGCGGTTTCGTCTGCAGCTTCGCTGCACGCGCGGCAGGCGGCAAGCAAGTCTTCTTTTATTCGTTTCGAGCGCTGCGCCGCCGCATTTTACATTGCGGTTAAAACCGCTTAAAATGCGCAGAAACGGAGGGACACTGCCGCTTGTTATACATGAGAAAAGAGGAAAAATATGGGAGTAATGGAGTTACTGTTTGGCGATCTCAATAAAAAAGAGGTTAAAAAACTGGAAAAGATCGCTGATAAAGTCGAAGCGTATGACGAAGCCATGCAGGCTTTGACAGACGACGAACTGAGGGCGAAGACGAAAGAGTTTCAAGATAGATGTCAGAATAGAGGCGAATCGCTGGACAGCTTGCTGCCTGAGGCTTTCGCCGTCTGCCGCGAAGCTGCGTGGCGCGTGCTGGGAATGAAGCATTTCCGCGTACAGATCATCGGCGGCATCGTTCTGCACCAGGGACGTATTGCGGAGATGAAGACAGGTGAAGGTAAGACCCTGGTGGCGACTCTGCCGGCGTATTTAAATGCGTTGGAAGGCAGAGGCGTACATGTAGTCACCGTAAATGATTACCTTGCAAAGCGAGATATGGAATGGATGGGGAAGGTTTACACCTTCTTAGGCCTGACCGTAGGAGGGGTATTTCACAGCGTGCCGCCTGCTTTGCGGAAACAGGCATATATGGCTGATATTACGTACGGAACGAATAATGAATTTGGTTTTGATTATCTGCGTGATAATATGGTCAGTTATAAAGAAAATATGGTTCAGCGTGAGCTGAATTACGCCATCGTCGACGAAGTGGACAGTATTCTCATCGATGAAGCGAGAACGCCGCTGATCATTTCCGGGGTAGGCGAAAAGTCTACGGATTTATATACACAGGCAGATCGTTTCGTACGGAATTTCAAAATCGAGCAGGATTTCACCATGGATGAGAAGGATAAGACGATTTCTCTCACGGAAGAAGGCGTGTCGAGGTGCGAAGACTATTTTAACCTTGAAAACTTCTCAGATCCTGAGAATATGGAGATCAACCACCATATCATGCAGGCGCTGCGCGCGAATAATCTCATGAAGCGGGATGTAGATTACGTGGTCAACGACGGGGAAGTCATCATCGTAGATGAATTTACCGGACGTCTGATGTATGGAAGAAGGTATAGCAACGGACTGCATCAGGCCATCGAAGCGAAGGAAGGCCTGTCTGTCAGAAGCGAGTCGAAAACGCTGGCTACGATTACGCTGCAGAACTATTTCCGAATGTTCAATAAGCTGGCGGGTATGACGGGTACTGCGAAGACAGAGGAAGAAGAATTTCGCGATATCTATAATATGGACGTTGTTATCATCCCTACGAATAAGCCTGTCGCTCGTCAGGATCTGGATGACAGCGTGTATATCAACGAGAAGGCGAAGTTTCACGCCATCGTGGATGAAATCGTGGAGGTTCATCAGACAGGAAGACCTGTTTTGGTAGGTACGATTTCCATTGAAAAATCAGAGGCTATCAGCGATCTTCTGAAGAAGCGCGGCATCAAGCATAATGTGCTCAATGCAAAGCATCATGAAAAAGAAGCGGAGATCGTCGCAGAGGCCGGCCGTCTTGGTATGGTTACTATCGCCACTAACATGGCGGGTCGAGGCACCGATATTATTCTGGGCGGAAATCCGGAATTTGAAGCCAAGAAAGAGATGCGCAAGCTGGGCTATGATGAAAATACGATTTCCTATGCGTCCAGTAAAATTCCTTTAGAAGATGAAGAACTGATCGCGGCGAGAAAGGAATACGAAGAGCTTTACGATAAATATAAGGAGGAACGCCAGGTAGAACATGAAAAGGTCATCGAGCTGGGCGGACTTCATATCATAGGTACGGAACGTCATGAATCCAGACGTATCGATAATCAGCTGCGGGGCCGTGCCGGAAGACAGGGCGACCCTGGCTCTACGAGATTTTTCGTGGGGTTGGACGATGATCTCATGCGTCTGTTCGGCGGCGAGAGAATTCAGGTGCTCATGCAGAAGCTTTCCGGTTCGGGAGAAGACGCTATCGAATCGAAAACGCTGACGAGAACGATCGAAAACGCTCAGAAAAAGGTGGAAGGAAGAAATTTCACATCGCGTAAATACGTACTTCAATACGACAACGTCATGAATAAACAGAGAGAGATCATCTATTCTGAGAGAAGACGCGTTTTGGACGGGGAAGATCTGAGATCGCACATCCTCTCTATGGCGGAGGAATTTGCGGATTCTGCGGTGGAAACATGCACTGCGGATTCCAAATTTGCAGAGGAATGGGATCTGGATACGCTGACGAATACGCTGAAGCGCCTCTGGGCAGGCTTTGCGCTTCCCGATTATGGGGAAAATCCGGATGTGGAGCCGGAGCAGCTCAGAGAGGATATCCACCGCGTAATCGAGGAAGGTTACGCAGCGAAGGAAAAAGAGATCGGCGAAGAGCGTATGAGGGAGCTGGAGCGTATGATTCTCATCCGTGTCGTAGACAATAAATGGATGGATCATATCGACGCCATGGATCAGCTGAAGACAGGGATCGGTCTGAGAGGCCTGGGACATCAGGATCCTGCGATGGCATATGCTGCAGAAGGATTTGACATGTTCGAAGAAATGATTAATAATATAAAGGAAGAGGCTGTAAAGTTTTGCTTTAACGTAACGCTTCAGACGAATACAGAGCGTAAGCAGGTCATGGAAGCGAAAAATGCGGAGAAAGAGGAAGCGGCTCCTTCCATCGGCGGCGCGCGCGTGAGATCCCAGATGCCGGGAGAGGCACCGAAGCCGCGGACCACCAGCGGAGATGCCAAGCCTGAGCCGATTAAGAGGGAAACCCCGAAGATCGGCAGAAACGATCTTTGTCCGTGCGGTTCGGGAAAGAAATATAAAAACTGCTGTGGAAAAAACGTATAGAAAAAGGCATCGGCAAGGAAAAAGCTCTAAAAGTCCTAAAAGTCCTAAAAGCTCTAAAAGCTCTAAAAGCCCTAAAAGCGCGGAATCATGTGAATTGCAGACAGGCGATGCATGGTTTGTGAAATTGCCGGAAGGGGCGTAAAATTTAGCATAATACTTTAATTTTGATTGCGGCGCGGGATCATAGGATGGGACTATGAATTCAGGTGTTTCGATGTCGTGCGGGCATATCACAGGACGGAGTCATGGAACTACGAGTACAGGCGTTATTCAATGGCTCCGATGCCGCACGGACATATCACAGGACGAAATAGCTGAACCTGCGCCGCATGTAATTAAGTTCGATTTAATAAACCGCTGGAAAGCGCTGTAGATGTGCAGGAAAGTTCCCACGCTTGCGAAAGGATGTGAGAAAATGCTGGAACTGGATCAGATCAAGTATGAAATGCCAGGAGTCCGCAATAATTTAAAAGAATTGGGTGAGTCCCTTTGACGTCGCAGGACTCAGAGGTGAATTAAACGAGATAGAAAAAGAGCTTCAAAGGGAAGGCTTGTGGGATGATCCGCAGGCCGCTCAGAAGATCATGAAGGAAAAGAAATCGGCAGAGAGAAAACTGGGCGATTTTGAAAAACTGGAAGGTGAGCTGTCTGACATCGATGTGCTCATCGAGATGGCAGAAGAGGAAAACGACGGGTTTCTGGCGGATGAGATCACAGATAATTTTAATACCCTGAAGGAGGATATGGAAGCGCTGCGGCTGCAGACGCTGCTGAACGGGGAATTCGATTCAAATAACGCGATTATATCGATTCATGCCGGCTCCGGCGGCGTAGACGCCCAGGACTGGGCAGGCATGCTCTTTCGTATGTACACCAGATGGGCGGAGCGCAAGGGATACCGGATTAAGACGCTGGACTTGCAGCGGGACGACGAAGAGGGTATTAAAAATGCGACGCTTCTCATCGAAGGCGAAAATGCGTACGGTTATCTGAAAAACGAGAGGGGCGTGCATCGCCTCGTCCGAATTTCTCCTTTTGACTCTAACGCCCGCAGGCATACTTCATTTGCTTCTCTGGATGTGTCCCCCGAGCTGGACGATGACGTCGCTGTGGAAATCGCTCCAGAGGATATCAGAATCGATACTTTTCGTTCCAGCGGTGCAGGCGGACAGCATGTCAACACTACGGATTCAGCAGTTCGGATCACACATCTGCCGACGAATATCGTAGTTTCCTGTCAGAATGAGCGCTCGCAGCATCAGAACCGCGAGGTGGCTATGAAAGTCCTTACCGCAAAGCTGATCGAACTGAAGGAGCGGGAGAATAAAGAACGCATCGACGAACTGCGGGGGGATTACGGTCAGATCACATGGGGAAATCAGATACGTTCCTATGTGTTCCAGCCTTATACTATGGTGAAAGATCACCGGACGAATGCAGAAGTCGGTGATGTAAACCGCGTGATGGACGGAGATATCGACTATTTTATAAATGAGAAGCTCAAGCAGAGATAAAGGCCGCCAGCGTTGTGTTTCAGACAAAGTTGGTTTAGCTGTACAGAGAGAAGGAGGCGGGAACTCATCGATGAGTTTCCGCCTCCTTCTCTCTGTATTTTTTTGGAAATATCAAAGGGCTGACATGTCTGTCTAAACATAATTTTCACAAAATCCGCGTCATTTTCATGTATACTGTACAAATGTATTTTGTTCGTATTTTAAAACACAAAAATATTTATATTAGAACCGGGTGAAACAAATCAGCGCGAATAAAATCGAATCAAAAAATCTGGCGATCTTCGGGCAGGATACCTGTTAAAAGCAAGATTAATCTTGAGATTGTATGGAATTTATGTCTATAATAATAAAAAAATAGGCTGCGACAACAAAAACGTTGCCATAGAAAAACGAACTGCAGTGATATGTGATGCATGCCTGACATGACGGAGACTTGATGCAGTCGGTTTTCGGAGCAGCGTACTTTTTTAACCTAAATCATTTTTGTAATAATTTGGAAAAATGTGGAGAAGAAGACATTGCAATTGAAAGAAGTAACAATAGAACAAGCGTGTAAGCTGGTGAGAGAATACTCTGTACCAACAGATCAGACGGAGCTGGCAGACATCGGTGAAGCCTGCGGACGCATTCTGGCAGAGGATGTGTGCGCAGGCTTTGACAATCCTCCTTTTGACAGGTCGCCGTTGGATGGATTTGCAGTGAGATCGGAGGATATTGCGGAGGCTTCAAAAGAAAATCCGGCAGAACTCTGTGTTGTGGACGGCGTATTTGCGGGGAGTGTATCGGATGCGTTCGTGGGAAAAGGTCAGGCTGTCAGGATTATGACAGGCGCGCCGATCCCTTTAGGTGCGGATTGTATCGTCAGGCAGGAAGATACTGAAAAGCTGCAGGATCAGTCGAATCTTCGATATGCGAAGCCGGGAGAAACCGTACGGGTGTTTAAATCCGTCGGCCACCACGAAAATTATTGTTTTGCGGGAGAAGATTTCCGCAAAGGGCAGATGGCGCTTAAACGGGGAAGGAAACTGACATTCGCGGAGATCGGCCTTTTAGCCAGTTTAGGGCGAAGGACGGCAGAGGTCTATCGCAGGCCGCGGGCGGCGGTAATCGCCACCGGAGATGAAATCGTCATGCCGGGAGAGCCGCTGTCGCCAGGAAAGATATATAACAGCAATCTGTTTCTCATTCAGGCAGGGGTGAAGAGCTGCGGCGCTGATGTGACGTATTGCAGGCAGGCGGGTGATTCACCGGAATTAATTGCGGAATGTATCAGGGAAGCGGCGCAGCCGGCTGATATCGTGATCACGACGGGAGGCGTTTCTGTAGGAGAAAAGGATTATCTTCCTCAGGCTCTGGAGATGATGGGGGCGCGTATCGTTTTTAACAGGATCAGTATAAAGCCGGGTTCTCCGACGACTTTTTCTGTTTGGAATGGAACGCCTGTGCTCAGCTTAACAGGCACCCCTTTTGGAGCGGCTGTCAATTTTAATATCCTGGCGCGTCCTGTATTGGCGGAGTCAGGACATGACAGTTCTTTCGAGGTATCTTATGAATATGCGGTATTTCGCGGAACTTTCAGGAAAGAGAGCCGAAAAACGCGATACATAAAAGGGATACTGCGTGGCAGTGAGGTCATTTTTTCCGAGAATCTGAGAAATACGGGAGTGAAGAGCGGATATAACTGTTTTATCGAAGTTCCGGCGGGAACGATGGGATTGTCTGACGGAGAGAAAGTCAGGGTTGTCAGCATATGAGAAAGCAGAAGATCTTTGCGGTGAGCGGCATAAAGAATTCCGGCAAGACTACGCTGATCACAAATCTGATCTGTTCTTTCCGGGAAAAGAATTTCACGGTATCGGTGATTAAGCATGACGGTCATGATTTTGTACCGGATGTGCCGGATACGGACAGCTATAAGATCCGCAACGCGGGCGCAGAGGGCGTAGCCGTATTTTCAGATCAAAGGATGATGATCGTGAAGGAATGCGGAGGCGTTTCGGAAAGGGATCTGATGAAGGCATTTCCGGACTCGGATTTCATCATTTTAGAGGGCTTTAAGTATTCGGAATATCCCAAAGTTGAGATTGTGCGCAGGATGAATTCCGACGGTCCTGTGTGCGATCCGGAGTATCTATTAGGGATCGTCACCGATTATGAAGCTGAGGAACTGCCGCAGAAATATCGTCAGATTCCCGTATATGGGCTGGACGAAACAGAAAAATTGGCGGATTCGCTTTTGCAAGAATTTAGGTAGGAGGTTGAAATGTACACACCAGCAGAAGTAGCAAAAAACGTAATAGGCATTGGAAAAGGCAAAGCCGCACTGCCGATCAGCAGAATGCTTGTCCTTGGAATTATGGCGGGAATCTTTATCGCTTTCGGCGCTGTAGCCAGCAATACGGTTTCCTGTACTGTAGAGAACGCAAGTGTCGCTAAGCTGTTATCGGGAATCGTCTTCCCGGCGGGACTGACCATGGTCTTGTTGGCGGGCAGCGAACTGTTTACAGGCAATTGCCTCATGATCATTCCTCTCTTTGAAAAGGAGATCCGGCTGCAGGGCATGCTGAAAAATTGGATTATTGTCTACATAGGTAATTTTATAGGGTCAATGATCATCGTTTTTCTGGTATACTGGGGAGGACAGCTCGATTTATTCAGCGGGGCGCTGGCAGTAAATACGATCAAGGTTGCGGCTGCTAAATGTTCACTGACTTTTACAAAAGCGTTATGTCTGGGGATTTTGTGCAATCTTCTGGTATGTATCGCTGTCTGGATCAGTTTTGCGGCAAAGACGGTGGCGAGCAAAATCGTCGGTCTGTTCTTTCCGATTATGCTGTTCGTTCTCTGTGGATTTGAGCACAGTGTGGCGAATATGTATTACGGTATGGCAGGTATCGTTGCAAACACGAATGCCGAATATCATGCTGCCGCGGCTGAAACGGTTGCGAATATCGCAAATCTGACACCGGGAAATTTCTTCCTGATGAATCTGCTGCCTGTCACAATAGGCAATATCATCGGAGGATCTGTACTTGTAGGCTGCGTTTACTGGTTTGCTTTTCTTAAAAAGGGCAAGTGAGGCTGTTTTAATAGATCTAAAATTTGATGAAGAAGGGAAAAAGAAAGAAAAATGTCAGAACAGTTAATTACTTTGGAAATTAACGGTAAAAGTGTTCAGGTAAAACCGGGAACGAGAATCATCGATGCAGCTGCAGCTATCGGTGTTGAAATTCCCACGCTTTGTTATTTAAAGGAACTCGCTCCGGAGGGAGCCTGCAGAATGTGTCTCGTAGAAGTGGCAGGTGCAAAAAAGCCGCTGGTCACTGCATGTTCAGAGCCGTGTGCGGAAGGCATGCAGGTGCTGACCGATTCGGAAAGCGTCGTCGAAGCCAGAAAATTCGTGTTGGACGCGATTCTCAGCACACACAACAAGGACTGTTTCAGCTGTGCGGCAAATGCTCACTGTAAGCTTCAGCAGTACTGTTTTGATTACGGGGTAGAGACTTCCAGTTTCGATGACGGCGTGAAGCCTGAATGGGCACCGAAAGATACATCGAGTCCGTTTTTTGAATTTGATCCGTCGAAATGCATCGCATGTCATCGCTGCATAAGAACGTGCGGCGAGCTGCGGGGAGTGGGCGTTATCGGCCTGAAAGACAGAGGCTTTGAGGTTGCGGTGGGCACGCCGTTTGGCCTGCCATGGAGCGAGACGGAGTGCGAGTCCTGCGGCAACTGCGTTTCCAACTGTCCGACAGGAGCTCTGTCCAGTAAAGACAATATTAAGAATTTCCGCTGGTGGGAGGTGGAAAAGGTTCTCACCACATGTCCGCACTGCGCTACCGGCTGCCAGTATTATCTGCTGGTCAACCGAAAGAAGAATAAAATCGTGGGCGTCGAGCCTGCGGACGGACCGTCCAATCACAATATGCTGTGCGTCAAGGGGCAGTTCGGTTCTTTCAAATTCGTAGGCGCGGATGACAGATTGAAATATCCTCTGATTAAAAACAGGGAAACCGGCGAATTTGAACGCGCGACCTGGGACGAGGCGCTGGATCTCATAGAGACGAAGTTCAAGGCCATAAAGAAGGAATACGGCGCTGACGCTATCGCAGGATTTTCCTGCTCCCGTGCGCCGAACGAAGATAACTATCTGTTCCAGAAGATGATGAGAGCGGCCTTCGGTACAAATAATGTAGATAACTGCGCTCGTGTATGTCACTCTGCATCGGTTCACGGTCTGGCTATCACATTGGGTTCCGGCGCGATGACAAATACGATCGCGGATATTACAGATACGCCGGACGCTATTCTTCTGGTGGGTTCCAATACGACAGAAGCTCATCCTGTGGCAGGCGCGCAGATCAGGAGAGCGGTGAAAAACGGATCGAGACTTATCGTGGTGGATCCGAGAAAGATAGATCTGGCGAAAGAAGCAGAGATTCATCTGCAGATCAGACCGGGAACAGATATCGCATTTTCTTACGGAATGATACATATTTTCCTGAGAGACGGTCTGATCGACGAAGCGTTTATCGCAGAACGCACAGAGGGATTCGATAAAGTGCGTGAAATCGCGGAGCAATATCCGCCGGAAAAAGTGGCGGAAATCTGCTGTATCGATGCGGCCGATTTAGAGCGCGCCGCTCATATCTATGCGGAAGCGGAGAGAGCGCCGATCATCTACTGCCTGGGTATCACAGAACACTCCACAGGCACGGAAAACGTAATGAGTATGTCGAATATCGCTATGGCGGTGGGCAAGCTGGGTAAGCCTGGCTGCGGCGTAAATCCGTTCAGAGGCCAGAATAATGTACAGGGCGCGTGCGACATGGGATGCGTTCCTTATCAGTTCCCTGGCTATCAGAGCGTAAAGAACGAGGATGTGAGAAAGAAATTTGAAGCGCTTTGGGGCGTAGAACTCAGCGGTGAGGAAGGGCTGACTGCGACACAGGTTATTCCGGCGGCCGGAGAGGGAAAAATTAAAGGACTTTACATCTTCGGCGAAGATCAGGCATATACGGATCCAAATGTCGCACATGTCAAAGAATGCCTGGGCAATCTGGATTTCCTCGTAGTGCAGGAGCTCTTTATGTCCGAAACTGCAAAGCTGGCGGACGTCGTTCTTCCCGGCGTGAGCTATGCGGAAAAAGAAGGTACCTTCAGCAATACGGAGCGTCGTGTGCAGAGAGTCCGCAAGGCGGTAGAACCTGCGGGAGAGGCTCGTCTGGATACGGATATCTTCATCGATGTGATGAACCGCATGGGATATCCTCAGCCGCCGATTACGTCTGCGGGACTCATGGATGAACTGGCGAAGGTAACGCCTTCCTTTGCGGGAATCAGTCATGCCCGTCTTGATAGTGAAGAAGTGGCAGGAAGAGGCCTCCAGTGGCCTTGTACTGCGCCGGATCATCCGGGTACGCCGATCATGCATGTGGGTAAGTTCTCCAGAGGGCTCGGTCTCTTTTATCCATGTACCTTCCGGGAAGCGATGGAAATGCCGGATGAAGAATATCCGGTGACGCTGATGACCGGCCGAAACCTCTATCATTACAATAATGCGGCGATGACGGCGAGAACGCCTGAAATCAATGAGGTGACGAGTACATCCTACATCGAACTCAGTCAGAGCCTGGCTGATTCTCTCGGCGTCGCGAACGGAGAAAAGGTAAGAGTTACATCGAGAAGAGGTGAAATCGTTACTACAGCCAGAGTCGGAGAAAAGGTAAGAGATATGGACGCCTGGATGCCGTTCCACTACCCTGACGGCAATCCGAACGTAGTAGCTAACGACGCCACAGACGACATCGCGCACATTCCGGAGTATAAGGTATGCGCGATCAGAGTATCGAAAGCGTAAACCTAAATTATATGAAAGACGACACGAAAAATGTATTCGGCTGTATAAATACCGCCGACGGTGACAGATCCGGCCAGAAACAGCATTACGCGCTGGTTCTGGCCGGCGGCCGTTCCAGGCGCATGGGAAGCGACAAAGCGCTTTTGCGTCCGGATGGAGCGGAGGGGGAGAGCTTTTTAGAGAGGGCTGTTCATTTTTGGAAGAACTCTCAGAGAGTGGAAAAAGTACTGGTAGCCGTAGGGCAGCCGGGGCATCTGAAGCGACTTCCGGAAGGGGCGGAACCGGTCTATGATCTGTTGGAAGACAGAGGTCCTATGGCCGGTATTCTATCCGCTTTTCGTCAGACGGACGCCGAGCTGCTTTATGTCAGTGCGGTAGACATGCCGGATCTGCGCCGGGAAGCGATTCTGCCCGTTCCTTCCCGGGATTGCGGAGCGGCAGTCTATTTGGCGGACGGAAGACCGGAGCCGCTGTTCGGCGTCTACCGGCGCTGTGCTGCGGATGCAGCGGAGCGGCTGCTCGATTCCGGCAGCGGAAGGATGTCTGATCTGTTAAATCAGGTGAAGACAGAATACCATGAAGCGTCGCCTCATTTACAGAAAATGTTTGGAAACATCAATACGCCGGAAGACTTCAAAAGCAGATTTTCCGGGTTCCTGGAAGGTTGTAATGAAAAACAGGAGGATTGAAAGATGAGTAAGATTTTTCTTGCTGATTCAGATAACCCAGATGTGAGGATCGGGGAGCTTCTGAATAAATTTGAGCAAAAAGTTAAGGTATGTCCGCCGGGTACATGTCCGCTGACAGTACAGCTTTCCCTTCTGCAGGCGTCTGAGGGGCAGACCTGCGGGAAATGCGTGCCGTGCCGCGACGGCCTGCCGCAGCTGAGAGTCCTCTTGCAGAGCGTTCTCAACGGCGAAGCCTCCGAGGAAACGCTGGAAAAGATGAGATATTTAGCGGAGATGATTCGTGAGACGGCGGACTGCGCTATCGGATATCAGTCTGCGGACGAATTTCTGTGGGGACTGGAGCATTTCAGGGATGAATACATAAGCCATATCGAAAATCAGTGCTGTTCGGAGGAGATAGGGCAGAAGGTGCCGTGCATCAATCTGTGTCCCGCTCACGTGGATATTCCTGCATATATCGCGCTGGTAGGAGAAGGCGACTATGCGGGGGCCGTCAACATGGTCCGGAAAGACAATCCTCTTCCTACCGCCTGCGCTATGATCTGCGAACATCCCTGTGAGGAACGGTGCCGCAGAAATCTTATCGACGATTCCGTCAATATTCGCGGACTGAAGAAATACGCGGTAGATCAGGCGGCTGCGGATGACGTTCCCGTTCCGAAGCCGAATGTATCCACCGGAAAGAAGATCGCTGTTGTCGGCGGCGGTCCGGCAGGCCTTACCGCCGCGTATTTTCTGGGGCAAATGGGTCATAAAGTCACTGTCTTTGAACGCCAGAAGAAGCTGGGCGGTATGCTGCGCTACGGTATACCGAATTACCGTTTCCCGAAGAATCGTCTGGATGAAGATATCCGCGCGATCTTATCCGCAGGCGATATCGAAGTAAAATACGAAGCGAAGGTGGGGACGGAGATCTCCATCGAGGAGCTTCATAACACATATGACGCCATGTTTGTAGCCATCGGCGCTCAGGCGGGAAAAAAGCTGCGCATAGACGGCGCAGACGCCGGAAACGTATGGTCCGCTGTAGAGATGCTGGATGGCATCGGAAATGGAAATATTCCGGATTATACCGGAAAGACCGTCGTCGTCATCGGAGGCGGAAACGTCGCCATGGACGCGGCGAGAAGCGCTGTCCGCTGCGGAGCAGAAGCGGTGCGGGTCGTCTACAGAAGACGTCAGAATGATATGACGGCGTTAGAGAGCGAAATCGAGGCGGCCGTGATGGAAGGCGTCGATCTGATGACGCTGCAGGCGCCGAAGGAGATCGAAAAGGACGCCGACGGAAACTGCGCGGCGCTGATCGCGCAGCCTCAGATGATCGGACCGTATAAGGGCGGAAGACCGGCTCCGCTGGATGCGAAGAAAGAGCCGGAGCGTATTCCATGTCAGGTGGTTCTCATCGCAGTAGGGCAGGATATCGTCAGCAAACCGTTTGAAGATTTCGGAATGGCTGCCAGCCGGGGCGTCTTTGCGGCGGGACTGGATACGGCCGTGGAAAATATGCCGGGAGTCTTTGTCGGCGGAGACTGCGCTACGGGTCCTTCTACGGCGATCCGCGCTATTGCAGCCGGCAAAGTAGCCGCTCATAATATCGACGAATACCTGGGATACCATCATAAGCTGAGATGTGAAGCGAAGGCACCGGAAGCAAAAGAAAACAACCGGATTCCTACAGGCCGCGCCAATATCACAGAGCGTCCCGCATATATCAGAAAGAACGACTTTGAGCACGTAGAAAATCCGTATACTTATGAAGAAGCCATGCAGGAAGCAGGGCGGTGTCTGAGATGCGACCACTTCGGATGCGGTGTTATGAAAGGAGGCAGAGATTAATGATAAACCTGATCATCGACGGAAGACAGGTGGAGGCAAAGGAAGGCGCTACCATCCTGGAAGCCGCAAAGACGGCGGGAATCGAAATCCCTACTCTGTGCTATCTGAAAAAAGCGAACCATATAGGCTCCTGCCGCATGTGCGTCGTGGAGGCGGAGGGCATGGATAAGATGCTGACGGCCTGCAATACTTCAGTAAAAGAGGGAATGAGCATTCAGACGAAAAGCGAGCGTGTCGTATCCGCGCGCAAGACGATTCTAGATCTTCTTCTCTCCAATCATAATCAGGATTGCTTCTCCTGCGGCAGAAACGGATCCTGCGAGCTGCAGAAACTCTGCAATGAATACGGCGTGGAGCATTCTTCTTACGAAGGCGCCCGGGCGAAGCTGGATCATTCGGAAAAAAACAGTCATACGTTTCTGCGCTATCGTCCGGATCTCTGTATCCACTGTCAGCGCTGTGTAAACACCTGTGAAAAGGTGACGGGAAGAAAGGCTATCGGACTGGGAAAGACGGGCGTTTTCAATATCATCGAAGCGCCGTTCGGACCGGACTGGAAAGAGTCGTTGTGCGAATCCTGCGGAAACTGCGCGCAGGCTTGTCCGACGGGAGCGATTACGGAAAAGAGAAGAAAGCATTACCGGGAATGGGAAGTGGAACGCGTTCGTACCACGTGCCCTCACTGTGCTACCGGATGTCAATATGATTTATTAGTGAAAAATAATAGAATCGTCGATGTGGAGGCTGCAGACGGTCCTTCCAATCGCGGATTGGTATGCGTCAAGGGACGCTCCGGCAGCTTTGACTTCGTACATTCCGGCGACCGTCTGAAATATCCGCTGATCAAAAATAAGGAAACCGGAAAATTTGAACGAGCCACCTGGGATGAGGCGCTTGATCTGGTAGCTTCCAAATTTATGTCGCTGAAGGAAGAGTTCGGTTCCAATGCTCTGGCAGGCTTCGCCTGTTCCCGTTCTCCGAACGAAGATATTTATATGGTGCAGAAAATGGTCCGCACCTGTTTCGGCAGCAATAACGTGGATAACTGCGCCCGCGTGTGCCATTCCGCTTCCGTATCCGGTCTGGCCATGACGCTGGGTTCCGGCGCTATGACGAATCCCATCGGAGATATCACCCGGGATGTGGACTGTATCATGTTGGTGGGCTCCAATCCGGAAGAAGCGCATCCCGTCGTGGGGATGCAGATACGGCAGGCGGTTCAGAGCGGCACCCGCCTCATCGTCGTAGACCCCCGCGACATCGGACTGACACAGTACGCCGATATTCATCTGAAGCTGAAGCCGGGCACGAACATCATGTTCGCCAACGGCATGATGCATATCATGATCAAAGAAGGTCTCATCGATGAGAAATTTATCGCGGAGCGCACGGAAGGCTTTGAAGAACTGAAGGAAATCGTCAGGGATTATACGCCGGAATACGTCGCTGAAGTATGTCACATCGACAAGGATAAACTCATCGAAGCGGCGAGAATGTACGCTGCAGCGGAAAAGGCGCCGATCATCTATTGCCTCGGCGTAACGGAGCACTCTACGGGTACAGAGGGCGTTATGTCCATGTCGAATATGGCAATGCTCTGCGGCAAGCTGGGCAGGCCGGGCTGCGGCGTCAATCCGCTGCGGGGACAGAATAACGTTCAGGGTGCCTGTGATATGGGAGCACAGCCGACAGACTTCCCAGGTTATCAGAAAGTTACAAATCCCGATGTGGTAAAGAAATTTGAAGACGCATGGGGTGTTAAGCTCAGCGATAAGATCGGAACTCACGCTACCGATGTTTTCGGAGCGGCCATCCGAGGCGAAATCAAGGGCTTGTATATCTACGGCGAAGATCCGGTCGTTACCGATGCCAATACGACCCACATCATCAAGGCGTTAGAAAGTCTGGATTTCTTCGTCATACAGGAACTGTTCATGACGGAAACAGCCCAGTACGCCGACGTGATCCTGCCGGGTATGAGCTATGCGGAAAAAGAAGGAACCTTCTCCAATACGGAGCGCCGCGTACAGCGCGTGCGCAAGGCGGTAGATCTGACGAAGGATCCATCCTTCGATATCCGTCCGGATACGGAAATCATCATCGATCTGATGAATCGCATGGGTTATCCTCAGCCACAGCTGACGCCTGCGCAGATCATGGAAGAAGTGTCTTCTCTCACGCCGAGCTTCGGAGGTATCAGCCATGCGCGCCTCGACAGCGAAGAGGTCGCGGGAAGAGGTCTTCAGTGGCCTTGTACTGCACCGGATCATCCGGGCACGCCGATCATGCACGTGGGCAAATTCACCCGTGGTCTGGGCTGGCTGTATCCGACAGTCTATACGCCTTCGGCAGAGCTTCCTGACGAAGAATATCCGCTGTATCTGATGACGGGCCGAATCCTGTATCATTACACGACGCGGGCGATGACGGGCAGAACGCCCGGCCTGATGGAGATCGAAGGAAAGTCGTTTATCGAGATGAACGAAGTGGATGCAGCTCGCCTGGGCATCGAAAACGGGGAGCTCGTCCGCGCCACATCCCGCAGAGGTTCGATAGAAACGACTGCAAGAGTCGGAACAAAAGTATCTCCTGGGGAAACCTGGATGCCGTTCCATTTCCCTGACGGAAATGCCAACTGGCTGACGAACGCGGCTCTCGATAAATTCTGCCGCATACCGGAGTACAAGGTCTGCGCTATCAGGATAGAGAAGATTCAGTAGCAGCGCGGCGGCGTCCGGTATTCTCAGAAGTATCGTTGAAACCGCTGTTCCGCGTTCCGTCAGGCGCAGGGACGGAATGTAATTTTGCGGAGCAGGGCGCTTCGCTGCAGCAGAAATCGTAGAAAAGGAATCTCGCCTGTGATAAGATCATAGCGCGGGGTTCCTTTTTTTTCGTTCGGAGACTCGGAACAGAGGTTTGGACCATGTCTTTGTTCCAATGTGGCCGACCACGTTCCTTTTTTCGTTCGGAGATTAGGAACAGAGGGCGGACATTTCGGAACAGATGGATCGGTGGTAAGGAAAGAGAAATGATGGATTATATCAACGAACAATACAGAAATTTAGATTTGATTTCCGGCGATGAGCACGCTGTGATTTATCGGGACGGCCGAACCGATATACGGCGGGAAGCCGTGCTGGTGGAGCATCTCATGGATGTGTATATAAACGAGGTTCTGACGATGAAGCTCGTCTGCACGCCGGAAAATCTGGCGGAGCTCGTCCTGGGAAGGTTATTTACAGAAGGCGTGATAGAGAAGGCAGATGATGTGGAAATACTTTACATCTGCGAGTATGGAAGCAGGGCGCGGGTCGTATTGAAACGCGAGAGAAGCGGAAAGGACGACGATTCGGATTATGTAGAAGTTACGCCGTCCTGCTGTACGGGAAATCACATTTTGAACGATTATTTTATCAATGCCGGAGAGGTGAAGCCCGTTCGGCCCATCGACTGGAAAACGGAGTGGATTTTTGATCTGGCGGATCGGTTTAAGCGGGGAATGCCGCTTCACGATGAGACCTGGGCGACTCACAGCTGTTTTCTTTCTATGAACGGCGAACTGATGTTTCAGTGTGAGGATATCGGCCGGCATAACGCGTTGGATAAGGCGATCGGCTATGGACTGAGGAACGATATCGATCTTACAAAGTGCGTCGTCTATTCCAGCGGCAGGATTCCCACCGACATGGCTATGAAGGCGATTCGCGCAGGGATTCCGGTGTTGGCCAGTAAGGCAGTACCTACGCGGGAGGCTGTGCGGCTGGCTCAGGAGTATGGGCTGACGCTCATCGGCTCGGCGCGAAGCGACAGGCTGAAAGTATATGCAGGCGGCGCAGGGGATTGACGAGGCGCTCAGAAGATTCGCAGTCCGCTTAGAATAAATCGAATGTGAGGGCAAGGAAGTATCTTCATTGCATGGGAAATCGCAAAGCGGTCGGGTGGGTCATAATCTCCCGCCGAAACCCGGCTGAGCGAAAGCTCCCGGCGCTTGCTGCAAGCGTTCGCGTCGTCCTTGACAAGCGAGCTTGTCAGGAGCTTTGTTCTCCCCCCCTTTTTAAAACAGATTTTGATGATGTTCGATATGATAAAATAAATATCATAAAATTTTAAAAAATAAAAATATTTATGTAACATTTCTTGACTTGTATAGCCATTACTATTAACATCTAGTTATAGTGGTTTACTGTTTATTTAAATCGTTTTAATACATTTTGAACCATATTAAAGTTTTGAAATAAAACTCCACTATTTCCTAATAAACTCTCGGTTAAGCAACAACGCTTAAACGTTCCAATAGTTAGTCATAAGGAGTATAAAAATGAAGATGCTTTATGCTATTATGGATGAATTTTTACAGGTCGAAGATAGATTAATGGCGATGAAAACCATGTTAGATATCGTATTGGAAGTCTGCGATGATGAACACGAAACGCGCAGGGAAATGAAGGCCGTGCTCTGTATTATGCGCAATTATATCGAATCGTTAAACAGTGATGTGAGAGATGGTATTAGCATGCTTGATCGGTTCCTCGCTGAAAAAAATGGGCGTCAGGAATAGCGGAAATGGAACGGGCAACTGTACCGCGGAGCGCAGAGTCGGAATTGGAAACGCTCCGCGTTACACATTATCTTTTTGGGAATGGCGTTCTGATATTGCTGGCTCCTGTAATGTAATCCATAGAGACATTATAAAAGTGGGCAAGAATCAGAAGACTGTCAACCGGAAT
>CAZGBL010000017.1:14963-21579 GCA_964523955.1 uncultured Oscillospiraceae bacterium | reverse complement strand
ATTTGTTCCGCGAAATTTGTTCCGCGAGATTCGGAGACAATATTTTTTCGTCCTGTGAGATGGGAAGTCAGGATGAAATGACAAAATCCAGGGAAATCGAAAGCATGTTATTATGCAGGAGATATGGCCTGTGATATTTCAGGATAGCATAAGTTTTGAACCAAAGAGGTGAAATCCGGGAGGTGGAGATGAGAAAACAAAGGCTGGAGGGCAAAGCGACGGTACGACAGAAAAAGAGATTTGCAGCATGTGCTGTGACAGCCGCGCTGATCTTCTGTCAGACAGTATCCGTTCCGGCGACCGTCTATGCGGCGGGAACAGGGGACACGGATATGGCGCACGGCACGGGCGCAGCGATCGTCTATGCGATGGATTCAGACGACAGCACAGGCCCCTGCGATGTTATTTTATCTGTAACAGGAGACACGCGAACGATGCAGACGATAACCTGGCATGATGCGGTTTCGGCGACGGAGGGCGGTATCGTTTATGGAACAGAACGTTCGTCTGTGGAAGCCGCCCGCCGGACGGGGGCGAAGGCGGGAGTATCTGAGGTTTCAGGCAGCAGAGTGGAAATCAAAAGCGGCGCGGATATGAAATGCAGCGTTTTCAGCGCTGATCTGACGGGTTTAAAACCGGATACGCTCTACTATTACTACGTGGAAAGCACGGCGGGAAAGAGTGAGGTCAAGAGCTTTGCGACGGCGGCAGAAAATCAGGAGACTCTGTCTTTCGCTTACATGGGAGACATTCAATTTCAGGAAGATATGATACAGGAGTATGCGGATTGGGGGCAATTGATTTCAAAGATTTATCAGAAAAATCCGGATCTGGCTTTCGGAGTCCTGGGAGGCGATATCGTACAGAGCGGCATCCGGGCAGCGGAATGGGACGAGTTTTTGAAGAACGCTTCGCCGGTCTTTTCTTCGATTCCCCTGATGTCGGTGAACGGAAATCATGAGAGCAACATGCCGGGCGGAAAGCCCGAGGTCTATCTCGATCTGTTCTCTCTTCCGCAAAACGGACCGGAAGGCTTCAAGGAAGAATTTTACTCCTTTGATTATGGTACGTGTCACGTGACCGCTCTCAATTCCTGGGTGTTTTCCGGAGAGCAGGATCTGGACGACGCCGATTATAAGAGGCTCAGCGCATGGATCGAAGACGATCTGAAAAACAGCGGAGCCGTATGGAATGTTGTGGTCATGCATCATCCTGTTTACGCTCTGGCGGACGACAGAGTGGCGGAGATGGTAAAGGAAAATTGGGCGCCGATTTTTGAAAAATACGGCGTAGACCTCGTCTTCTGCGGACATCAGCACGTGTATTCCCGTTCCTATCCTATGACGGACGGAGCCATCGACTATGACAATGGCGTCACCTATATCATGGGAAATTCGGGACAGAAATTTTACAGCTCTGCTGATGAGACCTATCAGGAAAAAACGATTTATTCTATGAGCACCTGTCAGGTGGTTCGTATCGACGGCAGCACGATGGAGGTATTGACGTACGACAGAGACGGGAACGAACTGGATTACTGTTCTCTGAAAGCGAGAGCTAAGAACGGAAGCGAAGGAACGGGCGAGCCGGGAACGCCGGGCGGGGTCACCGATCCCGGACAGAGTCCGTCAGGGTCGTCCAATCCGTCCGATCCGGGGCAGCAGCCGGAGGTTACAGGGACATTTGCAGACGTCAGCAGCGCGTCATGGTATGCTGAAGCTGTAAAATATGTCAGGGAAAAGGGGCTGATGAACGGCACGGGAGAAACCGCTTTTTCCCCTGACGGCTCCATGACACGGGGCATGTTTGTGACGGTTCTCTACCGGATGAGCGGAGCCGCAGATACGGAAGACGGAGGAGCGATCCGACAGTCGGACTCGGACTCCGGTGAGGAGAGGGGTGCGGCTGACAGGGAAAGCGGCGCAGCGGCGTCGTTTACAGACGTACCGGAAAATGCGTATTACGCTGACGCAGTATCCTGGGCGGCAGAAAACGGTATCGTTACAGGTGTGGACAGCAGTCATTTTGCGCCGTCGGATTCCGTTACACGCCAGCAGATGGCGGCGGTGATGTATCGTTACCATGAGTATATGAAACGTCAGGATGAGGAATGGAACGTCTCTGATGACAGCGGCGATGTGCTGGACGGATATGGCGACGCGGCGGCGGTGGCTCAATACGCGAGGGAAGCCTTTGCGTGGGCGGTCAGCAGCGGGATTATAACTGGAATACAGGACGGCGGCAGCACGCTGCTTCGACCCTCCGGTACTGCCACGAGAGCGCAGTGCGCGGCGATTCTGATGCGGTACAGCGAAAAAGCGGTATAGCGAAGAAAAGGCAGCTTGAGGCGCGCCCGCTTCGGCGCTTGAATATTGACGAAAAGGAGAAATTTCATGCTGAAACAGAAGATAAAAAAGCTGACAGTGTTGGTTCTTACAGCCGCTTTAGCGGTGACGTCAGCGGGACTCATACCTGAGCTGGGATTGACGGCAGAGGCAAAAACACAGGATTCTACAAAAGCGCAGAATATCTTTTTCTATGTGAAGAACGATGAAGGCAAGAGCGTTTTGATGAAGGTTATGAGCCTGGACGAGCTGAAAAAGCTCAGTCACGGTCAGCTGTCAGCGGATGGAGCCGAAACAGGACAAAATTACTACATGTCTTCCACAGACAATTATCCGACGACACAGTATTGCGAGGCGAGAGGATTTACTATTCCGGAACTGGTGGAATATGTAAAGAACGGAAGCTCCGTGCCAGGGGCGTCGGCCATTACATATCAGGGCGATGATCTGATCCGATTCATGGCTACGGACAGTTACGGAAATTATATGCATTCCTGGACGTACAACGATCTGTACGGCGTAGATCGATATTATTTTGAAGGCCTCTACGACGCTTCCAATGGCTGGAACACCGGCTGGGAGATCTCAGGAGAAGAAAATTCAAAATATGGTCTCAGTTTAGAAGAATATCATTCGACATATCGCGCCGGCGATTCGTATTATGACGCTAAGAGAAAAGTGTTCGACACGGGAAAGAAGACAGATGCGATTCTTGCAGTAGAGTCCTATTCGGGAAGAACCACCACAGAGACGCTGAGCGCATCGACTGAGATCGGACTCGCGGGGTATATTGCGGCAAATGGCGGTACTGTGATGGGCAGTTTGAAAAATGTTTTAGAAGACACATGGGCTCTGCGTCTGTGCGTTCCCATGTCAGAAGCCGATCTGATGTCAGCTCACAGAACGGCTTACGACAACTTCAAATGGGTCTACAATATGGAACTGGATATGGCGGGCAGCGGCGCTCCGAAATCCCAGGGAACGGTGGCGCAGCCCACAGCTTCGGCTTCGGTCAGCGCCGATGGAAAGACGCTGACTGTCACGATGTCCTGCAGCACGCCGGGCGCACAGATTTATTATTCCTTCACTGACGCGCCGCAGACGCTCTATACCGGACCTGTTTCCTACGACATTTCCGGCAGAAATCTGGAATCTACTCCGGTGACCTTTTATATGACTGCGGTGAAAGAGGGCTATGACGATGCAGGTCAGATCACAGTGAAGTATCCTCAGTCCGGCGTAAGGTTTAAGACAGTTTACAGTACGATGACAGGAACGGATCTCGTATTAGAAGCAGAAGACGATGTGACGGCTGAGGAATGGAATACATGGACATCTGCAATTCTGGGAATCTCAGCGAAAACGCCTTCTTCTTCCAGTTATGTGCCTTTAGAAGCATCGCAGTATAAGGTGGATAAATCTTCTAGAAAAATAACCATCGATAAGAGCGTTTTGGAAGAGACCGGCTCCTATAGCTTTGCTTTCTACGCAAAGGGATTTTCTAATAAAAACGTTTCTTTGACGGCGAAAAAAGCGGCACCGTCCATCGCTGGGCAGACGGCGCCGCTGGGCAGCGACGTGACGTTTACTTTCGACGACGGCGGTTATCAGAACGGACTTTATCTTTATATAACGGCTCCGGGAGAGAGCGAATCCACCATGATTTCCGCTTCTTATCTCGACCGGACGCAGTCGGGAAAAGTGACGATAAAAAAAGAATATTATGATTCTTCTTCCTGCAAGATCACATCTCAGGGGTCTTATACGCTGGAGTTTGTGAATAACAGCTATGCACCTTCCTCGCAGAAGGTGACGCTCGACATCGGCGACGGTGGAAATCAGGGGATGAGTCCGGGAAATGCGCGCTTTTCAGATGTACCGTCCGGCAGCTGGTATTATGACGCTGTGAATTATGTGGCAGATAACGGTTATTTCAGCGGAACTTCCGCAGCGGAATTTTCACCGGGAGCCAATATGACGAGAGGCATGTTTGTCACAGTGCTGGGCAGAATGGCGGTCATCGATACGGCGCAGTATACGGACAGCAGCTTTTCCGACGTACCGGCGGGAAAATATTACAGCCCGTATGTTCAGTGGGCTTCGGCAAACGGTATCGTATCAGGCGTTGGAAATGGAAAATTCAATCCTGACGGTCAGATTACGAGGGAGCAGATGGCTGTCATCATGTATAACTATGTAAAATTCACCGGTGGGGATACGTCGGCGGACAGCGGCCGCTTCGACGGTTTTTCCGACAGAGCTTCGGTGAGCTCCTGGGCGAAGGAAGCTATGATATGGGCCGCTCATACAGAACTGATCAACGGCTCCAACGGAAATCTGAGCCCTTCCGGCAACGCTACCCGGGCGCAGGTGGCGCAGATTGTAAAGAATCTCTGTGAGAAATTCGTGCAGAGCTGATGCACCGGATGAACAGAGAGGACGGCTCGGCTTAATCAGACGAGGATTCCTGTCACTTCTCTATAGACATAGGCGGAAAGGGGAATCGGGATGAGGATGAAACCACCTCGAAATGTTTTCTTCGCTTTTCACGCCGAAGTGCGGAAAAAAGGAAGAAGAGAAAAATATTAGAAGGGAGAAGAATATTATGAAAAAGAAAATGATCAGCGCCGTACTTACAGCGGTCATGTCGCTGTCTGTATGCGCCCTGCCGGCAGGAGTGTCGGCCAAGACAAATCCGTCCGGGCAGACGGTAAATACCGTATTGTTCTATGTGGAAAACGCTTCCGGTGAACAGATCCTCACATCTCAGATTTCGGTGAAGGATCTGGAAAGTGATCTCGAATCGGGAAAGATCGATAACACTGTACACAATTATTCTCTGCTCGACCGCTACGTGACGACTCTCCATCAGGAAGCTCAGGGCTTTACTGTCGGCGAATTTGTGGAATATGCTAAAAATAAATCCTCTGTCGACGATATGAAAAATGCAAATCTGACGTTTGCGGGAAAGGATAAAATCGCTTTCTGGGAGATCGACCAGACTGGATACGATGATCAGGATACCTATACCTATGAAGATCTGTACGGTGTGGCGAGGTATAATTTTCCTCTGCTCTATAAATATTGGAATTACAAAACACAGGATTACTACGATCCGGACGGCGTTATGACGCGAGATCAGGTAATTGACTATATATTCCAGAACGGCCAGAGAGAAAATTTCCTGCTGTCTGTCCGGGCGTATTCGGAACGTTATATGGGAAATGAAAAGTATGGTACCGGCGATTTTAATATGGAAAACAACTTCTCGGCTCAGGGGCTCTTGGACAGTCAACGCACGATTCGCCTGATGAAGCCTATGACAAAAGAGGAACTCTACGCCGCGCAGCCCACTGCTTCGGATACGCGCTACTGGGTTTCCCACATACTTCTGAACATGGAGAATGCGCCGGCTGTCGCAAAGCAAGGGACGGTAGCTGCTCCTACGGCAGTTATGACGGAGGACGACGAAAATTACTATATCCGTTTTTCCTGCAGCACGTCGGGTGCCACCATTTATTATAACAGCAATTACAAGTCGCCGAGCTACGCGCCGACTTGCCCTTATACCGGAAGCGCTGCAGTAGTGCCGAAAGACGCATTTAAAAACGGAACGGTGACGATGACAGCACAGGCGGTGAAGGAAGGCTGGACAGACGCGGGCGTAGTCACTCTGACTCTGACGCCGTCCGGCACAGAGCAGAAGTGGAATAATCCTTATACCGATGTGGCGGAATCCAACTGGTATTATGAAAACGTGAAGTTTGTAACGGAGAAGGGCCTTTTCGACGCGGCTGCCGCAAACGCCTTTGCTCCGAATGAGCCGATGACGCGTCAGATGCTGGTGACTGCTCTTTATCGCCTGTCCGGCTCTCCTTCTGTATTGGCAGGTACGGATTTCAAGGATGTTCCTGCAGGGGCGGCCTACGCCGACGCTGTGGCGTGGGCGTATCAAAACGGCGTGGTCAAAGGCATGAGCGAAGATACCTTCGCTCCGTCTGCCAGCATTACGAGAGAACAGATTGCGACGATGTTTCTCCGTTACGCGCAGGCGACGGGAGCAAATACGACAGCGGCGGCGTCGCTGAGTTCGTATACTGACGCGTCGTCTGTAGCTTCCTATGCATCGGGTGCTGTCAGCTGGTGTGTGGGCGCGGGATTGATCAACGGCACTACAGCTGTAACGCTTTCTCCGAAAGGCACGGCGACGCGGGCACAGGTAGCGGCTATGGTGCAGCGCTTTGCAGATTACACCGGCGGAGGAAAATAAA
>CAZGBL010000017.1:0-14863 GCA_964523955.1 uncultured Oscillospiraceae bacterium | reverse complement strand
CAGGTAGCGGCTATGGTGCAGCGCTTTGCAGATTACACCGGCGGAGGAAAATAAAGCCGTGGAACATCCCGTCTTACTGCGATTGCCAGATTTTCCTGAAGATTATATCGGCGGAGGAAAATAAAATCGCAGAACGAGCGACGGATCAGATGGAACCCATCGCTTTTGAAAGCGGCGGGTTCCATTTTTGATTTTCGGCGGTTGGGTGATAATTTTCTCCCCCTAATTCCCGTCGAAACCCGGCAGAGCGAAAGCTCCCGGCGCTTGCTGCAAACGTTCGCGTCGTCCGTGGCAGCGAGCTTGTCAGGAACTCTGTTTTACCTTAAAATGATATAAATCAGACAATATAATAATTTATAACAATTTTCAAAACAAAAATAAATAAAAATAAAATAAAATAAACAAAAATACCGGAAAAATATAATTATAAAACAAAAAACGAAAAAATACAACTAAAACGAAATATAAAATATTGATTTTTATACAATATGAATTTATAATATTAATCAATGGGAACTGGTTTAATTCGATTTGATTTGATCCTATTAAAGCGATAAAGGAAAAATTAGGACGATGGCCGTTGCGTAAAAGAGGAATGTAAGGAGAAGAGGCAGTGGAAAAAAGATGAAGAAACAAAAGGAAAAAAGTGGAAGTCAGATGCCATGCTTTTTTATTGTACGGTATTTTCGATCTTTCTGTCAGCGTGGACGAAATAAATGGCATTTTAAATATTCGCAGCATATCGTATCGCGAATTTTTACAGTGACTGTGGCTGTCGTTTTCGCGATGACACCGTTCCTCTGTTTTGCGGAAGATACGGAATCGGCGGGAGGAAATCCGGCGGATTCTCTGACGATACAGGTGGGCTATGTAGGCGGGCCGTATTATGATAAGCGCGTATTTACTCTGAGTGAGCTTCAGAATATGGAGCTTGTAAAGGATGACTATACGTTCGTGGACAGTATGCCGGCAGTCGTCATCGATCACGTAAAAGGCGTTCGTCTGGCAGATCTCATGTCAGCTGCGGGAATTGACATCGGTTCTGTACAGAAATTCGATTTTTGGACGACAGATAAGACGGGAAGCTACTATACCTCTTTCACAAAGAGCGCGCTGATCGACACGCCGCGATATTGTTATTACGGATTGCCGGACAACTTCAATTATGATGAATATATCGCCGGAAAGCAGATCAGCGACGACACTCCGTTTATTCCGCAGCGTGTGGATACGGTTCTGGCGGTAGCTGACGACTGGAAACGATGTACGGTGGGAGCCGTCTTCGGAAGTGATTATGAAAATCTGGATACAAATACTCGTTTTCGTCTTATTTTTGGACAGACAAATCCTTATGAACAGACAGCCTTCAGATCGGCGAGATTAGTCCACAAGATCGTAGTATCATTGGGCGGTTCTCCTACCATTACGCTGGATCATGCGAACGTTGACGCAGAAGTGGGAAGCCGTTTTCGCACATCTGCAAGCATCAAGGCGGCGGATCCTCTTCTGGAGCAGGGAATGGACATCGCCTGGAGCAGCAGCGATGAGAGCATCGCAACGGTGGACGATCAGGGGAATGTAATCGTTCTGAAAGAAGGAAAGGTAGTGATCACCGCATCTGCAGGAGGAGTCTCCGCTTCTATGACGATCAATAGTACTCCGGCGGAGAACGCGGAAGATCAGCCGCCCGCCGGAGGCGAACCATCTCAGAACGAAGGAAACGGCACGGATCAGCCGAATCATTCTGATAACAGCGATACGCCAAGGGATCCGTCCGGCGCGGAGGATCAGCCGAATGCTGAGAACTACGAGATCGTAAAAAACGTAGTAACATCTAAAGAAGATATCGGCGGTGTCCAGAACTGGCGAATTTATGAGATGTCAGAGACCGCGCAGGAATTGGCGGCGGTCGATGAGGACAATCCTCTTCTTCCTGTGATGGGCTGGGGGATGTCTGGTTTATTTGCAGCGGCATTCTGCCTGCGAATCATAAAATTCCGTGCAGATATTAAGTGATTTATCTGCTGCCCGGGACCGGCCAAAGCCGCGAATAAGTGATTTATCCGCTGCCTGGGACCGGCCAAAACCGCGAAAACGGATACAGCAGTAAAAACACAGATGATCTCTCGGAATCCCGAGTGATGATACAAATATATGGAGGAGAGGAATGTTTTCATCAACTGAATTGAGCAATGCGCTGAGAGCCGTAACGGGAGCGATGCAGTCGCCTGTAATCGTCATACTCCTGATTTTTATCGCTCTGGCGGTGGTTATGGCGGCAACTCTGATCGCGGAACTGTTTACGGAGCGAATTCATATGAAGGCCAAGATGCCGAAACTGGCAGATGATCTGAAAGAAGGAGCCCGGCCGTTAGAGGAAATTATAAAGGACAGCGGACTGCTCAAGCGGCAGAAAAAAGCGCTCGTCGAGCTGATTTCTCATCCGGATATCACGCCGCAGATGAGAGAGTCGATGGCAGTGCGGCTTTTGGAAGAGGAAAAAGCGCACTATAATATCATCGTTATGATTACAGATCTCATGGCGCGGCTGGCGCCTATGTTCGGGCTTCTGGGTACATTGATTCCCTTAGGGCCGGGAATTATCGCGCTGGGCCGCGGAGATACTTATACGCTCTCCACTTCTCTGCTCACAGCATTTGACACGACGGCGGCAGGCCTTTTAGCCGCTGCGGTGGCAGTGGTCATTTCTGCGGTACGCAAAAAGTGGTATGCGAATTACATGTCGGCATTAGAAATGTCGATGGAATGTATCCTGGAGGTGACGAAGGAATGATCAGACGTTTTGGCGCAGGAAAGCTTTCCAAAGGGGCAGACTTTAACGAGGATGTGAATCCTATGGATTCTCTGTCAAATCTGGCAGATGTGATGCTGGTCTTTGCCTGCGGTATCATGCTGGCGCTCATCATCAACTGGAATGTAGATGTAGGAGCGACGGTGACAGATCCGGTCGAATTGGAGCAGGGTCAGGAAGTTACAGGCGTAGAAGATTTTGGAGATGGTGAGGGCGTGCTCAGCGAAGACGGCCAGTATGAAGAGATGGGAACCGTCTATCGAGACCCGAAAACAGGAAAATTATATATGATAGATAAACAATGACATTTCTTTTGGGAGAAGACGCTGTGAGAGCGGAACCCATCGAATAATATGATTTTTGATTCCCGAAAGGATGAGAAGAGGATGGGAGTATGAATAATTCTGAAGCTGACGACAGAATGATGACGGTCGCTGAGGTTGCTGATTTTCTGGGGCTTAAGCCAGCGACGATATATGGTTACATAAGAAACGGAAAAATTCCGGTCTACCGCGCGTCGGGGAGATGGAGATTCCGCTATTGCGAGATACTGGAGTGGCTGACGGAGAATACCCGGGCTGCAGATGATATGACGGCGCATCAGATCGGAGCACAGTCGGCCTATCCAGAGGAGGAAACGCATTCGGAGGAAATGGATCTGCGCCAAAAGAGCTGTGCGCTGCTTCGTGATGCGGGCATTCTCAACGGTCTCAGCAAAAAGGAGATCGCTCTTTTATCAGAAACGATTCAGTGTGAGGAAAAATATTATCGGGATCAGGATGTGATTATCTTTAATACGCAGAAAATGAACAGCTTTATGATTATTGAAAGCGGCGTCCTGAGCATTCCTATTGGAGCCGGCGAAGGGGTTATCACTTCAAAGCAGGATTACCGCCGGGGAAATATCCTGGGTCTGGACGTCATGATGACTACAGAACGGACCAGTTATTATACAGCGACAGCAAAAGGCGAGGTCTGCGTCATGACCTATCCTTTTGACACTTTTCTCCGTAAGCGCTCTTTGCCTGACGGCCTCAAAGTCAGACTTCTGACGAATATATCCAATCTCCTGGCCGATGAAAATATACGGCGCATGAAAAAGATTGAAATACTTCAGGAAAAGAACCTGAGAGGCCGAATTCTGTCTTATCTGCTGCAGGTCGAGAGTAAAGCGGGCGGCTCTCCTTTTGAAATCAGCCAGAATAGAAGTGAGATGGCGCGCCATTTGGGAATGAACCGTTCCGTCTTTTCTAATGAGTTGAATACCCTTCGCAGAGACGGTATTATCGACTTTAATCGTAATGTCTTTACGATCTGTCACGGCAGAGATGAATTAGAAGAACTGCGGCACAGCAAGAGAGGTTCTTACGCCAGAAAAAGTGCGGAAAAAAGCGGTTTATCTGCGGTTAAAAAAGAGGTTTCTTCCGAATAGAAAAAGGGGTCTCTTCTGAATAAAAAAGGAGATTTATCATGAAAAGGAAAGAAAGCAAAATTTATCTTCTGACAATTCTGGCTGTGTTTCTCTGTCTGATCTTCGGATTGTCCGCCTGCGGAGGAAGCAGTCTGTCCGAGGAAGAACTCAGCGTAAACGATAATGCTACGATTACGCTTCATGGACTTAGCGAGGAGGATATCCAGGTCTCTGTTTCGGAACTAAAGGATCTGAAAAGCGTGACGAAGAAAGCGGAAGCGACTCGTTCCAACGGTCAGGTGATATCGGTAAAAGTCACGGGGCCTCTGTTGAAAACGTTATTGGATAAATACGGCGCAGAAAAAGGAGACTTTAATACGATTCGTTTTTACGCGAAGGACGGTTATTCTATCGCCATGCCGTCAGACATCATCGAGAACGACGATATTATCATCGCCTACTATGACGGCGGAGCGCCTATCGGAGGCGAAGACGGCCCCGTTCGTGTCGTGGTTCCGGGGCAGAGAGCGATGTACTGGGTAAGAATGCTGACGCAGATCGATTTTGAATCAGAAGCATCCGCTCTGACGCCATCCAATCTGATATTTTTGGATGAGGCGCTGCCGCAGCTTTCTGAAGAAAGTATAAAAATAGGAGATCAGGATGTTTCCGTCGTCAAGACGCAGGATCTGATCTCTGCTTTTGCGGATGCCGATGATAATACCATTTATAACGTCTACATGACGGCTTCCGACGGTCTGTCGAAGAATGAAACGAAGACGAATTTCATAAAAGAATATATCAGAGTATCCGGAGATGGCGCACCTGAATTTACAGGGCCTGCACTGCCGGAAGGCATGACTGTGAAGGGTATGGTGACGCTGCATTATGGCGACACTGCGTTCCTGTCGCTTTCACAGTACGCGGAAGCGGAAGAAATAGCTGCGGGAGAAAAGATTCTGTTTTCAGATGTGATCAAGAAAATCGGAACGATGACGTCAGATACTTACCGGTTTATAGATAAAGACGGAAATTCTTCGCAATATTCCTTTGACGAGCTTTCCGGCGCATCATTGATATACGGCTCCTCCGGCGTGTCCTTCGATCCGGGAAACGGCAAAGACGGCGTGATCAGCGGTCTCCTGAAAGTAGAGGCGGTTTCCTGATGGGGCTGCCATTTTTGAAAGTGCAGTTGAAGGAAGGAGAAAAGGAGGAAAAAGTGAGTCGAAAACGATGGATCGTGGGATTCGCCGCCGTGTTTGTATTGGCAATTCTCTTCATCGGCGCATTTTTGATCTTTTACAGAGGCTCTGCCGCGGAAGCGGCATACCTGCCCGCTCTCAAGGTGCAAGGCGACGTGCAGAACGCAGCCGAACTGAAAGCCGAAGGAAAGACCTATGTTCTGACCTTTTCCAATGGAGAAGGTGAAGAAAAGGACGCTGGGAAGACGATGAAAACGTATTCTTTTACCTTTGAGGGCGAGAAGCACAGCGGGATTCTTCTCTCGGATGTGATAGAGCAGACCGGTTTAGCGGCGGAAAAATCCCATATTTACTTTGCGGGATGGGATGGAATGATGTCAGCTATCGATGCAGTGAATATGGAAAAAAATTACATAGTATTCGGGAGCAATGGATGGGAAGTCATGAATGAGGGCTACCCTGCCAGTTCCAATGTAAAAGAGATGGAATGTATCGTGGCCGTGGCCGACCGTCCGGCAGATGTAGAGGATTCTCTGACGGTAAAGGATGACGGCGGTTACGAACGCACGTTATCGGCGGGGACACTGTTTCTGATGGATTCTGCCGCTTCGAGGAAATATCACGGACAATCCGAGAAGTCCGGAAAGTCGGTGGTCGTCTTCACTACGGATCGCTTTGTGGAGATCGGAGGCCAGCGTCTGAAGATGGAGGGAAATAAGATCGTGTCCATAGATGAGGAAAGCGGCGCTGCCGATGGAGTGTCAGACGGCGCAGATGGAGAGAACGGGAAACGAGTTTCGGACAGTGGGGCCGACAATAACGCCGGTCAGATGTCAGACGGAGCGAATCAGACGGACGGATCGGATGAGAAGGAGTAGATATGCTTTTTAACAGGGCTTTACAGAAGTTTTCCGTATATGATCTTGTGGTCATATCTGTTATGGCGGCGCTGGGCGTGGCCTTGAAGCCCATCGTCGTACCTCTGGCTCACGTCGTGTCGGCTCCTTTCGGGATACCGGCAGGATCTTTTGCAGGAGGTCTCTACATGATGTGGCTGGTGGTGGGATTCGGAATCACAGGAAAATACGGTACGGGGACGCTGATCGGATTTGTACAGGCCTGCGCCGTAATGCTGACAGGAGTCACGGGATCTCACGGTATTATGACATTAGTCAGCTATACGCTGCCCGGAATCGTCATGGATTTCGGTCTGTTCATCATTCGTCACCGGGTCTGCTGCCGTCCCTGCGCCTTTTTTGCAGGGCTGCTGGCAAACGTGACAGGGACGCTGTCAGTGAACGCTGTCTTCTTTCAGCTGCCGGCGGTCTACCTGCTGCTTACGGCGTCTGTGGCGGCGCTTTCCGGCGGAATCGGCGGGATCATAGCGTGGCAGCTGCTGTGTCTGCTGAAAAAATACCATATCGGGAGAACACAATATGAAGAAGAACAAGACGTCTGAACAATGCGCAGTCGGCGCGGAAACGTCAGGGAATAAAAAATCACACGCCGCGAAATGGATGATCGCCGCCATCGTGTTATTGGCTGCTGTCATCGGGATTACAGCTTTTCAGCTGCATGCGGGAGACGGCGCGGGTGAAGCGGATGGAACTCTTACGATTACCAGAGATGGCGAGACGGTGAGAAAATTTTCCTATGAAGAGATCTGTTCTATGGATTCGATTTCCGTCGAAAAAGAGATCGTTTCTTCGAGTAAGAAAAATGAGAGCGGCGTCTATACCGGCGTACCGCTGCGTTCGATTCTGGAAGAAGCAGATGATTCTATGCTGACGGAATGCAGTGAGGTGATAGGAAAAGCCGCCGATGGGTTCGTCTCTGCGTATTCCATGTCTGAGGTCAGGGATTCCGACGGGATTCTGGTCATCTATGAGAAGGACGGAGAACCGCTGAAAGGGAAAGCCGACGGAGGCAGCGGCCCTTTGAGAATATTGGCGGCCGATGATGTATACGGTACGAGATCTACGATGTATCTTACACAGGTTGATATAGCAAGCGCCGGATGAAACCCGCGCCTGTAAGCGGAGGGTTTCATTTCCGTCTTTCGGCGGCTGAGAGCAGTCATTCTTCCACCGAAATCCGGCTGAGCTGAAGCTCCCGGCGCTTGCTGCAAGCGTTCGCGTCGCCCTTGACAAGCGAGCTTGTCAGGAGCTTTGCTCCGCTTTAAGCAAGCGCCGGATGAAACCCGCGTCTGTAAGCGGCCGCGGAAGAAAGCGGAAGAAAACGGGAAAAGTGATGATAGAAAAGGGACTGCCCCATGAACAGATCGTGGGGCAGTCCGGTGAACGGATATGATAAAACGATGGAAAACATAACACTCTGTGTGGAAGATATTACATTTGGATATTTGAAAAAGAAACGCGTCCTGAACGGAATCAGTTTCGATGCGCATGAAGGCGAGATCATCGGAATAACGGGACTTTCAGGCTCCGGGAAGACCACCCTGCTTCACTGCATTTCCGGCGTCATTCCCCATGTCATACCTGGGAATTTGTCGGGTGGAATCCTCATAAAAGATGAAAAAATCGATAAGGACGCTCTGCCCCGGCTGCTGAAGAGAGTCGGAATCGTGTTTCAGGATCCGGATAATCGAATGGTAGCTGTAACGGTTGAGGATGAGATCGCATTTTCACTGGAAAACCTGTGTCTGCCGCCGGAAGAAATCCGAAGAAGAGTCGATGAGATTTTAGATCTGTTTCAAATACAGCACCTGAGAAAAAGAAAGCCGGAGTCTCTGTCAGGCGGAGAAAAACAATTGCTGGCGGTGGCTTCTGTATTGGCGTCGGATCCGCCGGTGATCGTCATGGACGAACCCGTGAGCCATTTAGATGCAGATGGAAGGGCACTCGTCCTGGGGCTGATGAGCCAGATGAGAGAGATGGGAAAGACGGTTCTCGTAGCAGAACATAATTTTTACCATCTCCAGGAAGCGGATCGAATTCTTTTTTTGGAAGACGGCATGATAAAGCGAGAGGATACGCCATCTGTCATGATACCGTTTTTGGAGGAATCTTTCTCGGAGGAGTCTCTCTCGGAAGAGTCTCTTTCGGAGAAGTCTCTTTCGGAGAAATATCTCTCGGAGGAGTCTTACGCTGATGGAATCTGCAAGCAGCCTTCTGAAGGTGCGGCAGAAAGAGCGATTTCGGTAAGAAATCTGACCTTTTGTTATCTGCCGGATCAACCGATCATCGAAAATTTTTCAGTCGAGTTTCCTTCCGGCGCGATTACGGCGCTTACCGGAAAAAACGGATGCGGAAAGTCTACCTTGATGAAAATTATTACGGGAATTTTACGGCCTCAGTCCGGAAAAATTATGGTTGACGGTGAAGATCTCACCCAGTTCACCATCGCTCAGATCGCAGAAAAAATCGGATTCGTCATGCAGAATCCGGAATGTCAGATTCTGGGAATGACCGTCCGGGAAGAGATGGAAATCGGGCTGCGAAACAGGGGGATTCCTGATAATATAGTGGAGATGCGTGTTCAGAGGTATCTGGAATATTTTGAGCTGTCGCAGTACGCTGAAACTTTTCCCGGACACCTGAGCGCCGGGGAAAAGCAGCGGCTGGGCATTGCGGCAACTCTGGCGGTGGGCGCCAATTTTCTGATTTTAGATGAACCTTCTGCCTCTCTGGATATGAGGAGAAAAAACAGGCTGGGGGTTCTTCTGAAATCTCTGAAAAACGACGGTAAGGGAATTATTCTCATCAGCCACGATGAGAGATTTAACCAGATGTATGCAGATCGTGTGATTCCTATGGAAAGGGGCGGCGGAATATGAGCGAGCGTGACAGGTCCGGGAGGCCCGGACGTTCCGATCTCGATCCCCGGGCAAAGCTGATGATACTTCTATGTCTGTCTGGTCCCGCTGTTTTTCTGTCCGATCTGCGGTATTTGGCAGCTCTGACTATAGTGTCCGTTGTGTGTGCAGTCGTTTTGAAGGCCGATTTTAGGAGGGCGGCTCCATTCATCAAGGTGACTGTCACGATGATGATACCGCTGTTTGCCGTTCAGTGTATCTTCACAAGGTGTGGAGAGCCTTTGATCAGCGTGGGAGATCATGTGCTGGTCATGAGCGGAGGAATCTACGCAGGAGTCCTCATGGTACTGCGGATTTTGACGGTTGTCACATCTGCGCTGATCGTTACTACAAGTCCGCCGGGAGACTATCTGTTGGCTTTGGTACAGTGTAAAATGCCCTATGATCTGGCTTTTATGATCCTGTCCGCGATGCATTTTCTCCCTCTGCTTTCCGCGGAGGCGAAGGATCGGTTCAGCGCTGTTCAGATGAAAGGAATCGATCTGAAAAAAATTCCTCTTCGGAAAAAAGTATCTGCCTGCCTTTCGCTGATGCTGCCGATTTTATCCGGAACGCTTCGCAGAGCAGAGGCGATGTCATGCGCTATGCAGATGAGAGGATTTCGAGCTTTTCCCCGAAGGACGTATATGAGAAAGCTCCTTTTGAATAAAAGAGACTGTGCGGTTTTGGTTTTATGTCCGGCAGCGTCAGTATTGTTTCTCTTATGGGAAAAAGGTGTGTTAAGATAGAAGGGAAATTATGAGGATGAATATATCGAAAAAACATATTTTTTTAACAGGAAACGTACAGGTGGGAAAATCCACCATTATCCGAAAGCTGCTGTCTACCGAACTGTTTTACCGAAAAAAGATCGGAGGATTCCGAACGATAAATCAGGAGAAATTTGTATATATAATGGGTGCGAATGAATCGATTGACGATTGTTCGGAAAAAAATATCTGCGGCCGCCGCTATATGAACCGGCTGAATGTAGAATCCTATCCTGAGGTATTTGATGAAGTCGGATGCGAACTTTTACAGGATGTGCAGGGAGTGGATCTCATTTTAATGGATGAATTGGGTTTTCTGGAATCGCGTTCCTATCGGTTTCAAAACCGGGTGTTGGAAATTCTGGACGGAGAAATTCCCGTCATCGGCGTCGTAAAGCCGAAGCACGATAAATTTCTGGATCGCATACGCAGTCATCCTGATGTGGAAATAATCGAAATAACGCCGGAAAACAGAGAAGAAAAATTGCGGTATATCGCGGAATATCAGCGTCAGAGACAGAGTGCGTGATACTATTTCTTCTACTGGCGCTGATCATAGTCGGCGGATTCCGCAGATATCGCAGATCGTAAATCCCAGGAGCCGCAGGTGAAATAGGATCGATTTTCTGGATTTTATATCTAAAATAAAAGATACAGACATAAGGAGTTTTCGCTCCGTTTAAAAATAATAAAATAAGAGATGTTTCTAAAACCGGACCTCTGCGGAGCTCATAAGACATTGCATATGGCTTGGCAGAGGTCGGTGAAGCGAGAATCGTCTGACTTCAGGCTTGATAGTGTCAGAATGTCAGCGGAATATATTTATGGCATCCCGGAGGGTTTTTACGCCGATGATATCGATGCCGGCCGTTTTTCTGAGCTTTTCCGCGTTTTGGCGAGGCAGTATGACGCGGTAAAAACCCATGCGGGCCGCTTCTTTTACGATTTTTTCGGCATGGCTGACAGATCGGAGATCGCCTGTCAGACTGATTTCTCCCAGACATAATGTTTTCGCCGGAACGGGGATGCCGCGATAGGATGAATACACGGCCAGAGCCACTGCGAGATCGGAGGACGTTCCTTCCGGGCGGATGCCGCCTACGATATTGAGATATACGTCCTGAGAGGCCAGTGAGATGCCTGCGCGCCGTTCTAAGACGGCAAGGATCATGTTCAGACGATTATGGTCGATGCCGATGGAGGTACGGCGTGGAAAACCGGCGTTTGCAGGGGAGGTCAGAGCCTGAATTTCGAGAAGCAGAGGGCGGGTTCCTTCATAAACAGCGGCAGCGGCTGATCCTTCAGAGGATTCGTTCATTTCTTCGATCAGTGTTTCCGACAGGTTAACCACCTCTGTTAAACCTTCTTCGCGCATTTCAAACGCGCCGATTTCATTCGTGGTGCCGAATCTGTTTTTTAAGGATCTCAGTATGCGCAGGTCGTGGCTGCGTTCTCCTGTGAAATAAAGAACTGTATCTACTAAATGCTCTACGATTTTCGGGCCGGCCAGGTCGCCGGATTTTGTAACGTGAGCGACGATCAAAATGGGAAGATCGCCGCCTTTTCCGATGCGCATGAGTTCGTTTCCGCAGACCCGAACCTGAGATACCGTTCCCGGTGCGGAGTCGATGTCTGCCGAGTACATCGTCTGAATGGAGTCGATGATCAGGAATGCAGGGTCGATTTGCTCTTTTTGGAGAATGATATTTTCCATATTCGTTTCGGAAAGGATATAGAGGGATTCCGGTATTTTTTTACAGATGCGGTCTGCGCGCATTTTAATCTGTTCTTCGGATTCTTCGCCGCTGACATAGAGAACTTTGCCGCAGGTCTGCGCGATTCTGGCGGCGGCCTGGAGGATCAATGTGGATTTTCCGATGCCCGGCTCGCCTGAAATCAGCGTCAGGGAGCCTTTTACAAGGCCGCCGCCAAGCACGCGGTTGAATTCTTCTATTCCGGTATCGATACGGTCTTTTTCTCCGGACTTTACAGAAGAGAGGGGCAGAGGCTTTCCGCCTCTGCCTGCGGGAGAAAAATTTGCGGACGGAGCGCCGGCGGCGGAGCCGCCGGCGCTTCGTCCGCTTCCCGTTCTGCGGCGCTTATCTTCTCCTGCCTCAGGCAGGATCTTTTCTTCTGTCATCGTATTCCAGGCACCGCAAATGCACTTTCCCATCCATTTGGGGCTTTCGTAGCCGCATTCGGTGCAGACGAAGACGGTCTGAATTTTTTTTGCCATATCAATTTTCCTTATCAGAATCGGTTTCAGATGTTTTTTTTCTGTCTCTGTCTTCCGCCGTACTCAAATCCTCGTCAGTCATCGGGGACTGACGTTCTGACAGAGTTGCCGGATTGTATTTTTCTGTGCTGAATCCGGTGCTTAGCTTTGCAACTGCGACGGCGCTGCTCGCTACTGTCGCTGCCGCGCCTGCAGTGTCAGACGCCGCTTTTCGAGCCTCTTTTCTCGTCATCTTTCGAGTCGATGCTTTCGGACGCTCCTTCGGAAGTTCAAACCAGAAGGTACTGCCTTCATTTTCTACGCTTTGGACGCCGTATTTTGCTCTGTGAAGGATAAAGATCTGTTTTACGATAGAAAGCCCCAGACCGGAGCCTTTCGACGTCCGGCTGTGATTGCTGCTGGATTGATAATATCGATCCCAGATCGAGGCCAGATCATCTTCGCTGATACCCTGTCCGCGGTCGATGATTTCGCAGAGAACCGTTTCCTGTTTTTCTGTAATGCGTACGGTAATTCTGCGGTCGTCGCTGGAATAACGCACAGCGTTGCCGATGAGGTTGTTAAATACCTGATAGATTTTTTTCTCGTCTGCCGGAACGACGGTGTTTCCTGAAGTGTCCAGAGAAAACTGAAAGCCGTCTTGTTCCGAGTGTAAGGAGAAGCTCTCGATAACGTCGGAGGCGGCAGACTTCAGATCGACGTCGGTCAGAGACAGGGAATCGACGCCTGCCTGCATTTTCGACAGAGAGGTGAGATCGTTGACCAGAAGATTGAGACGGTCGGCTTCGCTGATAATCACCTGAAGATGACGGTTTCTCTTCTCAGGGTTATCGCCGGAGATGTCGCGTATCATTTCGGCGTATGACTTGACCATGGTGAGAGGCGTTTTCAGATCGTGAGATACGTTTGCCACCAGATCTTTTTGAAGCCGGTCGGATTTTGAGAGCTCTTCCGCCGCATAATTCAGTGTGGCCGCGAGCTCCTCTGTTTCCGCATAGCCTGTCCCCTCAAATTTGATGTCGTAATGTCCTTCCGCCAGCTGAGCGGCAGATTTTGTTATTCTGTTCAGAGGCCGGGCGAGACGTCTGGAAATGACGAGCGACATGATCACTCCGATAAAGGTGGACAATATTGTGACGATAATGAGCATTTCCGCCAGAATATTGATGGTGGATTCCACCGGCATAAGGGGGGAAAAGATGAAATAATAGATCGTGTTTCCTGTCGTCGTATCGAAACCAAGAATCGAAGCGTAGATCATCGTTTCCATGTTGCCCGGACTGGTCGTCTGTTTTACGACAATCGATTTCGTCTCCGCGTCGAGTTTCGCTTTCAGAGAAGCCGTATTATACCGTTCCGCAAATTGTTTCATTCGTTCGGAGGACAAATTGGAATCGCTCCCCAAAATAGGGAGTTTATAAGTACTGTCAACATCGTTTTCCTCAATCTGAATGTAAATATCGGATTGGGCGGTGAGGGATATGATCGTATCGATCGTCTCGTACAGCGAGTTTGACTCGGTGCTCTTGTCGATGGCGTCCGCAACGTCGTAAAGTTCTCTCAGCTTCATCTGCTGATAAAAGGTCTGCAGAAAAAAGACCTGCAGGAACCAGAGCGTCAGAAGTATCACGACGGAAAAGGCGGCGAAGTACAGAAAAATGCGGTAATAGATTGTTTTGCTTTTAATTTGATTTGTAGTATCAATATTATTTCGAAGTTTCAAATTTGTATCCAACTCCTCTGAGGGTAACGATCATATCCCGGTATGAGCCAAGATTGTTTCTGAGGTTTTTAATGTGAGTGTCGATTGTTCTATCGTCGCCGAAAAAGTCATAGCCCCAGACATCCTGAAGCAGCTTGTCTCTGGAAAGCGCAATATTTTTGTTTTCCACCAGATAAAAGAGAAGATCATATTCTTTCGGGGTGAGATCGATTTTCTTTCCGTCCACCGCGACGCTCCGGCCGGCGATGTCGATCGTCAGACCGCTGAATGTGAGAACTGCAGGAAGATCGTTTTTCGCGGCGGTTTTCGTTCTGTTCAGCACGGCGTTTACACGCGCCATCAATTCTTTTGGACTGAATGGTTTCGTCACATAGTCGTCGATACCCAGTTCAAACCCGAAGAGCTTATCGTATTCTTCTCCGCGGGCGGACATCATAATAATAGGAATATCTTTTTCTTTTTTTATTTCTTTACATGCTGAAAAACCGTCGAGTTTCGGCATCATAATGTCCATGATGATCAGGTCGTAATCATGAATTCTGCAGAGCGACAGGGCTTCTATACCGTCTGCAGCCTCTTCTGTTTCATAGCCGCTGAATTCGGCGTATTCTCTGACGACCTCTCTGATATTTTCTTCGTCGTCAACGATGAGAAGTTTTGCCATTCGAGGCACCGTCCTTTCCTAAAAAACGCGCCCTTTTTCTGATCGAATGCGGTGTTTGCAGGGAAGTATCGAGCAAGTCTGCAGTATGTCAGAGGGCGCAGTTCACTGCATACATTAATTAGTAATAATATACCACGATTGTGAACACCGTGTGAGAAAAAGATGAGCCCTAAAACAAAATAAAAAAGCGGCAGAAAACTGAATAAATCGTATTGACATATAATAGCCTAT
>CAZGBL010000016.1:0-21669 GCA_964523955.1 uncultured Oscillospiraceae bacterium | reverse complement strand
TACTAAGTTGATTATAGCAGAATCTGCCACAACGGACAAGTCTTCTATACGAACTCCGAACTTTTTCGGCAGATAAATGCCGGGCTCGATCGTTATCAGCATATTCTTCTCGAATACCTCCTGGCTTCGTGGACTGGCCGAAGGCGCCTCGTGGATTTCGAGACCTACCCCGTGTCCCAAACTATGACCGAAATAGTCTCCGTACCCTGCTGCAGAAATGATATCTCTGGCCACGGAATCCGCCTGTTTCCCTGTCATTCCCGGCCGTATCGCTTCGCAGGCAGCTCTCTGCGCCTTGAGCACGATATCGTATATTTCGCGCTGCTCCTCCGCCACCTTTCCCACCGCTACAGTGCGGGTCATATCGGAGCAATATCCTTCATAGACGCATCCGAAGTCCATCGTCACAAAGTCTCCGTTTTGTATCAGAGCTTCTGTGGGATGCGCATGAGGCATGGAAGATCGGATCCCAGAAGCGCAGATCGTATCGAAGGAAAGACCGGAAGCGCCGGATTCTCTCATCTTTCGCTCCAAGAGCCAGGCGATTTCCAGCTCACTGACGCCCGGACGAATCTCTCCCAGAATATAGGAAAATGCTTCGTCGGCAATGCGGGCCGCCCGGCTGATTTTTTCCAGCTCCTGAGCGTCCTTTACCATCCGGCTCTTTTCTACAAAGCCGTCGGCCTTCAGAATACTGCACTCTTTCAGACGATCCGTAATTTTATTGTAAACATCCACTGTGACATAGGATAATTCCAGCCCCAGCGTCTGGGGATTCTGCTCTCTCAGAAAGTCATAAAGACCATATTCCGCCGTAATCTGAACGAGCTCATACAGCGGTTTTAATTCGGAAGCTGCCTCGATATATCGAAAATCGGTCAGCAGATAATTTTTCTCCTGCGTAAGGATGACATAGAAAGCGCTGGAATAAAACATAGACAGGTAATTTTTATTCTCTTCCTTAGAAATCAGCGCCATCTCCATGGACGATGCCTTCATGTCTTTTTTGATCTTATCGATTCTCGCAGCTAATATGCCGATTTTTTCCTGATTCATTCTTCTTTCCTTTTACACTTCTAAGAAAATCGGCAGAATGATGGGACTTCTCTTCGTCTGCTCGTAGATAAATGTCCGGAGCTCATCGCGCACTGCATTTTTCATTGCAGACCACTCGCGAAGTCCTTTATCCTGACAGTTTTCCAAAGTCTCCGTCACCACTTCTCTGGCCGACGCGATCAGTTCTTCAGATTCTCTGACGTAAACAAAGCCTCTCGACAGAATCTCGGGACCGGAAACCAGCAGACCGGAACCTTTTTCGATGGCTGCTACGACGACGATCAGACCGCTTTCCGACAGCAGCTTTCTGTCGCGAAGAACGATATTGCCCACGTCGCCGACGCCAAGGCCGTCCACCAGAACGTTTCCATGCGTAACCTCTTCCTTTGCGATCTCCGCTTTGTGCCTTGAAACGTTGAGTACACTGCCGTTCTTCATAATAAAGATATTCTGATGGGGCATGCCGATTTCCTCTGCCAGCTTCGCATGGGCGTCGAGATGCCTGTATTCGCCGTGAATCGGCATGAAATATTTCGGCTTCAGCAGTGAGTGCAGAAGTTTGAGTTCTTCCTGACACGGATGCCCCGAAACGTGAATATCTGCGATGTCCGAATATATAACTTGTGCTCCCTTTTCCAGAAGCCTGTTTACCACATTTGATATCGTCTTTTCATTGCCCGGAATCGGACTGGAAGAAAGGACGATAATATCGTTTTTCTTAATCTGTACCGACTTATGATCGTTTGACGCCATTCTCGTAAGAGCTGACATCGGTTCTCCCTGGCTGCCTGTGGTGATGATGACGATCTGATCGTCTCTCAGGCTCTTAATTCTGTTGATATCTACGATAACGTTGTCCGGTACGTGAAGATATCCCAGCTGTGTCGCGATTTCCACGATATTGACCATGCTACGGCCCGATACCGCTACCTTCTTCTTGTATTTTACCGCCAGATCTATGATATGCTGAACTCTATCGACGTTTGAAGCGAACGTCGCAACTATGATTCTGTTCTTAGCAGGCGCAAAGATGGAATCCAGGGTTGCCCCTACCGTCTGTTCCGAAGGCGTATATCCTTTTCTTTGTGCATTGGTACTGTCAGCCATCAGCAGCAGTACGCCGTTTTTTCCAATTTCTGCAAATCGCTGAAAATCGATAGGTTCCCCTTGAAGAGGCGTATAATCGATTTTAAAATCTCCCGTGTGAAAAATAACTCCGGCAGGCGTCGTAATGGAAAAAGCCACCGCGTCCGCCACGGAATGAGTCATGCGCAGCACTTCGACCCGGAAAGACCCAAAATTCAGATGGTTCCCTGCTTTTATCGCTCTCAGCTTCGCTGAAAGACCATGTTCCTTGAGCTTATTTTCGATGAGTCCCAGAGTGAGGGGCGTCCCGTACACAGGAATATTGATCTTCTTCAGCAGATACGGAATACCTCCGATATGGTCTTCATGACCGTGTGTGACGATCAATCCTTTTATTTTATCTTTATTGTTCACAACGTAAGACATATCCGGAATGACGATATCTATACCGTACATTTCGTCACTCGGGAATGTCATGCCGCAGTCCACCAGCAGCATCTCATTGTCGTATTCGAGGACTGTAATGTTTTTTCCGACCTCATTCAGTCCTCCCAGCGGAATTACCTTGACGACAGGTTCGTTTGATCTCCCGCCTTTTCTTGAATTTCTACTTCTCAAATTTACCTTCCTTTTCCTTTGCTGCGGCGGCGCGGCCCCGCACCGTTGGCGGCCGCGCCGCTGCAGTCATTTTCTTTTCGTTCTGCCGTATCATTCAGGATCGAAAAGCTGCCGGCAAAGCGCCGGCTTTTGCCGAAGCTCCACATCCATCCGACCGTTTCAGACCGTTCTGACAACGGCGGAACATCACTTCCAATCTCTTTTATTTTACGACGATATTTACCAGCTTACCGGGCACTGCTATCACTTTTACCACGTTCTTGCCCTCGATAAGCGCTTTTACCTTCTCATCGGCCAACATCTCTGCCTCCAGCTCAGCCTTGCTGAGATTGCTCTCTACATTTGCCTTCATTTTCACTTTCCCGTTCAGCTGAATGACGATCTCTACGGTATCTAAAACGAGAGCATTCTCGTCGTAAGAAGGCCATGTCTCAAAGTACACGCACGCATCGTGGCCCAGCTTCTGCCACATCTCTTCTGCGACATGCGGAACGAAAGGCGAGAGTACGAGAACGAGCTTTTCCGCCGCTTCTCTGAGCAGACCGTAATTCGGAGCGTCCGTCTGCTTTACGCGGTACATCTCGTTGACCAGCTCCATAATAGAGCTGATAGCGGTATTAAAGCTGAATCTGCCTGTAGTGAAGCTGTCTGTCACCCTCTTAATCGTCTTGTTGAGCTCATAATAGAGGCTCTTGTCGTCGGCTGTTTCGATTTTCCCGTCTGCTGCAGCGGTATTTTCGATGATCTCCATGACGAGTCTCCACACTCTGTTGAGGAACTTGTAGCTGCCCTCTACGCCGGTATCCGACCAGTCTAAATCTCTGTCAGGCGGCGCGGCAAAGAGGATAAAGAGTCTCGCTGTATCGGAGCCGTACTTTTCGATAATCTCTGCAGGGCTTACGATATTTCCAACAGACTTCGACATCTTGGCACCGTCCTTTAGAACCATTCCCTGTGTCAGAAGATTTTCAAACGGTTCATCCGCATCTACCAGTCCGAGATCGTGAAAAACCTTCGTGAAAAATCTCGAATACAGCAAATGCAGAATCGCATGTTCCACCCCGCCGATATACTGATCGACATTCATCCAATAATCCGCTTTTTCCTTGTCGAACGGCCTCTGATCGTTTTTCGCATCGGTATATCTGAGAAAATACCAAGAGGAATCGAGGAACGTGTCCATGGTATCCATCTCACGCTCTGCCGTTTTGCCGCACTTTGGACACACGGCCTGAGCAAACGTCTTGCTGCTGGTCAGAGGAGACGCTCCCTTTCCCGTAAATTCCACGTCCGTCGGCAGAAGAACCGGGAGCTTTTCCTCTTTTTCCGGCACCCATCCGCAGTCCTCACAGTAAATCATCGGAATCGGAGCGCCCCAGTATCTCTGGCGGGAAATCAGCCAGTCTCTGAGCCTGAAATTCGTAGTTCCCCTGCCGATCCCTTCCGCTTCCATGTAAGCGATGATCTTTGCAATGGCTTCTTTATTGTCCATGCCGTCAAATTCGCCGGAATTTATCAGCTTGCCCGGCGCGACGGAGGCTTTCTCCAGATGCTCCAGATCGATCGTCGGATCGCCCGGATCGATCACCGGTATGATATCGAGGCCATATTTCCTGGCGAAATCAAAGTCTCTCGTATCGTGAGCAGGAACGGCCATAATAGCGCCCGTGCCGTAATCCATCAGAATATAGTTAGCGATATAGATAGGAACTCTCTTCCCCGTCAGCGGATTGACCGCATATCTGCCGATGAAACAGCCTTCCTTTTCCAGCGTAGTAGAATTTCTGTCGATATCGCTGAGATACTGCAGCTTATCCATAAATTCGTCTACAGCCGCCTGATACTCCGTACCTTCTACCAATTCCTTCACATATGGATGTTCCGGTGCCAGCACCATAAATGTAGTTCCGTACAGGGTATCAGGTCTGGTCGTATAAATCTGAAGCTTTTTCTCAAAATCTTCGATGTCAAATGTCACTTCTGCGCCCTGACTCTTGCCGATCCAGTTTTTCTGCATCAGCTTTACCTTTTCCGGCCAGCCGGGCAGCTTATCCAGATCGTCTAAAAGCCTGTCGGCGTAGTCGGTTATTTTCAGATACCACTGCGACAGTTCCTTTTTTCCTACAGGCGTTTTACAACGCTCGCATTTTCCATCCACAACCTGTTCATTGGCGAGAACCGTCTGACAGGACGGACACCAGTTGACAGGATTCTGCTTTTTATATGCCAGACCCTTATTAAAAAACTGAATAAAGATCCACTGCATCCACTTATAGTAGTCCTGATGGCAGGTTGCCACCTCTCTGTCCCAGTCATAGCTGAGTCCCAGCGCTTTGAGCTGCTCCCTCATCTCTGCGATATTACCCCAGGTCCAATCGTCTGGACGGACGCCATTCTTAATCGCTGCATTTTCCGCGGGAAGACCGAAGGAATCCCAGCCCATCGGATGGAGGACATTATAGCCTTTCATCCTCATATATCTCGCCGTAACGTCGCCGATCGAATAATTTCGTACATGACCCATATGAAGTTTGCCGGAAGGATATGGAAACATTTCCAATACATAGTATTTTTCTTTTGAAGAATCCTCTTCGGTATGGAAAACATCATTTTCTTCCCAATACTTCTGCCATTTCTTCTCTATTGACTGAAAATCGTATCTTTCTGCCATTTTTCTCTCCATTCTGCCGCCCGTATCCGCAGCATTTATTGCAATGAAAATTTCCGATCCCAAGCCGCCCGCAGCCGACGACTGCGGATTTTCACTCTATTCATTGGGACGGAGCTCTAAACTTCCCATTCGACGTACTCGCAGTCCGACCAGATTTTTTCAAGATCGTACTTTTCCCGCATAGATGACAACAGGATATTGATAATGACATCGCCGTAATCCATGAGAATCCAGCCCGAGCCATTCTTACCTTCCACATGCTTTACCGAACGGCCATTTTTTTCCGACCGGTCTTCCACCTCAGACGCCAGAGCATTGAGCTGTCTCTCCGATCCGCCTGTAGCGATGATGAGATAATCGGCAAACATGGACTTCCCGCGAATGTTCAGAACAGAAATATCAAAGGCTTTCTTATCGTCCAGCGTCTGAGCCGCAAAGACAGCAAAAGTTCTGCTGTCCTCCAGAGACCGGTCTCTTAAAATGTTCCGGAACCATTCCAGCGCTTTGAGCGTATCCTCATCCATATGACGGCCCGATTCACCCACCAGCTTTACGGTCCATTCCAGCACCTCACAGCACGCCTGATCGATATCGGAAAAAGCCAGAGCGTTAAGCGTTTCCGCCTCTTCATAGGTGCGATTCGGCTCTGTGGCATCCGCTGCAAAAATGATCTTTTCCAAAAGGCTCATCCCTGCTCTGCCAGTGGTATGATAGCTGACAGCATTTAAAATGTCCTCGTCTGTCACGCCGAATTTTTCTTTGAGAATAGCGGCTGCCAGCTTGCTGTGCGCCAACTGAGGCTTATCGATATAATAATCTCCAATCTCATACTGCTCTACCAGCATGTTCATCTCATCGATATCGAGGTTTTTACATGCATCGTGGAATAACGCCGCTGTCTCAGCTTTATCCACATCAGCTCCGTATCGCTCTGCAAGCCTTACAGCCGTATAGATCACGCCCTCCGTGTGACGATACCGTTTTTCGGACAGACGAACTCTGATGTAATCATCCAGCTTTTTTCTGAATTCTTTCTCCATAAATTACCCCATGTCTCTTTCATGATAATGTTTCTGCAGAACATCGCGCGCCGGACGCAAAACTTATCATTTATATAATCCGCGCTCTCTAATATAATCAGCAACGCCGTCCGGCGTCAGATATCGGATGCTCTGACCCGCTGCATTTCGCCTCCTGATTTCCGTAGACGAAATGTCCGCTTTCGGGATCTCGATTACTCTGACATCCGCTCGATAGTCTTTACACAGATATTCCGCAAAATCCTGAAGCTCCGCGTCTCGGTATCCCGGCCGGCCTCCCACGAGAAATTTATATCTCGTCAGCAGTTCTTCCGGTTCCTTCCACCGCTCGATTTCGAGAATCGAATCCGCACCGGTGATAAAATAAAGCTCGTCGCCCTCATAGATTTCCTCCAGCATTTTCATCGTATCCACGGTATAGGAAATCCTGTCGTTGGCCGACTCGAAATCGGACGCCTCTAAATGCGGATTTCCTTCCACGGCCAGCTGAACCATACGGAATCGGTCTTCGCCCGAAGCCGTTTTTTTATTCAATTTAAACGGAGACGCATGAGCAGGCATGATAATCACCTTGTCCAGCCCAGCTTCCTGCCGCACGTTATCGGCCAGAATCAGATGGCCATAATGAATCGGATTAAAGCTTCCGCCGAGTATACCGATTTTCATCGTTCTACTGCTCCTGTTCGCAGGTCACTTGAATGGACAGTTCCTTCAGCTGCTCCGGCGAAATAACCCCCGGAGCTTCTGACATCAGACACTGGGCATTCTGATTCTTCGGGAATGCGATTACCTCCCGAATGCTCGATTCTCCTAACATCAGCATGACGAGGCGGTCAAAGCCGTAAGCCAATCCGCCGTGAGGCGGCGCGCCATAACGAAAAGCCTCCAGCAAGAAGCCGAATTTTTCCTCCGCTTCTTCCTCGGAAAGGCCCAGCGCCTCAAACATTTTCTTCTGAAGATCACGCTCGTGGATACGGATGCTTCCTCCGCCTACTTCCACTCCGTTGAGAACGATATCGTACGCCTTGGCTTTTACGCTGCCCGGATCGGTGAGAAGGCGGTCGATATCCTCGTCCGCCGGATGAGTGAACGGATGATGCATCGCATAATATCTTCCATCCTCTTCATTATACTCGAAGAGAGGGAAATCTGTCACCCACAGGAAATTGAATATGGAATCGTCCAAAAGTCCCAATCTTCCCGCAATTTCTCTTCTCAGAAATCCCAGAGAATCATAGACGACTTTCTTCGTATCTGCAACAAACAGGATCAAATCGCCTTCCTTTGCTTCCATTCTCTCGATAATCGCCTGCGTAAGAGCCTCATCGAAGAATTTTGCGATAGGAGACGTCACGCCTTCCGCCGTGGCCTTCATCCATGCGAGACCCTTCGCGCCGTAAGATTTGATGGATTCCTGAAGCTTATCGATTTCCTTGCGGCTGAACTTCTCCGCCCCGCCGGTAATATTGATGGCATTTACCAGGCCGCCGTTTTCCAGCGCGCCTGCGAACACCTTAAATCCGCAATCGGCTACAAGGTCTCCCAGATCTTTCAGTTCAAAGCCGAAACGCGTATCCGGCTTATCGCTGCCGTATCTTGCCATAGCTTCGTCATAAGGGATTCGGGGAAAAGGAATTTCAATCTCTTTTTCGAGAACCTCTTTAAAGAGCTTCTGAAGGAAACGCTCCTGAATTTCGATGATATCATCGGGTTCCACGAATGACATCTCCATATCGATCTGTGTAAATTCCGGCTGTCGGTCAGCCCTCAGATCCTCATCCCTGTAGCATCTTGCGATCTGATAATATCTGTCTACGCCGGAAGCCATGAGTATCTGCTTAAACATCTGCGGCGACTGAGGAAGAGCGTAGAAACGACCCTGATTGACTCTGCTGGGAATCAGATAGTCTCTGGCGCCTTCTGGCGTAGGCTTGATCAGCGTCGGCGTCTCAACCTCGATAAAGCCCTCCTGATCGAAGAAATTTCTGGCACAGATGGCCACCTGATGTCTCACCTTCAGATTCCGCTGCATCTTCGATTTTCTGAGATCCAGATATCTGTATTTCAATCTGAGATTTTCATCTACATTGTCATCGTCTTTGACGTAAATAGGCGGAGTATCCGCAGTGGAATAGACCTTAAAATCGCTGACTTCGATTTCCACGTCGCCGGTAGCCAGATCTTTATTCTTCGACTCTCTTTCGATGACGGTTCCCCTGACGCCGATGACATATTCGCTCTTCAAGCTGTCCGCTGCATCGAAAACTTCTTTGGGAACCTCATCAGAAAAAACGATCTGCGCGATTCCGCTTCTGTCTCTCAAATCGCAGAAAATCAGGCCGCCGAGGTTTCTCTTCTTACTCACCCAGCCGCTCAGCACTACTTCTTTCCCCACATCGCCGAGCCTGAGGGCGCCGCACATGTTTGTTCTTTTCCAGACATTTCTCATACTGCTTCTCCCCAATCATTCTGATTCCAATTTTTCATAGGCTATATCCTGCCTTATCCTTACCTTGCCTTTTTCAGTTCATCGATCAATTCTTCCGCCGTGATCTGCTTCTGCGTCGATGCTTCCATATCCTTCAGCGTTATTTTATTCTGAGCGATTTCATCCTCTCCGATGACTGCGGTAAAGCGAGAAAGGATTTTATCCGCATACTTAAACTGTCCTTTGATATTTCTTCCCGCTACATCAAGCATCGCCTTAAAGCCCTGTCTTCTCAGATCGTGAACCAGTTTCTGGGCGTACATTTTCGCTTCGTCGCCCATAAATGCCACAAACAGATCTGTGCCGTCGTCCTCTGGCAGCCAGGCTCCGGTGGCCTCCATGACGATCAGAAGACGTTCTATTCCCATTCCAAATCCGATTCCCGCCGTAGCCGGACCGCCCAGTTCTTCTACCAGATGATCATATCTGCCGCCGCCGCAGACCGTACCCTGGGTGCCGATCGTATTCGTCACGATCTCAAAAGCCGTTTTCGTGTAGTAATCCAAACCTCTGACGATACCTGTATCCACCACGTAATCGATGCCCAACACACTGAGATTCCCTTTTAACTCCTCAAAAGCGCTGCGGCAGTCATCGCAGAGATAATCGATCATAACAGGCGCGCCTTCTGACAGCTCATTACAGTGAGGATTCTTGCAGTCGAGAATTCTCATCGGATTTCTCTCAAATCTCGTCTTACAGGTACCGCAGAATTCATCGTAGTGAGGCTTCAGGAAATCCTGAAGCGCTTTTCGATACACAGCCCTGCATTCAGGACATCCGATGCTGTTGATGCGAAGCTCCAGGCCGCCCACGCCGAGACGTCCGAAAAAGTCCATAGCCAGTGTGATAACCTCTGCGTCCGCCATCATGTTCTCCGCTCCGAAAATCTCGACGCCCAGCTGATGGAATTCTCTCAGCCTTCCCGCCTGAGGCTTCTCGTAACGGAAACACGGAATCACATAGCAGAATTTCGCCGGCTTTGTGTCCGCATACACTTTGTTTTCAATATAAGAGCGCACAACTCCGGCGGTGCCTTCCGGCTTCAGAGCAATGCTCCTGCCTGCGTGATCTTCGAATATGTACATTTCTTTCTGTACGATATCCGTGGTATCCCCCACGCCGCGCTGAAACAGCTCCGTATGCTCAAACACCGGCGTCCTTATTTCTTCAATTCCGTAATTTCTGCAGATTTCACGGAACGTATTTTCAATATACTGCCATTTTCTTGACTGTCCCGGCAGGACATCCTTCGTCCCCTTCGGAGCCTTGGTAAGCATTAGTAAATCCTCCTTTTATCACGATTGAAAAGACGAGAAACCGCTGCGTTTTCACTGCTGCAGGAACGGCTTGTAAAGAGTCCTTTCCTTACGCTGAATCATCTCGTCCAATCTTTCGATATATATTTCAAAATTTGTCACATTCGGCACCCGCTCTAAACGGTTATCCTCCGGATAATAAGCCTTGCTGATGCCTCCGGCGCCCAGCGCGACGATAGTCTGATGCTCGTCCATAATGCGGATATTATAAATCGACTCACATCCCGGACGCGCATAAGAGACATTTTCTAAATTCCCGGCCATATGCTTCTGCCGATACATATAGTAAGGGAAATACTCGTTTTGCGACAAAATTTTTCGAGCATCGGAAACCATCTTCCCGACATCGTTCGCATTTTCGTAATGATAATTCTCATTCTGTTCCTTCAGCCGCGACGCCCGCTTGACCGCCAGTGTATGAACAGTGACGTTATCCGGAGCCAGAGCGATGACACGCTGAAGTGTGTGCATAAAATTATCATAGTTTTCACCGGGAAGTCCGGCGATAATATCGGCATTCACATGTTCGATGCCGCTCTTTCTGACGAGTTCAAAGGCTTTATAAATATCAGAGACCTTATGGGATCTGCCGATAGCCAAAAGTGTTTCATCGTTCATCGTCTGCGGATTGATGCTGACTCGGTCCACGCCGAAGCCCTTCATCACACTGAGCTTGTCCTCTGTAATCGTATCCGGCCGTCCTGCTTCCACGCAGAATTCCCGTAGGGCTGATATATCAAACGCCTTCGTGACACACGAAAGCAGCCTTTCCAGAGAAAAGGCGCTGAGGGAAGTGGGCGTACCGCCGCCGATATAAATACTCTCCGGTACGATTCCCAATACTGACATCCGCTTTCCTACCGCTTCGATTTCCTTCAAAAGAGCATTGAGATAACGCTCCATCGCTTCTTCTGACGCCTGATTTGACGCGAAAGAGCAGTAGAGACACCTTGTAGGGCAAAAGGGAATTCCGATATAAACACCTACGGTTTTACCAGCGGGCGCTGTCGTGATAAATCGCTGATTTCTGCAGGTTTCCAGCAAAAGATCGATCTTCTCGTCACTGACATAGTACCTGGTACGAAAAATTTCTGCCGCTTCGTTTTCGGAAAGACCGCTCTGCATCAGTTCGTTCGCCATCTTTGCTGGGCGTACGCCGGTCAGAATCCCCCATTCCGGGCGATATCCGGTCAATTTCTCCAATTCATCGAAGACGCGCCGCTTTTCGGCATCCCGTTCTTCATTTTCAGCGGCGCGATCCCTCTTCTTTCCTGCTTCTGGGGAAGAGATGACTTCATAGTCATCCGGCCTGAGAAATTCCTTTACCAATTCTTCGAGAACATATCTATGCTTTTCATTTTTTACATGTAATCTATACTTACTCTGTTCCATAAAAATCCTTCTCATCCGCCGCGCAAAAATCAGCAGCGAAGTAAGACAAATCAAATCGAATGCGCTATAAAAACGGATTGTACATCTTTTCATGTCCGATGTTCGTCTGTCCCATATGCCCCGGCAGGACATGGGTGTCGTCAGGCAGACAGAACAGCTTCGTATAGACGGATTCTTTCAGCTGCGGATAAGAACCGCCTTTAAAATCCGTCCTTCCGATAGAATCCGCAAACAGCGTATCACCGCTAAACAATACATTGTCTACAAGAATAGAAATCCCGCCCAGCGTATGTCCCGGCGTATGGAGGATTTTCAGCTCCATATTGCCCACTTTGAGGATATCTCCATCCTCTACGAGCACCTCGGGAATAAATTCGATCTTCTGCCCTGTAAACTGCTGAGAGAGATTTTCTCTGGCATCGTTGAACAGATAAATATCATCCTTATGTCCTGCCAGCGGACACTTCCAGAGTTCCTTGAAATAAGGCACTCCGCAGATATGGTCTCCATGGCCATGGGTCAGAATGATATACTCCACTTCGTAGCCATTGGAAGCCACGTAATTTTCCAGATATTTGCTCGGGCCGCCCGGATCTACAACAAACGCTTTTTTCGCCGCTTCATCCGCACACAGATAAGTATTCACCTGCATCGGTCCTGTATAATATAATTTAATATCCATTTTCATCTCCTGTTCTGCACTATCTCTGCATCCTTCATAACCTTCGTTATGAAAGACACAGGCGCTCTTAACGTCCTTTTCTACCGAGGCCGTTTGCATTCTCTCTTCATCTCTACGAATTTCCTCTGTGTACTTCGATCATACCCTCAATGGATTTCAATCTGCGGATCAGCTGCGCGATCTGATTGACATTGGAAATCTGTACCGTAATCGTAATATTGGCCGTATTGTCGCTGTTACTCTTACCCATCACGCCTGTAATATGGACATCCATATCTTCACAGATCTTTGAAATATTAGAAAATAAGCCCTTCCTGTCTTCTGCCAGCAGCGTAATATCCGTTTCAAAGGAACGGAAATCTTTTTCTGCATCCCATTCCACTTCGATAAAACGCTGCTTTTCCTCTTCGCTGAGAGACTGAATGTTACTGCAGTCTGCTCTGTGAATGGAAAGTCCCCGTCCTTTCGTAATAAAACCGACGATTTCGTCTCCAGGAACCGGATTACAGCATTTTGAGAATCGGATCAGAAGATTATCGACTCCTTTGACGGAAACGCCTCCCGTATCGTTATTTTTATGCTTTGCAGGTGAAACTTTCGGCTCAAAATTCTTGATCTCATTCTTCTTCGCCTCGTACTTCTTCTCCTCTTCATAAAATTTTACGAGAAGATCCAGCACCTTGGAAAGCATCGTACCTCCGTATCCAATGGAAGAGTAGAGATCCTCCATCGAGGAGCATTTCAATTCCTTCGCCACGCGATTGATGCGCTGTATCCTGATGATCTGCTGTGGATCGTAACCTTTCCTCCTGATATATCGATCCAGCATCGCCCGGCCTTTTTCCACGTTTTCGCTCTTATTCTCTTTTTTGAGCCATTGGCGTATCTTATTTCGAGCGTGGCTGCTCTTGGCGATCTTCAGCCAGTCGATGCTGGGCCCCTTACTGTTCGGCGAGGTGATAATTTCGACGATGTTGCCGTTTTCCAACACGTGATCGATAGGCACCATCTTGCCGTTGATCTTTGCGCCGATGCATTTATTTCCTACCGCGGAGTGAATCTTATAAGCAAAATCGATAGGAGTGGAGCCGGAAGGAAGCTCGATCACTTTTCCCGCAGGTGTAAACACATAGACCTGATTTGAAAAGAGATCCATCTTCAAGGTTTCCATGAACTGCTTCGGATTATCCATATCCTTGTTCCATTCCAGCGTCTGGCGCAGCCATGAAAGCTTTTCTTCCTCGCTCTGCTTATCTTTTATACCTTCCTTATATTTCCAGTGTGCCGCAATGCCGTATTCCGCGATCTGATGCATCTCATACGTCCGTATTTGAATTTCAAACGGCATGCCGTCTTTTCCAAACACTGTCGTATGAAGGGATTGATACATATTGGATTTCGGCATGGCGATATAATCTTTAAACCGGCCGGGTACCGGACGCCACATCGTATGAACGACGCCGAGAACCGCATAGCAGTCCCTCACCGTATCCACCAGCACGCGTACTGCCGTAAGATCGAAAATTTCATCCAACTGCTTATGCTTATCGCGCATCTTACGATAAATGCTGTAAAAGTGCTTAGAGCGTCCTTTCACCTCATAGTGAATATTCAGCGTATCCAACGCCTCTGAGATTTCGTTGATAATTTTTTTTATATATTCCTCACGCTGCTCTTTGCGCTGATTAATCTGTCTCGACAGCTCTTTATAAAAATCAGGCTGAAGCTGTTTCAGCGCGATGTCTTCCAGTTCAAATTTAATTCCGAACATTCCCAGACGATTTGCCAGCGGAGCGTAGATTTCAAGTGTTTCCTTTGATTTTTCCTCAATCTTTGCCGGAGACATATAATTGATCGTTCTCATATTATGCAGACGGTCTGCCAGCTTAATGATCAGCACTCGGATGTCCTTTGACATTGCAAGAAACATCTTCCTGAGATTCTCGGCCTGCGCGTCTTCTTTTGTCTCATAAACCAGATTGCCGAGTTTTGTTACTCCGTCTACGAGAAGAGCGACATCTTCTCCGAACTCTTCTGTCAGCTTTTCCTCGGTGTATTCCGTATCTTCCACGACATCATGAAGCAGACCTGCGATGATCGTCTGTTCGTCCATCCCAAGCTGTGCAAGAATTTTGGCCGTTTCTACCGGATGAATGATATAAGGCTCTCCGGACTTTCTCAACTGGCCTTCATGCATTCGTTCTGCCGTTTCGTATGCTCTTTTTATTCCCTCGAGATCGTAATTCGGATTGAGGGATGAGATATAAGCTAAAAATTCGTCCATATTTCACACCGATTACTTCATTATAACTATATTAACTGTGATTTTGCTGCTAATTCAATATACGGTCATAAGTGCGGACTTTCCGCAGCTTATGACCGCTCGTTGTACCTATTAATTTGATCCGTTTTTAGATAATATATTCCGAAATCATCGGAACCATTCTCAGAAATAACAAGCGCCAGATGTCCCCGCTTCTGTAAGCGGCGAGTTCCATTTCCGACCTTCGGCGGTCGGGTAATCATCCCCACGCTGAAACCCGGCTGAGCGAAGGCTCCTGGCGCTTGCTGCAAGCGTTCGCGTCCTCCTTGGCAAGCAAGCTTGTCAGGAACTCTGCTCCGCTTTAAATACCTGTGATCCTGTACCGCTATGGTACTGCTATGCAGTCTGACTGCCGGACTGCTTCTTCGCAGTCTTGTTCTTTGAGGACTTCCTGTCGTAAGATCCTTTACTTGTCAACTTATTGATATCATACCATACGGACGTCGCTACGAAGATCGAAGAAAGCGTGCTTGTAATTACGCCCACGAGAAGCGGAAGAATAAAGCTCCTGATGGTCGAACCGCATATGATGAGAAGCGGAACCATGACGAGAATCGTCGTCAGAGACGTCATAATCGAGCGCTTTACCGTCTGACGTATGCTCTCGTCTACCAGCGGAATCAGCCCATTGACATTTCGCTTGGCAGAGTTTCCCGTATTCTCTCTGATTCTGTCGAAGATAACGATGGTGTCATTGATACCATAACCTAAAATCGTCAGCATCGCTGCGATAAACGGGCTGTTGATCGTAATGTGGAACAGTCCGTAAAATCCGAAGACGATAAGCAGCGTATTCGCTAAGGCGATAATAGCGGCCAGGCCGTACTTCCACTGGAATCTGACAGCGATGTAGATCAGCATGAGGATGACGGAAATGGCGATTGCCTTCGCAGCGCTCTTTTTCAGCAGATTTCCGACAGACGGACCGATATTCGATACCGACTGCACCGCATCGTCTTCAATCGAAAACTTTTCCTTAATCGCATCTAACAGAGCAGCTCTCTGATCATTATCGAGAGAATCTGTCGTCTTGATAATGATCTGGGTATTTCCTTCGCCTGCATAAGTAACAGCTCCGTCAATCTCTACGCTGGAAAGGACATTTTCCACCTCGCTGAGATCCACCTGCTGGCCCATTTCGATTTCCATCATCGTACCGCCGGTAAAATCGATACCGAAATTATATCCGCGCAGAAGTCCTACTCCTATACTTCCCACGATGAGTACTACGCAAACAATATAGTATATTTTTCTATATTTCATAAACTGGAAGTTTCTGAGTTTTTCGTTCATTATAACGCCTCCTTTACTTCAGCAGCGGCAGCCGGAACGTCTTTGATGCCGAAGAACTTCTTCGTGCCGAACGTCTTGCTCTCCGCCAGTATACGGAGGAATATGTTTGTGATCACAGTAGCGGTAAAGATACTGATGACGATACCGATCATGAGTGTAAGCGCAAATCCTCTGACATCACCGGAGCCGAATTCATACAGCGCAACGCTGGCGATGAGCGTCGTCACCTGAGAGTCCATAACCGTTGCCAACGCTCTCTTGTATCCCTGCGCCGTCGCCACTCGAATGGTCTTGCCCTTCAGGACTTCTTCTTTGATTCTGGAGAAGATGATGACGTTGGCGTCCACAGCCATACCTACCGACAGAATCATACCCGCGATACCCGGCAGAGTGAGCACCGTGCCGAAGGCTGCGATAATCCAAATAAAAATCAGACAGTAAAGCGCTAACGCTACGTCGGCAGCCAACCCCTGCATCCTGTAAAAGAGCAGCATGACCAGCATGACGAGAGCTACGCCGATCAGAGCCGCGATGATACTCTCTGTCAGAGAGTCCATACCTAAAGACGGGCCGACGATGTTCGTCTGTACCTCTTCTAATCCCACAGGAAGCGCGCCGCCTCTGATGAGCGCCGCCAGCTGAGAAGCTTCTTCCTGCGTGAAACTGCCTTCGATCTGAGCGTTTCCTCCGCTGATAACACTGTTAACATTTGGATAAGAAATGATCTCATTATCCAGAATAATAACGAGCATCTTAGAAGTAATGCCCATATTGGTCATACTTTCACTGGCAGTGACTTCTCCGTTGACGATCTTTCTCGTAGCCTCCTGAAATGCGGTAGCGCCTTCAGAATCGAATTCCAGAGTAACCACATAACCTGCACCGCTCTGATTGATCGCCGTACCCGCATCTTTGATATGGCTGCCGTCTACAGCCACTGTGCCGTCAGCCAGCACGAATTCCAGCTGCGCCGTCTTTCCGATCTGCTCGATTGCAGATTCCGCATCTTCTGCGCCTGGAAGCTCTACGCGGATTCTGTTTTCCCCCTCTACTGTAACGATCGGATTGGTAAGGCCCATTTCGTTCACTCGCTTTTCGATGACTGCCTGCGTCTGTGTCATCAGCGAATTAAGCTCCGTACCAGTAGCATCTGTATCCGCTTCCATGACGACGTAGACGCCGCCCTGAAGATCGAGTCCCAACTTGATATATTCCCTGATCGATCCGACCTTGTCGCCCGCGCCAAACACCGTAATACACCAGCCGGCGATGATGACGAGGATAATGGCCACAGCCAGAACCTTGTTTAATTTTTTCATCTTTCCTGCAAAACTCCTTCCTCGTATTCGTCTGTCAGATAAGCCTGAATCCCGATAGCGCACTCCACGCGCTTCTTTTCCAGCTCACATCCGAGCCGGTATGGCTCGAGAATACTTCCATTCGATTCATATGCATTTGCATGGCAGCCGCCGCTGCAGTAAAACTTCACCCAACAATCTCTGCACTCCTTCTTATTATAGATATGAGCGCTGTTAAACTGTTCAAAAAGTCTGTTTTCAAACGTATCATCTTCGAGATTTCCCAACTTGAACAGCGGATTTCCTACAAACTGATGACATGGATAAATATCTCCTTCCGGCGATACTGCGACATATTCCGTACCCGCGCCGCAGCCGGATACGCGTTTAATCACGCACGGCCCCTGATTAAGATCCACATTAAAATGGAAAAAATCGAAAGGTTCGCCTCTCATTGCGCGTTCGATGTACATATCGCTCAATCTGTCATACTCCGCACGAATCGCCGGAATATCCTCATCTCTCAGCGCATAATCGTATTTATCCGACGTCACCACCGGTTCGACAGAGACATTTTGAAATCCCTGATCGAGAAGATGCTTTACATCGTCGGCAAAATCGAGATTATATCTCGTAAATGTCCCTCTCACATAATAAAGCCCCTCTCTCTTTGAGATAAAATTTTTATAATTTTTTGTAATAATATCGTAAGTTCCTCTGCCGTTTCGAGTCTTTCTCATACGGTCGTTGACCTGAGGACGTCCGTCGATGCTGAGAATCACATTATCCATCACTTCATTGATATAGTCGATTTTCTCATCATCGAGAAGCATACCGTTTGTGGTGATGGTAAATCTGATATTTTTTCCGTATTTGCCTTCATTTTTGCGGCCATAATCCACGAGCTCTTTGACTACCTCGAAGTTCATCAGCGGTTCTCCGCCGAAAAAGTCCACCTCCAGGTTGTGCCGGTTCCCTGAATTTTCCATAAGAAAATCCAGTGCCTTTTTTCCCATCTCAGGCGTGAGCAGGCATCGAATCCCTTCAAACGCGCCCTTATCGCCGAAACAATATGCGCAGTCCATGTTGCAGTCGTGCGCCACATGAAGGCACATCGCTTTGACCACAGGCTGCTTCGATTTAAAAACCTCTGTCGTCACTTCATCTTCACTGAAGAGCATGTCCGCTGCGATCAGCTCAGAAATTTCCTCCTCTGCCTCTCGAAGAACATCTTCTCCGTACTTTTCTCCGAGGGCTGCCGCCATCTTTTGTCTGTCGCAGACTGCTCCGTCGTAGAAATCCAGCGCGTCATATATCACGGGGTCAACCATATGTACCGCGCCGCTGTTGACGTCGATTACAATCGGCTTGTCCCGAAAGATATACTTATGTATCAAATAATCACTCCTTTTTCTTCACAGCTAGCAGACCTTTCGTCCTGCAAAAACTCTGCTCCGTTCCTTTTTGCATCTAGCCTCATCGTGCTGTTCAGAGCCGATCTGAATACTGCTTTCTTTTAAAAAAAAGAAGCTGCCGCGAAAACGCCTTCCCCCTCGCTCTGTCTTCAACTGTGCTGCTATGCACAACTGAACCCGCGCGGGCAGCAACGCCTCGGACACCCTCTTCTCTATCTTTCAGACCATATTATCTTCTTTTGATATTTTCGCACTTCTGATTTGCAACGGTGCAGGAAGTCTTGCATGCGGACTGACAGGAAGTCTGGCATTCGCCGCAGCCTGTGCTGCATGCTGCATCCTTCAGTGACGGTCTTGCAATTGTCTTTACTCTCTTCATAGTACGTATCCTCCTTATACTCGCATATGATAATCGACACATGTCTCAGACGTGTATTTCGTATACCTGATTAACATTGTTATTTTACAATAGCGCTATATTTGTTGTCAAGTAAGAATGGCGAAAACCAGCCGTTTTTACGGTATCTGAGAGCGATTTTTCCATCGGTCCAAATCCCGCCTGTCAGGCCGATTTCCGCCGGTTTAAATAAACTATCATCCCTGTTTTCTATGAGCCTGAGATACGCCATAAAGTCCCCCTATGGAACCTGATGCAGCGGGGAGCAGCAGCGGAAGATAGTTAAAAGAAGGATCCACCGATACGCCAAAAAACAGAAGATAAACCGCTAAAATAGACATGGACAGAATCAGCCCTGCGGCAAACCCTACGGCGAGCCCCCTTTTTCCCATAGCCGACGCAGCCGCTGCTCCGAACAGAAATCCGCCCGCTGCTGCCGCTGCGACGATCACATAAGATCCTGTCCGAATGCTCATAGGCGTTAAAAGCATTATCATTCCTGAACCAATAATTCCTGCCGCGATCAAAACCCATGCTGTGAAAAAACCTTTTAACAGTTTCTTCTGTTTATTGAAAAATACGTTCTTATCCATGTGACTCCACCCCGCAACAATGTCCTTCTTTTGCATGTATTTCCCGGAAATTCTTTTTCTTCGGAAATACTTTAAAAAACTCTACTAGAGTATATGATTTCGTCCTGATTTTAGAACAGCAGCAGGCGGGATTCACCTCGCAAAAAAAGAGACTGTACAAAGACAGCCTCTTTTCCAATTTCCAATAATTTAATTCGTATATATCATTCCTCAGCGGAATCCGCCGCATCCGCATCTTCTTTCTTGACAAGCTTTTTAATCTTCTTTTTCTGAGGAACGCTTCTCTCTTCTATCTCTTTGACTTCCTTGACTTCTTTAACTTCCTTAACGGATTTCTCACTCTTTTTCGTAACCTCAGAGACAGCCCATTTTTTAAATTCCATCTTTGTCTTGTCCGATCCGCAGTAGATGACGATAGAATCGTCCTTAACGGAGAGAATTTTGCCGACAACGCCGCCAATGGTAACGATTTCATCGCCCGCCTGAACATTGTTTCTCATTTGCGCAACCTTCTGATCCTTCTTTTTCTGCGGTCTGATAAGGAAAAACCAGAATGCGACAAAGATCAAAATCAATGGTGCAAATGACACAATATAGCTCAATGTAGTATCGCTCATTTATTATCCTCCTGAGATTCGATAAGTTCCTTACAAAAAATGCGGCCAAACGCCGCCTGCCGGTAAATCTTACTGTTAAAATGGTGCCGGCGATCGGGGTCGAACCGATACGGTGCTGCCACCACGGGATTTTGAGTCCCGCACGTCTGCCAATTCCATCACGCCGGCGAAATACAAAGAGCATTTTATCATGTTTTTCAGAAATTATCAATCGTAATTTCAAAATTTATTAAATTCATTTTGCAGGCTTGTCAGACAGGCGCTGCATCCCCAATCGGGAGCTCTGCTCCGTTTTTAATTTTATTTTGACAGTTCGAGCATGCGCCTCATCGGTTTATAGGCCTCTTCTCTCATAAAAGGCTCCATCTCCACCCTTGGCGATTCATTCTCCAAAGCGGAAATAACACTATCCAGAGTTATTTTTTTCATTCCTTCGCAGATCTGCTTTTCACTGGCCGGATAAAAAGATTTCTTCGGATTACGCCGTTTTAATTCATGAAAAATGCCGAGCTCCGTCACGATGATAAATTCGGAAGCTTCGTCTTTTGTAGCATATTCTATAATTCCCGACGTACTGCCGGCATAATCTGCCAGCTCCGCTACTTCCGGCCTGCATTCCGGATGAACTAATACAGGCGCATTCGGATGAACTCTTTTCGCCGTCAAAACATCTTCTCTCGAAATATCGTGATGAACCGGACAATAACCGTCGTTAAATATAAAATTCTTCTCCGGCAGCTGAGCTGCGATAAAACGCGCCAGATTCTGATCCGGAATAAAATAAATATTTTTATTTGGCAGCGCTCTCACGATTTTCACCGCGTTCGAGGACGTTACGCACACGTCGCTCATCGCTTTCAGCTCTGCCGTAGAATTGACATAACATACCACAGCAACGTCTTGATACCGTGCTCTGATCCGTCGAATCTCCGCCGCCTCTGCCATATAAGCCATCGGACAGTCGGCTTCCGCTGCAGGCAGAAGTACCTTTTTGTCAGGGTTTAATATCTTCGCACTTTCTCCCATAAACGATACGCCGCAGAGAACGATGATCTCCGCCTCTGTTTTCGCCGCCAATTCACTGAGAAAATAGGAATCGCCGATATAGTCCGCTGCCTCCTGAACTTCATCCTCAACATAATAATGAGCCATAATCACCGCATTTTTCTGTGCCTTCAGCTCATTTATTCTGAAAATCTTTTCGTCCTTATTTTTCATTTTACCGTCCATCGTTACTCCCGTCTCCTATGATATGCCCTCTATTTCCGCTATCGGCGCTGCTCCTTCCGCGATAGTTCTGTCCTTGCGCGATATGCGCGTATCACCGGGTAAGACCTCATCAACCTAAAAAGCGATAGTTCTGTCCCTGTGCGATATGCGC
>CAZGBL010000015.1:0-21720 GCA_964523955.1 uncultured Oscillospiraceae bacterium | reverse complement strand
GCGATGGAAAACCGCTCCCTTCCAGGCAGACAAGTGAAATAATAAAAACTTGTCGTCTGGAAGGGAGCAGTTCATTCACGCAGAGGGACACTCTTTTTTAAAGCGGAGCAGAGCTCCTGACAAGCTCGCTTGTCAAGGACGGCGCGAAAGCTTGCAGCAAGCGTCAGGAGCTTTCGCTCAGCCGGGTTTCGGCGGGGAATTATGGTTCAGCCGCCGAAAGTCGGAAATGGAACCCGCCGCTTACAGAAGCGGCAGGGTGTCCGAAAACCTGTCTTTCAGCTTCTCTGCATACATTATATTGACACACTTATTAGACTTAAATACTATATTTGGTGTCGCATATCGCTTTGCATTGAGTTTTCGGACACCCTGGCGGCGGGGGAATGGCGCTTGTTATTATGCAGGAAAATTCGATTTTGCATCTCGAATTCATCGGCTCCTATATTCCTGTAATTCCTGTATATGATAAAGGAAACAGTTCTCTTTTCTCCCCTTAAAAGGAGTGGATTTTCGAGCCCAAAAGGTTATAAATTATGTGTCTTACATAAGCGGAACAGGAAAAAATTAAAAAATTTGGATATTAATACATATCATTGAATTTAATTTGCTTTAAAAATATTTTGTTTTTTGCTGTATAATTAAGATATTATTTTATTAAAAATACGTCGAATGAATATAGCGTATCGTGATACGAATCGATGAGCAGCCGCACGATTATCGGCAGTACATAGATAGTTGGACGCTCATTTCAGGGAGACAGAAGAAAGGAGCCGAATTCATGAGTTTTCGATGTGCAGATTTGTTGAAAATACCGTTTTTTTCAAAATCAGAGCTGTTGGCGGGGCACAATCATCTGTCCGCTGAAATCTGCTGGTACCATATTTTAGATATGTCAGCCGGTGAAAGCCATGGCATCGTCGATGCAAACAGCGGCGACATGCTTCTCATCACCGATTATACGGCTGAAACGATGGGATCTCGTTTAACAGATATCGTGACAGAAAGCTCGCATTGTGGCCTTCCCTGCATTATCATATTTTCAAACGGAGAGCAGGATGACATCCCGATGTCGGCTATATCGGCTGCACAGAAAGAAAATTTACCGTTATTTTTGATAAAAAATCGCGAGCTTCCCGTAGGAATCATGGTTCGGGAGATACTGCTCTTCGTACTTAAGGATTCAGGAGATCAGCAGAGTCTCAACAATATTTTTAACAGTATCGCTTTGGGCAAGGAAAAGAGCGAATCGGAGTTTCAGTTGATGATGCGTTTCTGCGATTACGATTTTGAACGATATCATCAGGCAGTCTGCATTTCGTATAAAGCGCCGCAAAACAGATTGCTTGCAGAGCATGGACTGACATCTGTATTTCGGGATTTCCTGTGTGAGATATACGGAAAAAATGTTCTGTGCGGCGTCGTAAATGGAGATTTTCTGGCGCTGCTGCCGGATCAGGATCGAAAAAACGATCTGGTACAGATCGGGGAACATATGATGCGGTTAGCGTACGAGGCATATCGGGGAGTTCGCTTTTTCTGCGGTATTGGCAATGCAAAGTGTAAAATCGAAGAATTTTCGGAGAGCATTCATGAGGCCATGCAGATTACCAGAGCTCTGAAAATTTTCAACAGAGAAAGATGTGTGAAAACCTTTTATGAAATGATTCCTTTCGTACTGCTTTTAGAGGTACGCGACCGCAAGCAGCTTTATCGTTTGAGAAATCCTATCATCGCTCCGCTCTATTCCCTGCGGGCAGAAAACGGCGCTTCCAATCGAGATCTTGCCGATACGCTGGAAATGTACTTTCAATGCGGCAAAAACGCAAAGCTGACGGCGGAGAAAATGTTCATACACAGAAATACCCTCAATATGCGTCTGCGAAAGATTGAAGATCTCTGTGGCGTGGATCTGTCGGATTCGGAAAAATGTTTTGAGCTTCAATTTGCCGTTTATGTAGAAAAATGTCTTATGCTCGGCTGAATAACAGAATGCCTGTGCATCGTGCACAGGCATTCTGTTATTTGTGTACATTGACATAAATACAGTATATATTGTATCTTTAACGTAGAATTAATTCATATTTAGTTTGTCTGGACACTAATAAGATTGTTATTGGAAATAAAATTATATTTTAATTTAATATAGTTTACTTTTTAATGGAGGGACAAAAAATTGAAACGCAGAAATAATCACTGCAACTGTAAGATATTATGTCTGTTTTTGACTCTCACGATGATTTTATCGGTGAACTGCACAGCCGCATTTGCAGATGTTGAGAGCTCATGGTCGTTTACAGAACCGGAGGCTCCCATGTCGACAGCCGGTTCTAACGGCGTCCGAAATGTCAAAATGAACGCCTTCAGAGCCAGCATTCCGGTAGCGGCTCTTTTAGGAGCGGATCTGGTAGCGGGCGGAAACATTACCTGGCAGAGCGAAGATGCAGACGGAAATCGGGTGGGTCTGAATCTTATCGGTTCGGACGTCAACGTGAATCCAGACACTTATGTATGGAATTTTAACTATGTATCGAGATTTTTTGACTATAAAAACAAGGTCAGAACGTTTGCATGGCTGAACAAAGAGGACGGAAGCGAAGCTACAAACGAACAGGTATGGAATGTCCTGCCTCAGTCTGAGTTTATGTATCCGATCCTCACGTATGACAGCAATACGCATAATATGTACGCTTCTTACGGAGGAAATGACAGCGATACAGGAGCGATAGCAGAATTGGGCGGAGTGTCAAAGACGCTCTATATGCGGCCGGATCTCATCGTAGGAAATGACGGGACTTCCTATGCGGAGCAGATCGAGCTGATACGTTCTTTCAAAGAGGGAGATACGTATTACCAGGATGGCGATGAAAATTATAATCCTACTTTTGTCGAAACGGGCGTGGGTACGATCGATCAGAAGATCGACGGCGTGAAGATCATCGCAGAAGCGCTCAACGATATTATCGATAACAGCGACGGTACGCTGACTACGCGTTATGGAGATCCTTATGTGATAGCTACAGACTACGAAAAGGCGATCTATGGCATCTATTACTATGTCATGTCAAACCTCGAGGAGTACGGCGGAACCATCAAAAAGAAGAATGTGGCTTACGTTTCCGGATATAACAGCAGTGATAGTACGTATACGGTATCTGCCACCTTCAGTCCGACATATCAGCTTTTGGGAACACATACGACGAATAAGGTCTTCGGTAAGGTCGAGAGAGAAGGCGCAGTAGGCGAGACGGTAAGCTACAAGCTCACGGCTGCCGATCTGGCGGAGTTCGATTTCATCTACGCATCATCTGCAGTGAAAAAGCAGTTATTTGCCGATTTTGAGAGTATGGATCTCGCAGCAGATCAGGTTCCTGACGTAGAAGAAAAGATCGTGTTAGGCATGTGCAGCGGTGCGGCAGAATGGGCCTGCAATGTCATTACACAGGAATTTCCGATCACCCAGCTCTATGCATATAAAGATGAGCTGGCTGAAATCAATAAAGCGGCAAATCCGATGGCTATGATCGCGTATATCGCTGAAAACTGGTATCACATTTCTACGAAGGGCTCTACGCTGGAAAATGTGGTGGCGAAGATGACAGACGGTTATTGGGACGCAGTTTCCGAGCTGGATGACGTTCCTGACAAGACCGATTATTATTATAACAAAGCCGAGATGGACAAGATCATCGAAGAAGGCATCGCCTTCGCCAAATCGCATGCTGCGGATGAAAGCACGTGGCTGGACGGTTCGTTTAATACGAGCGATCCGATCTATAAGAAGATCACCGACGAGAGCTATGACTATGGCGACAGAGCGGAAATTTCAGCAGAGACGCTGCAAGCTTATGAAAACAATATGGCGCCTCATGCATGGAGTCCCGATATGACAGTCGGTATTGGAAGTTCCGGCAGTTCCAGCGGCTCCGGAGGAAGCTCCAGCGGTTCGGGAGGAAGCTCCAGCGGCTCCGGAGGCGGCTCCGGCTCAGGCGGTGGTTCCGGCAGCTCCGGCGGCAGTTCCGGCGGAACCGGTGGGGATGTTATTTCTTCGCCGGAAGACGACAACCCTGTCACTTCTGATCCGAAAGGCGATACTCTGACAGACGAACAGTATGCGGATAAAGCGGCAGAAAAGTTCAGCGATGTTGAGAAGAGCTCCTGGTTTGCGGCAGCCGTAGGCTATGCGGTAGAAAACAGCCTGTTCTCCGGAACGTCGAATACCGTCTTTTCCCCGAACACCACCATGAATCGAGGGATGACAGTAACCGTTCTCTGGCGCATGGCAGGATCTCCTGAGGTAAGCGGAACAGCTTCCTTCTCCGACGTCAGCAGCGGCGCGTATTATGCAGATGCGGTGAAATGGGCGTCAGATAATGGAATTACCAGCGGAACCTCAGCGACGACGTTCAGTCCGCAGGATCCTGTAACGAGACAGCAGTTTGCTGCATTCCTCTACAATTACTGTAAGTTCGCAGGAAAAGAGGTAAGTCAGTCAGAGAGTTTGAGCAGGTTTTCTGATGCGGGAACGGTGGCGCAATATGCAGAAGCGCCGATGCAATGGGCTGTGAAGCAGGGCATTATCAGCGGTGTGACTGCAACAGAAATACAGCCGAAGGGAACTGCAACGAGAGCGCAGGTAGCTACGATGCTGATGCGCCTCGGTACACTGTGATTTCCATCATACCTTTCAGACCTTACGGAGCGCGGAGTGGGATGCCAATCTCCGCGCTCTATTCTGTTCCGGACACTCACATCCTTTACATAGGACCTTCCGAGTGCGCCCGGCATAACTGCCGGATGAATTTCTGCTTCGGCAGGATTTCTTTTCTGTGTCCTTCCGATATGGAATTTGCTATGGGAAGGAGTGAGGATCTGGTTATCGAGAGTGTGGAACAGTTGATCGAACGGTATAAAGGCAGACTCCGGGGCATCGTCTTTTTCACGGGCTGCCAGACGCAGTTTATGAATGTGGATTTTGAGGAATTGAAGAGAAAGATACGGAGCAGATATCGCCTCGCTTCTGCACATTATATGGAAAGCCGGTTTCAGCGGTTTGACAAGGTGAGAGTAGGAGAAAGCGATTTGTACAGCAATCTGTTTGAGATGCTCGACAGGTACGAAGGAAAACGTTCCGGCATCTGCGTACTTTCAGGAAATATTCCCTTTTCAGCAGATAACGAGCTTTTTCGGCTGGCGGATGGATTCGGACAGGCCTGGGTGCAGAGCTCTGGAAATTGGAAAAAATTTGAAGATTTTCAAAGATGCGCGGAGGCGGCTCTCAATCTGGTTACATCAGAAAAAATGGTTCCTGCGGCCAGATATTTGGAAAAGCGGTTTGGGATTCCGTGGCTTTTTTTGCCTCATAGTTTTCGTCTTCAGAAAGTCGAAAAGAATTACGGTGAACTGGAACGATTTTTTTGTAAAAGAGCGGATACGGAAGGTGAGGGCGACAAATCACGGAGTCTGATAGAAGAAGCTCAGAGCCGGCTGGAGGGCAGAAAATTAGAAGTCGATCTGACGCATGCGGCGCATCCGTGGGATATGGCGCGTGCGCTTTTAGAATACGGATTTGATATCGATTCCGTAACGGTCAATCGGTTTAAGAACATGCGGGCAAATGGAGCTGCCAGAGAAACGCTGGATGATTATCGTTGGATCAGAGAAAATTTCCCCGAATTAAAAGTAGAAGAGTCACGGAAGGGAATGCATCCCTTTGAAGGAGATCGGTTTTCACAGGGAGAGGTCATATACGGCGCGGTTCCGTGTGAGGCGATGGTGCGGCCGGAAGCGGAAGCGTTTTTGCCGGTGGAGGCTATGACGCCGAATAGTGAAGGCGAACTCAGCCGATGGGGTTATGCGGCGCTGAATCATCTGATGGAAACGCTCCTCGACCAATGCAGCCGATAAAAGCGAAAGGAATAAAAGGCTGTGCATAGAGAGATGGAAATCCAGGGGCGGCAGGAGGAATGCAGCCGATCAGGGACAGAATGGCGTAAGGCAGAACGCAGAATGGCGCAGGGCAGCGACGACGCAGCAGGAACATAAACGGGAGCAGCGACGAAGCAGCAAGAACATAAACGGGAGCAGCGACAAGATAAATTGCAACAGAAGGAACGTTAAGATGGAAAATACACAGAAGAAAACATCCGCGCTGACGCCGGAAACGGCCGGAAGAGCGGCAGAGAAAATATCGGGAATCATCGCCAATGTGGAAAAAGTGATCATCGGGAAGAGATCTGTCATCGAACTGGTGGTGTTGGCGCTGCTCAGCGGCGGCCATGTGCTCATAGAAGATGTACCGGGTGTAGGAAAGACGAGTCTGGCCGCCGCGGTGGCGAAGTCCGTAGACTGCGGATTTCAGCGTATTCAGTTTACACCGGATCTCATGCCGTCGGATGTCACCGGATTTTCGGTATACAATCAAAAGAGCGGAGAATTTGAATTTCGCAGGGGCGCTGTTATGAGCAATATCGTTCTGGCGGATGAGATCAACAGAGCCTCTGCTAAAACACAAGCCAGTCTTCTGGAAGCCATGGAAGAAAAACAGGTGACGGTGGATTCTCATACTTACCTGTTGGAGGAACCGTTTATGGTGCTGGCAACGCAGAATCCCCTGGAATCTTACGGTACGTATCCTCTGCCGGAGGCTCAGATGGACCGTTTTCTCTTAAAGGTTTCCATGGGCTATCCGGCTTTTGAAGAGGAAGTCGACGTTCTGTTTTCCAGGGGGAGTTCCAGATCTCCGATTACAGCCGCCGCTTCTTCGGAGGATATCATGAGATTGAGAAGTCTGGCAGAACAAGTACATATGGAACGAGTTTTAGGACGGTATATCGTACAGATCATTACGGCTGTCCGCGGCAGTGCGGAAGTGCTTTTGGGCTGCAGTCCCAGAGGAGGCATCGCGCTCTTTCGCGCTTCAAAGACCTGGGCGCTGATGCAGGGAAGAGATTATGTGATACCAGATGATATCCGGTATCTGGCGCCCCATATCCTGAGCCACCGGATCCTTCTGAACCACGAGGCGAAGCTGCAGCAGAGGACGCCGCAGATGATCGTTTCTGATATTCTCTCTCAGATTCATGTCGTGCTGGAGCGAGAGGATGAAATCGACGGAGTCGATGGAAATGGAAAAATAATCAGCGGAGCTGGCCGAGAACGTTTTGACGGAAGGAAAAAGAGATGAAACAGCTCTGGAACCGACTTTTGCCTTTTGCGACAGACAGCACCGGAGTGTGCAGTATCTTCTGCGATTCGGACTCTGTCGTGATCGGTCATGACCCCGGCGCAACAGTACTGCGCTGTTATGGCTTTACAGAGAAACGCGAGGATCGACGAGCCGCTTACGAAGGCATGCGTATCAGCGAGATGTGCTGTGTCATGGGCAGCGATGAAGAGCTTATGGAGAAATACAGGCAGATACTTCAGCGTTTTCCTGCAAAGCAGGCAGTGTTTGTGGGAACGCCGGTAGCCGCGCTTTTAGGTATCGATCTGAAGGGGTTAGCGGCTCGTCTGGAAAAAGAGAAAGGTTTGCCGGTACTCGCATTTCCTACCACTGGAAATCGGTACTATGACAAAGGAATGTCGGAAGCCTTTCTCGTTATCTATGAACGGCTGAAAGGCGGCGGACGGAGAGACGGAATAAGAAAAGCCGGAACGATTCAAACAAAGGTAAATCTTTTAGGATTGAATTCTCTGGATTTTCCGTGGGAATCTGTTCGGACGCAGATCAGACATTGGCTGCAGGATGACGGTTGTGAGATCGTCTCTGTTTGGGGAACGGAATCTGATCCTGAGCGTTGGATGAGGTGCAGTCAGGCGGATAAAAATATCGTATGCTCTGTTTCCGGCCTGGCTGTGGCTGAAAAGATGAAAAACGAATGGAAGATTCCGTATGCGACGCTGGATGAATATCTGTCAGAGCGGCTGGGCATGTCCTATCGATTTGATAAGCTCAATGGATCGGGTCAATTCGGCGGATTCGGCAGGCTCCAGACGGAATCTCAGCCGAAGCGGGGGCAAGGCGCCTTTCCTGAAGGAATTTCCATATTGATTATCGGAGAGCAAGTGCTTTCATCGTGCATTCGGCTGATTCTGAGAAAGCGAGGAGCGCAGAATGTACATATAGCGGGATTTTTTATCATGGAATCGGAGCGAATGGAGGAAGGAGATGTATCCCTGTCAGGTGAAGACGATCTGGAAAAATTGCTGAGATATGGAGGCTATGATCTCATCATTTCCGATCCTCTTTTTCAGATGTTTGGAGACGTATGTCCGGACAGCCTGTTCTTTCCCATCGTTCATCCGCCTGTGTCAGGTAATTATGGCAGATTATATTCTCACTGGAATCCCGGTGACGCGGATACTCTGAAAGAGCTGTGCCGGATTGCCGAAAGCCTCTGGCCGGCCGAACCCTGCGGACAGATAAAGGAATGCGGCGGGACGGAGGGAGCGTACCGGAGTGAAGGCTGTGATCTCACGGAAGGTTATCGCCGGACGAAGATCGTCGGGAGGTGAGCTTGAAATGACAAGTATGAGACAGTGGAGGGGCGGGGAGCCCCATCTCGGCAAGAGGAAAGCTTTTAATAAAGCGAAGCTGCGGCGAGCAGCGCTGACTGTTTTTCTTCTTTTTGCTCTGGCGGGATTCAGCGGCTGCAAATACAGCCCGGTGCTTCACGAACTGATACAGGATAGATTTGAAGAATTTCTCCATGAAAAATCAGCGGAAGAATTTGAAAACAATGACGGAAGTCAAAATGAGACAGATAAATTGACGGAAAAAAAGCAATCGGATGATTCTCAGCGCAAGAAACAGGAAAAAGAGACGACTCCTGTTTCAGGAGACGAATCGAACCTCAGCGATGCATCTGAGCTGTCGCCTAACGATAACAGTGACCGGGAAGGAGGCCTTGCAGATAAAATGGCTGACGGCGGCACGGAAGATCCTATGGATCAGCAGCAGAACGGAGGCGGCACGGGAGATCCTATGAATCAGCAGCAGAACGGAGGCGGCTCGGCAGAGCAGCCGGACACAGCTTCTGGCGGAATGGGAAACGGCGGCACGGGAGACGACGGCTTTGAACTCGTTCCAGGAACAGACGGCGTCCGCCAGATCGCAGACGGCCGCGGCGTTCTCGTCAGCGTTCCGGAAAATGTGACGTCAGCCGCGGCTCCCGGACAGGCTGCGGAGCTGCTTTACCTCGTAGGAGGAGAGGATCTTATCCGGGCAGCGTCAGAACAATTTTTAGGAAGCGGATTGATCAATCTTTCTGCGTTTTCTGAAGCGCAGCCGCTCTGGCAGGGCGACGGAACGACTGCTATGACGGACGACAGTTTTGAGAGACTTTTAAATACAGCGCCTGACGTCTGTATCGAAATCAGCGGCAATTCCGCTTTTACCGACCGTCAGCTTACGGAGCTGCAGAATGCAGGCGTTCCGTATGTGGTGCTGCCGCCCCTGGATTCTCTGGAGAACATACAGGAGGCTGTCCGGCTGACGGGCTCTATCGTGGGCGACCGCAGCAGTCAGGGCGGCGCTGATGGAAATCAGCTGGCGGAAAATTACTGTCAGTATGTTGAGAAAACTGCGGCAGATGTGGCGTCTAAGGTGAAAGGCGCAGGCATTTCCAATGGATTTTCCGATATCAATCAGACGGGAGACGGTTATTATAAAGGAAAATTTTCTCTGTATATCGCAGGCTGGGACGACGAGGCACACTATAAGCTGGCGAACAGCCGCTATGTGACAAGAGAAGGCGTCGGAGCCGCTTATACGGGCAACAGCAGTACGGCGTTGTGCAGAGCGGTGAGCAGTTTTCTGGCATTGGGAGGCGTAGAAAACACCATGGCGTGTTACGAGACGGTGAAATCGAAAAACGCGTATGTGACGCCTATCGTGACGTCTACGAGAAAGCTGACCATCGAAGGCAGTATGGCGAGTGAAGTGAACGGCGACCGTCTTTTGCAGATGCTGAAGGCAGGGCTGGGGGAAGATTCTTTTCCTGCCATTATCGTGGACAGCAGAGAGACGGCGGAGAAGTTAAAAGCGGACCCTCTTTGGGCTGTTTACGGGCATGTGGTGTCCGGCGACGGCAATTTTGAGGCCAACGGATTTCTGGCAGAGGATGGCTCCATCGTGGGAACATCCGTTACGAAGCCCTATGAGATCTATGTGAATCCGTCGGGAATCGGAAGCTGGAGCAGCGGCTCCGGCGAAAGCATCCTGGAGAGCGTGTGGACGGCGTGGAAGTTTTATGACGCCTATTCGGAAGCGGAAGTGCGCAGTATGATAAAAGAGTTTTACAGCGTATTTTACCGCATCGATTTATCGGAAGCCCAGATAAATGAAATTTTAAATTGAGCCTGCAAATAAAAAGTCGGATAAATTTATGAAAGTAGTAGAAATGGCAGTTGATTTATGAAAAAGAAAGCTACGACGAATGACAGACGCCTGCAGAGCGCTGTAAAGATGAATATCCAGAAGGAAGATACGCGTCTGTACCGACTGCAGGAGAAAAAGCGCCTGTCTGTAGGAAGGGAGTCAGCTATCGTCCTGGGTCTGGCAGTAATCGTCGCTGTGTTTTTTCTGATCTCCGTGCTGGCGGTGCTGGATTTGACGTATCGAGGATTTTCTGTGGCATGGCTCGTAGAAAACGTCAAAATCCGCACGGACAGCCTGGTGGGAATGGTGACGGGCGGGACGGAACAGAGCGGCATGAAATTTTTTTTGACTCAGTTTGCTGCAGTGATACTGACAGGCGGCGCGTTGGCGGCGTCGGGCGCGGTGTATCAGGGCGTGTTTCATAACCCGGCGGCGTCGCCTACGCTTTTGGGCGTTCAGTCCGGCGGATTGTTGGGGCAGGCTGTGTATAGTTTGTTTTTTCTGGCGCCTCCGACATATTCTGTCATATCCTATGAGGATCGACAGGCTATTTACGACAGCCAAAATCTTTTTGAACGATATACGGGTCAGTTTTTCGTGCTGGCGGGATGTTTTATCGCTGTCGCTTTTGTAATGACAGCGGCAAAGCTGGCGGGGAGGGGCAGAATTTCTGTAGTGACGCTCATCCTTTCAGGAACGGTATTTTCCAGTATTATCAATTCGCTGATCACCGTACTTCAGTATAACGTGTCTCTGCTTCATGGAAGCGGCGCGTCAGCGGCGGCGAGTCTGACGACGGCCTCTTTTGGGAGCATGAGCCATCCGCAGATTCTTCTTCTGATGGCTGTGCCTGTTTTGCTGTGTCTGACGATCGTTCATCTGATGAGCGGACGGATCAATATCATCGTCTTCGGAGAAGATGAGGCTAAGAGTATGGGAATGAATGTAGGGCGGCAGAGACTGCTCCTGATCATCCTGAGCACGGTACTCACGGCAGTCATTCTCTCTTTTTGCGGGCAGATCGCTTTTATCGGTCTCATTGCGCCCAATGCGGCGCGGAAAATCGTGGGACCGGATTATAAATATCTGATGCCGGCGTCGACGCTGATGGGCGCGCTTCTTCTTCTGACAGCGTATGATATCAGCTATATGATCGGCTTCAGCGCCAGCGTGGGCAATGTGACCAGTATCGCAGGAGGGATTATTTTTTTCATCATAATGACAGTATACAGGAGGCAGAAGCATGGAGATTGGGCTTAAGCGACTGGTGGATACGAGCCTGCAGGAACAGAGGCAGAAGAGAAAAATGATCGTTTTTTCCGCTCTGTTCGTTCTGCTGTTATTCTGTTTTACGCTGTGTCTTCGGACGACCAGGCTAGGATTGATTCCTCCGCTGCAGGAGATAAAAAATCTGGCGGCGCTGGTCCGCATATTCTTTGCGGATCTTCTTCAGCTGCCGGGCAGTCTGAAAAAGAGCGAGGTGATCGCATCTTATCCTCTTCTGCTGGAAACGGCGGGCAGACTGAAGAGCACGGCGCTCACCGCAGTCGCAGGCGCAAGCCTTTCTCTGGCGGGGGCGGTATATCAGAATGTATTCCGCAATCCTATCGCTGTGCCGTCTATGTTGGGCGTTTCCGGCGGCGTAAATCTCGGAATGCTCATTCTCGTCTGGCAGTATTCCACGTCGGCCGTGTTTATGACGGTCAGAGCAGCGATTTACTGCTACGCAGCTTCTTTTGTGATTTTGCTGGCGGTGGTGGCATACGGCAGATTTCTGGGAGGAAAAAAGTTTTCTACCGTAGAAATGCTGCTGGCTGGCAGTATTTTGGCCAGGATTATTATGGAAGCGGTCAATTTCATGAATGGGTATCTGTCGGATGAGGAATTGACCGTACTTCAGGAATTGTTTATGAACGGCTTCGGATTTTCCGGGAGCGCGTCGGTTGTCCTGTTTGCGGCGTCGGTGATTTTCGCGTTATTCCCTCTGTTTTTGATGCGCTTCAGCATGAATGCAGTGTGTTTTCCTCAGGAGGAAGCGAGGACTCTGGGTTTGAATACCTTCGGTATCAGTGTATTGTCCCTTTTGTGCGGAACGGTTCTCGTCATCACTACCGTAATGTACAGCGGAGATATCAGCATGCTGGCACTCATGGTACCTCACATCAGCCGGTATCTGTTCGGCGTCAATTTTAAAAATCAATATTATTCCTGCCTGTTGTTCGGCGCAGGATTCCTGCTGATCTGCCGCATTATCACTATCGTGTGCAGCTTTAGCAGATACACGCAGGTCTTTACGCTGGGAACGGTGGTGAGTCTTCTCACAGGTCCTGTTTTCATGATGGTTCTGTCTAAGGGAAGGAGAGGATGGGAATGAGGCCGTTTTCTGTTACAAGGAGATTTTTTGTGTATCTCGCAGTTCTCGTGCTGTCGGCCCTGCCTGCTCAGTACATAAATGATATCTACGGATATCTGCCGCCGCTGTTTCTGCTCATTTTCGCAGGAGTAGGAATTATTTATCTGTTAATTATAAAGAGGAGTCTGTCCTGCAGCATTTCAGTGGACAAAAAATCCTGCAGAAGGGCGGAGACAGCCGTTTTTAATGTGAAAATAACGAATCGGTCTCCGCTGGTTCTCATCAGGGGAACCGCTGAATTTTTTACAGAAGACAGCAGCGGCAGGGATCTTTCATCTGCTGTTATGACGTTTGTTTCAGGCGCGGAAATGGAGCAGGAATTCAGCTTTACCGCGGAATTCGCGCATATCGGCATTTATAAGGCGGGGATCAAATCTTTTCTTTTGTACGATCCGCTGGGGATTTTTTGTATGAAAGCCGCAGGGGAGGAAAACGCTTTTGTGGTGAGCGTTCTGCCGAAGACGAAGGAGATAGCGGAATTGCCTCTATCCGATGAAAATCGTGCAGAGACGGCGCGTTCTGCGGCGCCTGCCGCCAGAGACGGTATAGACTACAGCGGCGTCCGCAATTACTCGGCGGGCGATCCCATTCGGCAGATTCATTGGAAATTATCGGCTCACATGGTGGGCTATATGACGAAGGTCATGGAAACGTATACAGATACAGGGATTTCGGTATTATTCGATTTTACCTGTCCTGATTATGGGGATGGGCGGGTGCTTTGCGTCTTGGACTGTATTGTAGAATCTGGGCTTTCAGCAGCGCGGTATGCGCAGAAAAACGGCGTAGACTGCGATCTGATCTTTTTTGATGAATTGGGGGCCAGGAGAAGGCTGATTCCTGCGGCGGAAAGCACAGGAGAGAGTCTCATCGCAGCGCTTCCCGGAATGCGCACAGACGGAGGCGGCAAAGGCGCTGAGCTGGTGAAAAAAGAGGGTCAAGCCGCCTACGGTCAGACGAATCTTTTTATCTGTACCGGATTTTTAAACAGGGAAATGGTTCAGGCGATTCTCGAAGCGAAGCGGAATGGAAAACATCCTTGTGTCTTTCTGGCGGCCGGCCCGAAGGGCGGAGAAACGGACAAAAAATCTCGCGGGAAGGCAGATGAATCGGAAAGCGGGAAGGACGGAGACGGCAAAACAGGACGTAAGTCGGGACGCATAACAGACCGCGGCGCCGAAAATCCTTTCGCACAGGAGCTTCGGATGCTTTCGTCGGCAGGCGTTCCGTTCCGGATATTGGAGGACGTAGAGGATGTCGGATAGCTGTTTTTCTGAAGATGTCGCAGCGCTTCTGCTGAGACAGTTCTTCAATTCTGGGGAGGCGAAATGTTTCGGAATTATTTAAAAAATCATATCTGGAAATGGATTCTCTGTTCGGTGATGACGGCGGCGCTGTCGGTCAGTATGTTTCAGGGATTTAATCTGGACGCCTATTCTTTTTCAGATCGGCTTTTGCCTGCACTGTGTATCGCAGGCTTGCTGCAGGCGGTTTTTCTGATATGCAGCTACAGCAAAAAGACCATAGCGTTGGGAACGGCGGGAATGACGGCGGCTCTCACGGCTGCCGTGCTTTGGATGAGAAGCCTTGAACTCAGTATCGTGGATGAGATCGGCAGCGATACGGTGATCTATATCTATCCTATCGTACTCTTCCTCTCTTCGGTATACGTCTGGCTGCTGTCGTCTGCCAGATGGGGAATCGCTGTTTTATTTCCGACAGGTGTTGTTATTATGACGGCGCTGAAATATTTGGAATTCGATGGAATTCCAGTCTGTTTCGTTCTGTTTCAGCTGGCCTGCGCGGCGCAGCTGATCCTGCTGAACTACCAGAAGAGCGCCGTGACGTCTGATATTGTCACACCGGCGTTTTTTCGCTGCGGACTTACTGCTGTATGTTCGGCTGCGCTGGCTCTGGCGGTTTCAGCAGGTATCTACGGCGCGGTGATCCATCCTCTCGGCCCGCCGGTACGGGAGCTTCATCTTCTGACGAAGCATATCGCGGTGCAGAGTCTCGATTTCATCGGGATCGCAGATGATTATCCCGTAACCGATCTGCAGGAACGGTCGAATCAGACAAAGGAGGATTCTTCTGTCACTTCTGCGCCGGAGGAGGAAGCGGAAAATACGCCGGAAAATCCGGATGGGAACGATGATCAGAAATCGCAGGAAAACGCCCTTGACGGACACGGAAGCGGGGAGGAAAAAGAGGCGACGGCCATTCGCTATCATAAAAATAAGTATACTGTTTTGTGGTATATTCTGTCGGTGATTTTCCTGCTCTGTCTGCTTTTCGGCGGAAAGCTTCTGCAGAGGCGGTTGTGGTTCAAAAAAGCTGCAGGTCAGAGTGCGGGAATACAGGTGGAAATGTTTTATTTATACTTCATTGATAAATTAAAAATTATGGGAATGGAGAGAATGCCGGATGATTCACCGTACATTTATGCGGAAAAGAATGCAGAAAAGCTGAAGCGGTTTGCAGCGGATCATACCTCTTTTGAAGAACTGACCGATATTTTCGTCCGCGTCAGATACGGAAGATATGAAGCCCGCCCGGAGGACTGCAGACGGTTTCAGGAATTTTACCGGGAATTTCATAAGAATTGCAGGATCGCAGCAGGCCGCGCCGGATATGTGAGGAAGTTTTTCTTTCTGTAGATGGAAGCCATCGGGAAAATGTTTGTGAAATTGTGTGAAAGGGATGTAATACATGAGGCAGATAGCGATTTACGGAAAAGGCGGCGTCGGTAAGTCCACTGTGACGCAGAATCTGGCGGCTGCGCTGGCGGAACAGGGAAATCAGGTTCTTTTGACGGGCTGCGACCCGAAGGCGGATTCCGTGAGACTCATCTTGGGAGGCTTCGGAGGAGAAACCGTCATGGAGCTGGCGGAAAAATACGGCGATCGGCTGGAAAAGAGACAGATCGCCCGGACAGGCTTTTTAGGAGTGACTGCGGTGGAATCCGGAGGTCCGCAGCCCGGCACCGGATGCGCGGGGAGGGGAATTTCTCTCGCCCTGCAGATGATGGAATCTGTGGGGATTTATGACGATCATTATGATTACGCTTTTTACGATGTGCTGGGGGATGTCGTGTGCGGAGGTTTTGCAGCGCCTATCCGGGAGGGAAAGGCTCAGGAAATCTATATCGTCTGTTCCGGTGAGATGATGGCTCTTTACGCAGCCAACAATATCTGCAGGGGAATCGCGCACTATGCCTGCGAAGGAGCCGTTCGTTTAGGCGGGCTGATCTGTAATGGGAAGGATATCGCCTGGGAACAGGAGATCGTACAGGATTTTGCGCAGCGGATCGGCACTCAGATGATCGGCTTCATTCCGCGCCACATCATCATGCAGGAAGCGGAGTTGGGGCGAAAGACGGTAATCGAATATGCGCCTGATCATCCTCAGGCGGATCATTACAGGAAATTGGCGGAGCGCATTGACAGAAACAGGCAGTATGCTATTCCCACTCCGTTGGAAAACGGACAGTTGGAAGAACTCTTTATGGAATTTTTGAGGAGAGAATCGAGATGAAGCTGGAATTGCGGAATGTCAGCTGCGGGTATGCAGGCTTTCCGCCGGTGCTGGAAAACGTAAATTTTTCCGTGGAGTCAGGAGAAGTTTGCTGTCTGCTGGGACCTAACGGCGTAGGCAAGTCTACTCTATTTAAAACGGTTTTGCAGATTACGAAACCGCTGTCGGGCAGTATTCTGGTGGATGGCGCGAGCACAGCGCGCTGGCCCGCGAAAAAGCTGGCGGGCGTCATGGGATATGTATCTCAGTTTCATGTGCCGCCTTTTCCATATAAAGTGAAGGACGTCGTTCTTTTGGGACGGCTGGGGAATACCGGGTATCTGGGACAGCCGGGCGCATATGATTATGAGATCGCAGAGGCGGCCATGGCAGATATGGGAATCAGCCATCTCAGAAATCAAGCTTATACGGATATTTCCGGCGGAGAAAGACAGCTGGTGATGATCGCCAGAGTTCTGGCACAGGAACCTAAATTTCTCGTACTGGACGAACCTGCGTCTAACCTGGACTACGGCAATATGATCCGCGTTATCAATAAGATCAGAGCTCTGAAGGATAAGGGCTATGGTATCGTCATGACGACTCATTCGCCGGATCAGGCCTTTATGTGCGAGTCAAATGTGGCTCTGCTGCAGCGGGGCAGACCGCTGCTGTTCGGTTCCGCTGCGGAAGTGATTACGGAAAAAAATATGCGGGACGCTTATGGTGTAAACGTAAAAATAATCGAGTTTTTTGACGCCCACGGACGTCTGGTGCGCATGTGTTCGCCGCTTTTAGACGGATAATCTGAGTTCGGCGGATAGCGGTCATTTAAGAATCAGGGCAGAAGATCGGATAAGTTTAAAGGGCAGAGTTCTTCAATCGCCTGATGACGATATGGATAAATGAAAGGAACGTAGCTCTAATGAAAAAGAAACTGAGAAAGTACGCAGCTGCAGCTTTGTGTTTTGCGCTGGCGGCTGTTTGGCTGACGCCTTTGCCGGCAGCGGCGGATATCGTCTGGATGGAAAGTGCAGGAGCAGGGGATCGTGAAACCGGCGGAAATGAAACTGTGGTTTTCGGAATCGGCAGCGACGGCGAAAATTCTGAAAATGGAAGCGTTGGCGGAGACGCAGGTGGAAGTACGGAAGGCGGCAGCGGCGGTGAAAATATGGATGAAGATTTCGGGGATCAGGAGACGTCATCGCCTGCTCCGCCTCAGATACGAATAGAGTCTGCGGAAAAAGCATACACGGTGGGCCAGGAAATGACAGAAGACGATGGCCTGATTGCAGAGGTAAGCGGGAGCAGCGCTGAGTCGGATGAAGGCGTTTTAACATATCGGTGGTTTCAATGCAGCGATTTAGAAGGCGGTGATCCTGAGCCGGTAGGTGAAGAGAATTGTCCGAAGTATTTTCCGTCTGTGGAGTCGGAGGGCGTCTTTTATTATTATCTTCAGGCTGTCTATACTGTTGGAGAAGAGAGTTCCTATGAAGTAAAATCTTCAGAAGCGCGCAGTGAAATCATCACCGTTACCGTGGGGTATATGGTGGAATTTGAGGGAGGCTCTGATTATGAAGGAACGATTCCTCCCGCTATCGGCCCGGTGATCTCCGGCGCCGAGGTGACATTGCCCGAAGCGCTGAAACGGCCTGGTTCCGGATTTATTTTCGACGGGTGGCAGCGGAAGGATGCTTTTGATTCTGACATATTCCAGCCCGGACAGGTGTATATTTTTGATAAGAAGGATGTAGAAGACAGCGGCGAATCTCAGAATGTGGGCGGCGAGGAAGCTTCGGATACTGATGAGCTCCAGGTGGCGGACGAAGAGGTTTTGGGTACGGATGAATCATATCGTCAAAACAGTGTGATTTTTTGTGCGCTGTGGCGCGCTGCTGAGGTATACGATTATATGATAGAGGGCGGCGAGGAAGCAGAACGATTAGATTCAGACGAGGGCGCTTATATCGGGCGCGTTTTTGAAGAAGATGTCCTTGACGCTCCCCAGGCTTTCAGATTATTCGCGAGGAAAGGGTATCTGTTTGACGGTTGGAATATCGTTCTGCCTGATGGAACGCCAGAGAAGGACAGCGACGGACAGGCATTGATCCTGAAGCCGGGCGATAAATATGAGCCGTTCGGAAATTTTTCTCTGTCTGCTGTATGGAAACGTCTCTACACCGTATCGTATGACTCCGGCGTACCGGCAGAACCTGCCGGAAGCGGCGTCACAGGGACACTGCCGGAAAATGGAAGCTATATTTCCGGAAACAGCGTGATACTGCCGGCAGCGGGAGATCTCAAATACGAGGGTCATTTTTTGAAGGGCTGGAGAGCGGATTATATCATTATCGATGAACTGACGGGGCAGGGAGAACAATTTTCTGAATATGTGGAAATCGGTGAAGCTTTTCTCATGCCGGAGGCGGACGTGGTGTTTACGGCGCAGTGGGAGCCTGTCAGTGTCTGGGGAGGATCGGCAGCTGAGCGTTTTGCTGCAGGAACGGGGACAGAATCAGATCCTTACCTGATCAGCGGCGCCGACGAGCTGGCAAAGCTGGCTCAGGATGTGGCCGGAGTGAACGGAGCGAAGCAGAACAGCTATGCGGACACGTATTTTCGTATGACGGCGGATATGGATTTGGCCGGTATAGAATGGCTGCCCATCGGATGTTACGGCATGGATTCTTCTGATGAAACCAGTTTTGAAAGAGGATATCCGTTTTGCGGATATTTTGATGGGAACGGTCATACGGTCAGCGGCCTGACCATCGGTGAGGATGGGACCGCAGGAAATTCCAGATATCTGAGCGCTGGTTTGTTCGGGTATATCGAATCTTCCGATGCTGAAAAGGTCTCTGTCAAAGATCTCAGTGTGGAAGGCGCGCGGATTTCGCTGAAGCCGGAAGGAAAAACGCGTCGTTCTGCAGACTGCGGCATTATCGTGGGGCGACTCACAGGCAGCATTTCCGGATGTTCGGCATCGGGTGAGATTTCTGTGAAGCTTCAGGCGGGGAGCCTGTCTTATTGCGACAGCGCCAGCGTAGGAGGCGTCGCAGGCTGCGTGAAGGACGGATTTCTTTCTGAATGTGAAAGCAGTGTCCGGATCGGCGTGAGTTTCAACGTTTCCACAGCTTCCTGCAGTGGATTGAGCGTGGGAGGAATCGTGGGATACGGCGACGGTGTGAAGATCGTCGGCTGTACGAACAGCGGCAGAGCGGAGCTTTCCGTATCTGCATCGACGACAGAATGGCTGGATGCGAAGCAGTGTACCGTGGGAGGTATCACAGGACAGGCGTTTCAGGGAGAAATCACAGACTGCGTCAATGTGGGAAATGTGGAAGGAAACGGCAATGATACGATTCTTGCCGGCGGAATCGCAGGATATGCCGAGACCGATATAAAGGGCTGCCGCAACAGCGGTGATGTGGAAATCCTCACTACGAGACAGGCAGCTCATGGAAAGTATGTCACAGGCGCGGCGTTCAGCGACAGCCAGTCTGTCGTTCCAATGTATGCAGGGCCGTCGGCTGGCGGAATCGCGGGCTACGCCAGATGCGATATCACCGGATGCGAAAATACAGGAGATGTGAAGATATCTCACCAATGCGTCGGATTGTATGCCGCCGTCAGAGCCGGAGGCATCGCCGGAGGCGCTACAGACGGTCAGATATCAGATTGTTTCAACGCCGGAGATATATCGGCGGGGGCAGGCGATCTCACCTATCTGTATAAGAATTACTTACCGGGCATCTATGCGGGAGGAATCGTCGGGCTTGCGGGAAATAACGATAAGGACGCCTCGCAGATGTGCGATACTTATGTGAGCCGCGGCGAAAAAATTTCATATGTCTATAACATAGGCGATGTTTCTCTGACTGCTCAGGAGAGTGAGAAGCTGGACACAGCGGCGGGTTTGCTGGTGGGACGATGTGCGTATGAAACGGATATTTACAGCGCGTATGTCGTGTCGGAAAAGGATTCGTCCGAAGGCGGAGAAACCGTAAGCTCCAGTGCAGCAAAGCGGCAGAATGCGGCGGGTACGGCAGAGGCGGATCGCGTCTCCTCCGTGGGAGACCGTACGGGCATGACGGCCAGCAGTGCGGTTGAGGAAAAGGCTGAGGAACTTTTTTACACCGGCGAAGTCGCATATCTGTTAGACGGAGGGACTCAGGCGCGGAATATCTGGACGCAGACTGACGGGTTGTATCCGACGCTGGGGGAACCGAGGGTGAACAGAGTCGCTTCGGCGTCAGACGATTCCTGTCGTATAACGCTGGGCAGGACCGGTCTGTCCGAAAAAAAAGAGCAGGTATATGCGCGCAGGGGAGAAGATGTATTTGTCGCTGCGTCAGCCGACGAGGAGGACAGAATCGTATTGAAAGAATGGACAGAGCGCAGCGAGAGTCAGGGAGGAACTACATATTACAGGTATAATACATATCAGGGAAATATTCCCGATAGGATCATCGTTCAGTATATCGAAGGACCGAGAGTGGAAGTGCAGGGAGATTCGTTTACAATGTCATATAATTGTGACGCATCGGTCTCTGTGAGCTTTAAATACGGTGAAGCTACGGAAATCGTAGACAGTTGGTTTGTGCCGAAGACGGATAACGGCGCCGGGGGCTCCGGCGGATCTGGAGGCGGAGAAGGCGATGGCGATCAGCCGGGTGAAGATGATGGATCGGAAGGAAATGGCTCTGATGTCGATTCAGATCAGAGTGATAAAAATAATGGCAGTGACAGAGAAGAGGATGATGTAAAACATATGCCGGAAAACGATACAGACATTTCTGAGCGAAATGATCCTGCGACAGCAAGGATGAGTCTTCCCGCTGAAATGCAGATGAAGGAAAAAGACGAATCGGAGTCGGATGACGCCGCGCCCGACAGCGGCGGCAAGACAGAGGGTATGCAGGACGATTCGGAAAGCGGCGAGGCTCCGGATACGATGAAAGAGGATCAGGACTCTATTTTTGAAGTGATAGAGAAGACGGTGAGAAAAAATCCTTTGCCTGCGATGGCGCTGACGTTTTTATTTTTGTTGGTGGCTATGTGCGGCGGATATTTCGGTTATCGGAAGCGAAAGAAAAAGAATAGAAAAATAGGGAAATTTTAATTTTAAAACGGCAATCAGAAAAGGGGTTGTCTATTTCCCGACCCCCTCATACTCGATTTTTGTCATCATGGAAGGAAATCGCGCCGCATTTTTTCGGAGTTTTCAATAGAACTGCGGAAACTGGCGGCGTTTACGCTTTCTAAGAGATGGTCGGGGAATATTTTCCATTTTCTCCGGTCATTTTGAGGCAGGGCTTTTTTACAGCAGAGACAGCACTCTTGTAGAGTTTCAAGATGACGGATATAATCCCGTCTTTGACAGTTTAGTGTAATCAAAAACCGGCAAACTATTGCT
>CAZGBL010000014.1:0-21858 GCA_964523955.1 uncultured Oscillospiraceae bacterium | reverse complement strand
TACAACTAGATTTATATCTGCTTTAGCCTCTGTAGACGAAGATGATTTACTAATATATAAATAATAATAATGATTATTATTTAATCCGGTAAAGGTTTTGTCTATAGATGCAGATTGTTCAGAAGAAGCACTTTTATAAACAATCTTATCCCCGGATAATATATTAGTATCACATAGCTTCACAGTAAAATAACATTGATCCGAATACTCTGCTAAACTAATATACCCATCTATAACAATTTTTCCATCAACAGGTTTAAATTTGTAATTTGAATAGACGGAAGCTTTCATTGTTCCTTTTACATTTAAGGATGACTTACTTAAATCATGTATAGCACTCGGCTTTGACGTTCCATATGTTGAAACACCTCCATTTGAACCTGTAATTTCAGTAAAGGCATTATCAACAATTGTAATATTTTGGCCTCTAGCCGCCGAGTCCGCGAAAACACATAATATATTCATTATTACCAACAATAATGATAAACTATTATTGTTATACTTTTTAAAATCCTTTTCATGCTAACCTCCTTGTATCCATAAATACAACATTCCGCACACTATCATATTTATATGAAGCCATAATACTTCCTATCAAAACGGCATTTACAAAAATACTTGCAAGACCTTCCGAAACGAACGGCAAATTGCAAAACTGTCCAAACTGCTATCCAAAATTCCCCATTATATATAAAATCGCCTGCCCTGCGAGCAGAAAAAAGCTGCTCACAGAAATGAAATATCCATATCTGCCTCGAATCTGTCCGACTCTGCGAAGCAGCAATACATAAAGCGCACAGATAATCGCTGACATGACAATACCTGCCATCCTGCCGCAGCGCAGAATGAGGTACGAAAGCATATAGTTATTTCTGAAATTGTATGGCAGGATATCTTCCAATACCACATGTTCTGCCTCATACTCATTGTACGGCAAATCCACTGTCTGCCCGCTGCCGAAATACCACTCTCCCGTGCGATAGGCCTGCATTTCTTCGACGCTCAATTTCACAGGACCAATCCATGAAGAACGTTCCAGCAGAGAACGTATCAGTACAGAGTTATAGCTGTCATCCATCACGCTTTCTGCACTTTGCTCCGGAAAAAAGAAGTTCTGAAAAACATTCTCCTTTCCGCTCCGCGCGCTTTCAAAAATTGCTAATATCGATAATAGCAATACCAACAGGATCATTCCAACATACAGCAAGCTCTTTCTGGGTGAAAACGACTGCGAGAAACGCTCTCTCATCCAAAGGACAACACAGACTGCCGCTGCGTCCATTATCACCAGCAGCAGTCCCGATAATGTAAAATACAGGTATCCAAAGAAAATCTGCAGAAAAACGGCTCCAAATATAAACCCGCATACTGCAATCGCGGCTTTCCTCTTAGATTCAGCTTCATACATGAACAGGAAAGCCGCGGCAGGAAGCAGAAAATTTCCATTATAAATCACCGGCGTGTAACGCCAATGCATTAGACGCGTCAGCAAAATAAACAGAATGAAAGCTGTAAAATACATAATTGCGGCAGCTTTGGAATATCGGAGCACGATTTTACAGCCTTTTTTCACGACAAACCACAGGATTAGGATTCCGAATAAAAAGTAAAAATTCTGACTGAAAAAATTCAGATCGGGATATCCGCTGAGAAAGCTGATGAACAGGCCGTTCATCACGCATAACAGTATGACAGCAAATAGAGCCGGATCTCTTCTCGGCCGCCTTACTTTATTTATCCTCCTGCCGATCTCTGACGGTTCTCCCATACACTCCACCGCTTTTTGCGCGGCAGCCTCCGCACTATAGCCTGCTGAGATAAAGTCCTCCATTCGATCTTCGATATGACCGCTGATTTCTCGTCTCACGGGATCCCGCGCGGGTCTGTACTCTATCTGTTCCGTCACCTCGTCAAGAAAATCCGTTATTTCCGAGCATGAACCGACACGAGCTTCCTTTGATTCACATACTCCGAAACCATCTTCTTTTTTCGCCGCTTTTTCTGATTTCATTGCGTCTGTACAAAATACCTTTCGATTTTCCAGCCTCATCCCATCTGCGTTAAGGCGTTCTCGGCTTTTCGATTCCGTTTTTCTTAATCTCATTCCATTTCCCCCAGAATCCTTCCGACTGCTTTCCGATAACTCGTCCATTCCGAACGCTTTTTCCGAAGCTCCGCCCTTCCTTCCCCGGTAATTCGATAATATTTGCGTTTCCGCCCGTTTTCGGCGGTTCCGCTGTATCCGGAAATTTTTCCCTCAGCCTCCAGACTGTGCAGAATCGGATAAATCGTCCCTTCATTCATGACAAATATTCGCTCGCTTCGCTCCTCCAGTTCACGAATCATCTGATAACCGTACTTATCTTCCTCGGAAAGCAGCTTTAACAGCAGCATAGAAGTCGCAATTGACATCATTTTTTTATCTATTGTCATACACCTCCTCTTGATCTAATACATCGAAAATCTATGTATATATTACATAGACTTTCGATGTATGTCAATAGAAAAATATTAAATTATGCGGCATCTAGGATCCCGACGCGCTGCTGGAATTCCGAATGCCTGTCCCGGAAAGCATCTTCTGATACGTCTCCTCATCTACCGCAATCCCCAGAATATCCCGATAAAATTCGGTCACTTCTCCTCTGAGATCAAAGTCCTCATAATAGTCCGGATAGATCGTTACTCCCAGCCAGATCATGGCGAAAAAAGTCTCTAAGCTGCCTCGCTGACCCCATCGGGTAGCGCCTACAGGAATATTATAAACTTGTCTTTGTTTCACAGCGCCAAGCCCTGCCCACTTTTCGCCGGTCAGCAGATAATCCTTTGTGGAAGCCTCATTGCAGATCATCACATCAGGCTCCCAGACGAAGATCTGTTCCAGACCCGCGCAGTAATCTTCATTGTCCTGCTGCAGTGATTCCATATGCTGCGCCGACACATCCACCGCGCCTGCACACGTAATCCAGTCGTTTCCAAGACTGTTGATTCCATCCGTACGTACCGCTTCATTGATAGAATGATAGACCGACTTTCTCTCCGGTTCAGGAATCTTCTCCGCCGCACGGCAGACACGGCTGATCACGCTGCAGTAATAGGAATTGATCCTCTGCGCCTTTTCTGTGTATTCATCTCCCGCAGCCGCACCGATCATACTCAGCGCGTACATCTGCTCCGCCATATTATGATATCCTGTGACCAGATAAGGAACGCCCAGCTTTTCCAGCTTCGACCTCTCCTCTTCTGCGGCGTAAAGCCCTTCCTTTATAATAATGACATCCGGTGAAAGAGCCAAAAGAGCCTCCGCATTAAAAGAACCGCCCGCCATCACGACAGGCAAATCGACGAGTCCCGGACAGATCTCGCAAAGGAGGCTGTCGCTCTTCACGCCGTTCGGACAAGTAACCATATGGCTGCCCGCACCGATCATTACCACCGCTTCTCCAGCAAAGGCGTCGAGAACAGCGATGCGTTCCGGATTCCTCGGGATTTCCGTCTCATTTCCGATGCAGTCCCGTATCTTTAGTGTAGTTTCGGAGGAGTCCACCACGGGATTTGGTATGGATTCTTCGGAAAAAGACACATCCTGATAATCCAACACCAGGAAATTTTCTTCGTCTGCCCCGTCGCCGCGGGAGGAACCGGCGGTGTTTCCGCCGGTTCCTCCCGCGCTGCATCCCGACAGAGAAAATATCGGTGAGCACACGACCAGAAGTATAAGAATAGCCGAAAGAAACTTTGATGGTATTCCATTTTTTCTATTTTTCATCATATTTCGTTTCCTCTTTTTTCGTCTGAATCGGTTTTCATACTGCGCAGATTCTCATAGATTTCTCATTTCACTGACCGCAGCGCCTGTCACAGCGTCTTCAAAGGCGCGATCTGCCGGATGCTTCCTATTTCCGGCACATCGTCACACAACAGTTTAGATCGGATTCTGTAGATTTCCTCGATATTTTGTTCCGTCAGCACTTCTGACGGCGCGCCTTCAAACTTAAGCCGCCTGCTGCAGACGGCGAGAACCCGCACATTAATTCCTGCGCGCTCAAAAAAGAAAGGCTGATTAGGCGAATGAGTTGCCATGATGACAGATGCTGCTTCTTCTCGGATCAGCCGAGCTGCATTTTCCAGGAAAATGAGTTCATTGCGGAAATCCAGATGAGCCGACGGCTCATCCATAATGATGACAGACGCTTCCTGAACGAGCGCCCGCGCCAACATCACCAGCTGCATCTCGCCGCCGCTGATACAAGTATAAGGGCGCTGAGCCAGATGTGCGATTCCGGTATGTTCCAGCGCCTGCCGCACCAGCTCACGATCCTCCGCTGCCGGACCTGTCAGCGCTCCGCTGTATGCGTTTCTTCCCATGAGGACGATCTGCTCTACAGTATATGGAAATGTCCTTTCATGCACCTGAGGAACAAAAGCGATTTTTTTTGCCAGCTCCTTCGGTTTATATTTGCCTGCATCTATTCCGTCGATTCGGATCTGCCCGCTGTCAGGCGTGTGCATTCCCAAAATACAATTGATCAGCGTACTCTTTCCGCATCCGTTCGGCCCCATGAGACAATAGAGCACGCCGGGCTGTATTTCAAAGCTCACATCCTCCAGCAGCTTTTTCTCTCCGTCATAAGAAAGAGAAATGCGATCCGCTTCGATAAGAGGCTGCTTCGGCCTTTCACCTTCACTCGGCTTCTTACTCACTGCCAGCCGCCCCCTTTCGTCCGCTTCAGCAAAAATACGAAAAACGGAGCGCCGATCAATGAGGTGAGAATCCCCAGAGGCAGCTCAGAAGCTGTAACAGACCGGCTCACCGTGTCGATCGCCGCCATAAAAGCCGCGCCTATAGAAATCGACACCGGTATCAGCTTTCGATTGTCATGTCCTACGATCATTCTCGCGATATGAGGAATTACCAGACCTACCCAGCCTACCGCGCCGCACATGCATACAGCGCCCGCCGTGGCCAGCGTAGCTCCGGCGATGACAAGCCGTTTCGTAAATTTCACATCGACTCCCAAAGTCCGCGCTTCTCTCTCTCCCATGGAAAGGAGATTGATACGCCAGCTCAGGCAGATGAGAATCGCAAGGCCTGCCGTTACCGGAAATACAGCCCACATGCTGCTCCATCCTGCCGACGCAAGACTTCCCATCAGCCAATATACGATAGCGGGCAGCTGACTGTCCGTATCCGCTGCGTATTTCATAAGAGATATGAGAGCGTTAAACACAGACGTGACGATGGTTCCTCCCAACACCAGCATGATAGCTGGCGCCGATTTATAGATACCCGCGATCCAATAACTCAGCAGCACTGCCCCGATTCCGAAGGCAAATGCCAAAAGGTAGGAAGCCGTTCCGCCGCCGAACACCAGAATAGCCAGAGCCGCTCCAAAACCTGCTCCCGCACTTACGCCCAAAAGTCCCGGACTGACGAGAGGATTGCGGAAAATCCCCTGATACGCTGCTCCGCTGGCCGACAGCGCCGCTCCTGCAAAAGCCGCCTCGATAAGCCGCGGCAGGCGAAGCTCAGTCACTACAGTATAGATTTCCGAAGAGATTTTCGCTCCGTGCCCCGCTGCGCTTCCCGTTATGCCGGCTGACAAATCACGGCAGGAGCCGTCCGTAAGCCGCTGAGGCAGCGTCTGTACAAATTGCGCCAAAGAAGCCAAAACATCGGAAAGACTCATAGGGTAACGTCCTGCGAACAGTCCTAAAAAGACAGCTGCCATCGGAAGCAGGATAAAAAATATAATTTTAACTTTTTTCATGACATCTGTTTTTCATCCTCACTGTGCGATATTCAAAGACCTTCCTAAAGCCCTTTGAAATCATTTTATGAAAATCACTTTTCTGTCCTCAGCATACGACGCGACGCTGCATTCATATCAAGCATCGATCCCGCCCATATTCCCGCAGGCGATAAGATCGACGCCGCTGCCTGTGCCTGCAATATCCCTGACCAGTATATCACCGACCCTCTTCGGCAGAGAAACATGCAGTTTCGCGCAAATCTTTAAGATATGGCTGACATCCTGCTTTCTGACAGGTTTACTTGTTCTCACAGGAAGAAGCCGCGTTGGATCTCCTTTAATCGCAACTGTAGTCGTTACCATGCGCCTGGGATCTTTGACCTCCTGTATCGCATAATTTCTTCCGGTGCTGCACAGGTTACCCGTAATACTCCATCCATTTACAATACTTCCCGCTGCGGCTTCCTTTTCCGCTGATGCTTTTTTCCCGCCTCCTGGTTCTTTTTCGCCTCCTGGTTCTCTGTCAAAAATGGACGCCCCTCGTTCATCGCCGTCTTTCATCTCTCCGTCGATTCTGCCCTCTGTTCGGACGCGCATCCGGCAGCCCCTCGGACAACAAATGCAGTAAATCACCGTCTCTTCCGCATCCCGCCGCACCGACGGCGGAGAAGAGATATATTCCAGATCTTCGTCTGTCATAATGTGTTTCTGCCCTGAACACCGCCGAAAAAGCGCTTTTTCGGACGCCTTTCCCGGATATCGATAAAAATGCTGGTTTTCTGACGACTGCTCTGAAGCGCCGTCGGAAAAGCAGATATTCGAAGCGCCGCCGTCGTTCTGGAGACATTCTTCCTCTTTTCGGCCGCCGATCGCTGCCACATAATACGCCGCCCTGCGTCCGGCGCTGCGTCCGGACGCCGAAACTTCGTCCACAGTATCGTATTGTCTCGCAACGTTGCCGCAGATGAAGATTCCTTCCTCCTGCGTACGAATTTCATCCCTACTCCGGATCGGCTGCGGCTCACGGCCCATGGAAATATACAGCTGCTTCCACACCTCTGTTTCTGGAATCAGACCGGCTGCGATTACCAGAAGATCACACCTTATGTATTCCGCCGCCGCTTCATCCGGCGTTCCGTCCGGCGCAGCCGGAGCCACCGTCACGCCCGTCAGCCGTTTTCTTCCATGTATCTTTGTGACGGTATGAGAAAACCGGATGGGAATCTCCCAGTCTCTGACGCATTGGATATAATTCCGCAGAAGACCGCTGGCACGCTCGCCCAGAATCATCTTTACGTCGATTCCTTCCCACTTCATCCTGCGCGCCATAATCAGGCCGATGTCGCCGGAACCCAAGATGACGGCTGTCTTTCCCGGCAGATAATTCTGAATGTTCATCATGTATTGAACCGCACCGGCCGTGTAGACGCCTGACGGCCGGCTTCCCGGTATTCTCAGCTGTCCCCGGCTTCGTTCCCTGCAGCCGGTAGCCAGAATCACTGACTTACAGTAATATTCCTCTATTCCACAGCTCACAGATGAAATCTTCAGGACAAATCCGCAGTTCCACTTTTCTGTCATCGTTTTTCGGACTGACGTTTCTCCGCCTGATACTCGCCGATTCGCAGAGCAGTCACTGTCTTCAGCCACGCTCCCATCAGGCGGCTCATTACCTGTCAGAGTCCGATTTTCCCAGCGGCTCAGGTCGACCACTGCCGCATCCGTCAGATAATCGATTTCGGCGTCTTCTGTCATCTTAATCCACGCTGACGCATACTCCGGCCCTGTCATGAGATCGCCGAACTCCGCCAATCCAAAACCGTCATGGATGCACTGAGGAAGAATTCCGCCCAGGGCGGAATTTCTCTCCGCTATGAGAATGCGATCTACTCCAGTCTCACGAGCCTGTACGGCGGCGGCCATCCCTGCCGGTCCGCCGCCGACGACGATCAGATCATAAAAACGGCCTTCACCAGACACATCTTCCGCAATTCTTTTCCCGCCCGCCGTTTCGGCTTCCGCTGCTCCATCCTCCACCGCCTCGGAATCCAATATTCCTCCTGGAAAAGCCTCAGCCATCATCGTTTCGGTTTTCATCGCTGCAGTCTCCGCTATGCGGTCTCTTATCTTTTCGCTTTCCACCATTCCCGCTTTCTTCACCTGAATCTCTGCTGCTTCGGATTTCATCGTTTCAGCCTGCCTTTCACCAATCGGCTGCCTTTGGTACTCTTCAGAAATTCCTCTGGCTCACAACCTGTTTCCCTGCATACAATTTCAAGAATCCTTGACGTGCAGAATGCCCCCTGGCATCTGCCCATACCGATGCGCAGCCGCTTCTTAAAGCCATTCAGGCTCTTCGGCGGCACGCCGGAATGAAGAGCATGGACGATATCACCTTCTGTAATTCCCTCGCAGCGACAGATCACCTTAGCATACCGTGGATCCTCCTGAAACATTCTTTTCTGCTCTCCAGGCGAAGACTGTAAAAACGGCTTCTGCTTCTTCAAAATCCGTTGAAAATCCGGTCGTTCTTCCGTCACGAGACCGTCTTCGCGCAGAATATCGATCATCCGTTCTGCCAGATACGGCGCTGACGTCATGCCGGGATTTTTAATTCCCAGAGCGCTGACCATGCGTCTTCCGCTGCGCCGGACTACGAAATCCTTGTGTTCTTTGTCAATGTTTGTAATATTAGCGCGGATTCCCGCAAAATTAGCGATCACTTTGCCCATATCCAGATCCGGCAGAATTTTTTTCGCCACACGTTCCACGTGTGCCAATCCTTCCCGCGTCGTATCTGTGTTTGCATAATCCCGCACGTTTTCCGAAGTCGGCCCTGCGATGAGATTTCCTTCTGCCGTCGGAGCGATCAGCGTACCGCCCTCATCTTTTTCCTGAGCTTGATAGATCACATGATTCAGCCTATTCCCTTCCTGCTTGTCAAAGATATAAAACTGTCCTCGTCTCGGCCGTATGACCAGATTCTGCTCTCTGACAAACCGTTCGATGGACGGCGCGCTTTCACCTGCCGCATTGATCACAAACCGCGCATATAGAGTTCCCCTCGTCGTTTTAACCACAATGGGTTCGGACACGGATTCTTCGGAAGAAACGGAGATATCACACTCCTCCGGCATCTCGATTCCGGTCACTTCGCAATCGAACAGAAATTTCACCCCGTTTTTTACCGCTGCTTCGGAAAGAGACACAATAAGAGAAAATGGTGAAATAATTCCGGTAGTAGGCGTATAAAGAGCCTTTATGACCTTCTTACTGAGAAGAGGCTCCATTCGGCGCGCCTCTGCCCCTGAGATGATCTCCATATCAGGCGTACCGTTTGCCAGCCCTCTCCGGTATTTTTTCATCAGATTTTCATCTCCGCCCTCATGAAAGGTGACGTACAGCGATCCCACGCGCTTCATGGGAATATCCAGATCTCTGCAGATATCGCTGTACATCGCGTTCCCCTTCACGCAGGAAATTCCTTTCAGACTATTCTCTCTGGGCTGAATGCCGGGATAGAGAATGCCGCTGTTAGCTTTCGCCGATCCTTCTCCCACGTCATACGCTCGATCTACCGCCAAAATGCGCAGGTTATATCGAGACAGCTTCCAGGCAGCCATAGTTCCCAGAACACCTCCGCCTATGACAAGTACGTCGTAAACCCCTGATGTATTTTCCACCGTGGCCGCCTTATCGCCGCTTTCACAGAAGCTCTCCGCCGTATGCCCATATTGTCTGCCGCTATTGTCTGTCTTCATCTTACCGAACCTCTGTCATCCATCGGAAGGAAACGATATCTCTATACATCTGCGCCAACCTCTGCCTTCATACAGCGGAATCCGCCGCCGGTCCATCTGCGGTACAGACAGTTAAAACAGGACTGTAAGCCCTGAGGCAATGCGTATTCTTCTTCATCATTATCGTGAACAAAACTGCTGCAGACCGCCTGCCCTGTGAACTCCATAAGTTTTTCCCGCTCCTGATGCTGATGAACCGTCACATACGTCCCGTCCTTTTGAGGAAGGACGATGCAGCACTTCTTCCCGTCAAAATACATCAATTTTATAAACTCTTTTACAAACACCGGGCTATCGCCTGAAAGCACCGTCCCATCGCCGCAAACAACCATATCCGCATCATAATCTCTGCAGATCTCATCGGCTGTCACCGTCATTCCCCGAAGATGCTGCCCGCATTTTCCTCTTAACGAGCCGTCGCTTCTGCTCAGCCTCAGCCCGATGCCCGCAAGGGCGCCGATAATGCCTGAACCGCTGCCGCCCAGCTCTTTCAGAAAAATACCGTCCGTAGCCGCGGCCAGAGCATACGCTTCCGTCTTCGTCTTCACCTGCCGCTTCGCTTCAAAACCAAATTCGATCAGCCGATCCGGATCGGATACGGAACTGAGATTGCAGACGGCAAATCCCGGATCGGATACCCGCGCCATATTTTTCTTTATAATTTCTTCACAGACCTCTGCAATCCTGCTGCCGTCAGCCTTTTCAAACGCGACGTCGATACACATAGCGCTGTTGTGAGAAGTATATGCGATCTGATCGCTGAGAAGCAGCTGATGACGAGATATTCCGTCCCGGATTCTTCCGCCTTCCGCTGTCAGTCGCTTACCGATCAGTTCCGCAATCTTTCCGGTGCTCACAGCTTTCGTTACATCATCTGTATCGTCTATACTGATTAAATAATTCATGTTTCCCACTACTTTATTTTCTTTAGATATGTCCGGAAACAGAGCCTGCGCTCCGGCTCAGCTCCGGCTCACAGTGTTCATCTTTTATGATAGATGCAGATGTCCGCAGCAGCGCAGTCTGCGCTTTCAGCCACGCTTTATTATTCATCTGTCACCATATATAATTTCCCGGTTTCCGGATCCTGATAGACGGTTCCCATCCTTTTATAATCCTGGTTTTCATCGATCTGCGATTCCGATTGGCTGCTGGAAAGCTCTGTATCTGTCACTTCCTGGCCGCTTACGACCTCCTGGCCTCCGATGTCCACATTCCAGTTGACGATGAGAGCCAGCATCAGACCGCAAGCGAACACCAGCATGACATCCATGAGATTCACCATCATCTCCAAAGGATTTTCGTCTTGATGTATCTTCTTTTGCCGAAGATCAAATTTCATCTTACTGACCTTCATTCCGGGATACCTCCCTCTGATTTTTCACTTTCCGTCTCAGCGGAAACAAAGCTTTCTCTTTCTGTCTGAACGTCTGATATTCCCTCAGATTCCAGTTTATCCTTCTGTCGGGACGTTACTTCCTCTAACACCGCATTCATCAAAGTTTCCAGAGAAACCATATAGTCGTCATACCAGCGTCTTCTGATCTTTGCGATCACATAGCATACAGCTGCTGTAATAAGACCGGCAACCGTCGTATCAAACGCCACCAATAAAGAATCTGCCAGAGAAAGGGTGTCTCCCTGTCCGAGAGCCAATAACCCCGGACCGAGAGGAATCAACGTGCCCATCAACCCGAACATCGGCGCGACTCTGGACGCCATTTCCGTAAGAGACGCTCTTTTCTCAAACCTCGTTTCTTCCGTAGCGATCAGCCGTCTGGCCGCCGCCACAAGAAGCTCTTCCGGCATATTACCATTATCCAGTATCGTGTAGAGAGCATCTTTATGACGAGTATAAATTCTACTCGCATCGACCATCGCTCTGATTTCTTCTGCATTTCTTCCATGGATGCCTAAGATGAGCTTCGTCACATTTTCCCTGACGACAGAACGCTCTCTCACCGCTTCTGCGAGGACGCCGCCGATGGAGGCCGCAGCGACTAAAATCAGCAGGATCAGAATAACCATGGTAGGAATCAGAAGCCATTGGGAAATCGTATGTAATGAATCTTTTAAAATGTCCGTCATATGTTCTCCTCTTATATAACAAGCGCCGGATGTCTCCCGCTTCTGTAAGCGGCGGGTTCCATTTCCGACTTTCGGCGGTTGGGTAATCATCCCTCCTTGCTGGCGCTGATGTATCTACCTGAATTTCATGTCAGACTGCATGGGTTTTCGGACGGTCTGCCGCCGAAACCCAGCTGAGCGAAAGCTCCCGGAGCTTGCTGCAAGCGTTCACGCCGTCCCTGACAAGCGAGCTTGTCAGGAGCTTTGCTCCGCTTTAAAAAGAGCCTGCCGCCATACAAGACGGCTGAAATATTCTTTTTATTACACCTTCACTCTGCGCCGATAACAGATATAGTTGACGCATGCGCCAAAAAGCAAAGAGGCTCCGAATACCGCCGCGATATACATGCGGTAATCTTTTCTCTCACTGCCCAGATTCCAAGAAACCGATCCGCCGGAAAGTTCATATACATGCTTCTCTCTGGCGTCAATCTTCTCAAGAATGCCGCCCTGCGCGCCGATATCTGTCTCTTCCGTCTGAGCCGCCGCTGCCTTCGCAGAATCTTTCGTTCCTCCATAAACCGCGCTGCCTGAACCGTTTCCATTTCCCGTTCCATCGCCTTCTCCGCTTCCGATGACTTTCCCCAGATATTCCTCCAGCCAGTCATCGCTGGACGGCGCTCCTTCCAGCTGAATCTTAATCGTACTGATCCACATGATAGATTTTTCCAAATTATCCGATTTTGCCGACGTCTGACCGTATACCAGATGGTAACGATGCGTCCCATTCAACCGGAAAAAATCGGGAACGGAAGACATTTCATCCCAGTAATCTTTCAGGGCGATCAGCGTATCTGTCCTGACAGCACTCCGCGCGGCGCCCTTTCCGCCGGTAGTATAATGAAACGCAGCCGTCAGATTTGGATAATAGTATCGATTCATATCGAGAAGCCATGATTTTGAAGCTGATATTCCCGACGCGCCTTCCTGATTTCCACGGAAAAATCCAATCTTGGAAACGGAACTCACATCTACGCCGGCTGCCGTGATGACGTCCACCAAGCGTACGCCCATAGCCGTCAGAATTCCATTCGTACCGTCTTTTGAAACCACAGAGTAAGCCTGCCTCATCTGAGGCATCGCCGCAATATCATCAAAAGTAAACCTTTTTATAGTGTAATAATCTGTGCCGAAATACCCTATCTGTATTTCCAGTTCGTCAGGAAGCTGATCGACAGTCTCTCCTGTAAAAGGATTCGTATAAGGTCCTGCCACATCCGCGCTTCCCACAGAATCCGCACCGCCTGGTGTTTTCACCTTTTTTCCTGTGAGATCCTGCATACCTTTTTCCTTAGCGTACTCGCCTGCAGCAGAAACCTTGATGTCAATCGCCTGCAGATTATATCCGTACATGAGATACGCTCCGTCGGAGGGATTCATCTGTCCGAAGCAAAAACGATATCCTTCGATTGCCGAAAGGGAAGACCAGGAAATCTCATCCTCCAACACCTGCGTGTTCGACCGAAGCGCCAGCATCGGCACGACACTCACCCCATCCTGAGATTTATAGATGTCGGGATCGACACTCGGCTTTCCAACCCCACCGGCGTTTCCGGCGCTGGCTGCAGAGATGCCGACAGAAGAGTCATTTTTACCTCCGCTGTCGCTATTCACGCCATTTATCTCATCCGCCTCATTCGTTTCATCGTTTCCATTATTTACGCTCCCATCTTCCGGTCCCGACTCGCTGTCAGAACCGCTGGGATCCTTTTCCACACCGCCGTTCCGATCTCCGCTCATACCGTTTTTTATGCGGTAGGCTTCGCAGAGATGAGGATAAAAAGAACGACTGACGCCATAAAGATAATCATAGGCCATGTTTCGCAGCCAATTTCCCGATCCGTAAATGCTGATGCTCTCCACTTCCTTTATATCGACTCCCTGCGCTTGTACGAGATCGGTCAGCGCAACTCCTTCTGCGCCGACGATACAGGGAAGTCCGTCCTCATCGATACCGGAATAAGTCTGACGAATCTGCTTCATTCCGCGAAGTTCCGTATCACTGTACGTCTTTTCACTTACGATCGTATCTCCGATCTTCACGCGAACGGTAAATTCCTTCGGTACAGAAGCGTAAGAGCTGTCGGCCGCTCCAAAATACAAACCGCTTAAAAGAAGCGTTGCCGCCAGGACGGCATTCAGATGCTTTGCCGCGGCGCTATGATGGTCAAACACCGTTTCCATCTTACCTCTTCTTCCGGACCATCTGCCTGCTGCCGCGGCGCCGATAGCCGCCGTCAGACATAAAGCAGAAATGATCAATGCCATTTTCCCTGCAGCGCTCATCACTGACTCGCCGGATGTAGAAACCGCATCTCCTGAGCTGTCGTCAGGAACTGCTCCGCTATTTCCATCACCCGTTTGATCTATAGAGCCGCCTCCGTGATTCCCGCTGTTTTCATCAGTGTAACCTGCCGCACTGCCGTCATCACTTCCGTCGGCACCATCGGCATCATTGTGAGCGCTGTTTCCGCCGCCGACGTCAGAGTCGTTTTTTTCCCTTTCTCCGGAAAAATCCGCTTCCGCCGATCCGACAGATCCCACAGCGTTCATATCTCCTTCCTGAGAGACTCCCGCCGAATCGGAGACTGCGCCCGAAGTATCCGATCCCGATGAAAGCTCAGTAGAGACCGGAGGCGCTACGATGGGCGCATTAAAAGATGATCTCGCGTATTCCGTCGTAAAGGCGACAGTCTGAACCTCGTCAGTAGCCATATTGTTTTTGGCCTGGATACCTTCGTGAATCGTCAATATGTATTTCGTACCGTAATTCAGCGGTCTGACAGGAGAAACGTAGATAAACTGCCGTTTATCGAACTGTATCTGCGCATCCGCCATAAAGACGGTGATATCCACGTTTGCCCCATCCGCTTTTTCCAGAGTGATGAGCGTTTTGTTTCTATCCACCACGTTTGCCTGCGCCACATTGTGGCTGAACTTGCACTGAATCACCGGTGTAACGCTGACGCCAGAGGCTCCGTCCGCAGGATACGACCAGTCCATATAAAGGGGAATTACAGCTCCTCCTCCGCCCCCTGTACCGTCTCCCACTGCAAAAACAGCAGAAGGCAGTATGACGATAGCTGTCATTACGGACAGTACGGCACATAGTTTCCAGATCCGTTTTTTTCCGATCAAGCCTTCACCTTCTCCCTGCAGTTCATCGGCAGATGCCCGCTGAAATAAAATCTATTCCGTATTCCATAGCTGAATCGATACAGCATGCAAATCACGCGGCCTGCTGCTGGCAATCCATCAGATTTACGATCATACGGCACGCTTCCGCACGTGTAATCGCTGCAGAAGGACGAAAGCTGCCGTCAGGATAGCCGCTTACGATACCATTCTGAAAGACCGCAGACACGCCTTCAGCCGCCCATCCCGAAACCGCGCTGCTGTCGGTAAATTCCTGTTCTCCGGCCAGGGAAGGATCCGCCGTAAGACTTGCGATTCTGGCTATCATTACGGCCATCTGTTCTCTCGTCAGACTTTCGTTCGGACCGAACCGATCCGCATCGAAACCGTTGACATATCCCAGAGCCGCTGCTACAGAAATATAACCCGCTGCCCAGTGATTCTTCGTATCCGCAAAGGATACTGACGTTTCGCTGTCAAGATCGTAGAGTCTCACGAGAATTGTCACGATCTCTGCTCTCGTGATCTGGCTGTCCGGCCGGAAAGAGCCGTCAGGATTTCCTGTAACGACGCCCAGATCCGCCAGTTTATTGATGTCTTTTCTCGCCCAACTGGACTCCAAATCTGTGAAATAGTCCTCAATATATTCCTCATCCTCGATAAAGACAGCTTTAATGGCCACTGCCGTCTTCGGCATCGTAAAGGTATATTTTCCATCCTGTCCGGTCAGCTCGATTTCCTTCCCATCACCGTCGGATACTGTGATAGAGTCCAGCAGGAATCCGCTGTCCGCAGCAGCCGAAATCGTCACTGTGTCTCCCTCCTTCACATCTTTTGTCTCCACCGTTACCGAACCATTCTTCACACTCTCGATGATTATATTTTCATTGCCGTTGTTGTCAGACGCACTGCCGCCTCCTTGATTTCCGCCGCCGGAGCCGCCATTGCCTCCGCCGCTTTCCTCGCCGGGATTCTGCTTTTCGCCGGCTACAGTAAAGTAAATATTGAGCGGGCTGGAAAGAGCGATTCCGTTTCTCGCTACGAATTGCTTATCGATAATGAGGCGATATTCCGTACCGCTGGCCAGCTCTGTCTTTGGTTTCACAATGATCTCCTGCACTTCTCCGCCCTTTTGTACGTCGATGTCTATTTTTTTGCTGCTGTCGTCTGCCTCTACCAGAGAAATCTGGGCAGCATTATATTCAAAAACTTCGTCGCCGGCTACGTTAAATGAAAATCTCATATAGATCTCAATATCCGCCGGCACATCCTTCTGATTATTTTCCAGATTGATCATATCCAATGTCAAAGGAGCTTGCGCATGCTCGTCCTCAGGAGGTTCTCCTACCGCATGAAAAGAACAGGTCTCCGCCGCTAAATTAAAATCTACGATATATGGAACGCCCAAGCTGTTTCCCATATTTGCATACAAATCTTCATCTATAAGTACCTGATAGTCCATGTTTTCATCGAGATGATCCGCATATATGTAAAAATATTTAGACGTGTCTGTCTGCTTCTTCGCTTCCGGATGCGGTTCCACCGTCCAGTTCGCATCGTCCACTTCTTCCTGACTTTCCGCTTCTACAAGGTGGAATTTCGTAAGATTCCGTTGATTGACGCCGATCATGTAATCAGGATCTTCTGCATTTTCAGCATTTCTCTCCTGTTCCTCGTCGATGGCGCTGACGTTATTGGAAAACTTGATGTGCAGCTCCAGCTGATGCAGTTCTCCGGTCAATTGATGCTCCACATTTTTCAGCATTTCCACACCTGTTACCTTCGGAAACATCTTCGTCGGCACGGTGTTATACGCCGCGTAGCAAAAAACCTGCGTAATGATCATAGCGGCACATATCGCTGCCGCTGTCAGAGTCAGTCTTCTTCGGCTGGTAAAAAAATTATTTCTCATCGCTCTTTTCATAATCAATCCTTCTCTTTTTGGCTTTTTTGTAGGTCATTTGACACTGTCATTATCAAATCATGTGAACGAGTAACATGACGCCTGACCGACATATTCCGGTAAATTTATTGCAGCGCCGCCAAACTCATACGAACCTGAAAAAGGCATCCATACGAGCTAAAGTCCGGCTGTTTACGCTCCTATCAAAAAGGGCTGTCACGCAAGCATCTGATATGATTCCTTCCAGGCAGACAGGTGAAATAATAAAAATCACTTAATGTTTAGAAGGGAGCATTTTCTATGCCATTATGACAGCCCCGCAGCTGCAGATTTCTTTCAAACGGCGGAACATCCTGCGCTTGTTAAGAATAAGAAAAACCGCTTTTTATTTGTTATTCGTTCCTCCGTTTACTTTTCCATGATTCGCTTCTCTGTGCAGATTACAGAGAATGCAGAAAATTCTCCGGTTAAATCGTTAAATTTCAGCAATATTTTTACAGAAACGAGCCAGAATGGCCGCCGACTGACTGCGGACAGCGCTGCCCTCAGCATCGATGAGATCATTTCCTACACCGTTGATCAGACCTTCCGCATTCGCCCATTTCATCGCCGGTACAGCGTAAGAACTGATCTGATCTGCATCGCTGAACTTGTCCAGTTCTGCTGCAGCTGCGGTATCGTATTTCTTAAATGCCGCATAACGATAGAGAATCGCTGCCATCTCCTGGCGGGTAATAGCCTTATCCGGCTTAAAGGTTCCATCCTCGTAGCCCTTTACGATATCGTTTGCCGCTGCCCATGCTACCGCACTGTCATAATATGCGCCGCTGGCAACATCGCTAAAATCAGCGCCTCCTGCCGCAGGCGATCCTTCCAGACGGTATAGAATCGTCACGATCATGGCTCGCGTCGTATCGACAGACGGACTGAAGAGCGTCTCGCTGGTGCCGTTCATCATACCGCGGTCGAAAACATATGCCACATCGTCATAGAACCAGTCGTTCTCCGATACATCGGTAAATGTCATTTCCTTGCCGTCGCCCGGCTGAGCCTGCGCATCATCCTTTACAAAGGATGCCTTTACGCTGACTTCGCTTGCCGGCATCGTAAAGGTATATTTACCGTCCTTCGCTGTGACGGTAATCGTCTTTCCGTCAGCATCAGTCACGACGAGCTTGTCCAGTTTATAGCCTTCGTCAGGTGTAACAGCGACAGTGACCGTGCTGCCGGACTTCGCCTTTTCCGGAGAAACGCTTACCGTACCGTCAGCGCTTTCCGCTGCCGTAACCGCTCTCTCCGTGGTATCGACTGCGCTGCCACCGCCGCCGCTGCCGCCGGAAGTCTGCTTCTTAAATTCCGCAGAAACGATAACATCCGACTCCGGCATAATAAATGTGTTATTCGTAACAGACACATCGTTGCCTTCACTGTCTTTTACCGAAACAGATCCAACAGTGTACCCTGCTGCAGGCGTCAGACTAATTTCCACTGTCTCGCCTGGATGAACGACAGATGCGCTGACTTCGACTGTTCCGTTTTCTATCCCGTCAGAGACGATAACATATGAGCCAACCTGCCAGCTCAATACAGGATATCCGTCATTTAAGCTCTCACTTTCTGAATCCATTCTGAATGCACTGCCCAGGGCGGTAACAGCGTCAATGCTCTTCAGCCAGGCAGCATCCTTTGCTTCTGTATTTGAAACAATAACAGATGAGCCGTTCGCCTCATTCACATTAAATATATCAACGGAATCATCAGCAGCAACAAAATATGCATTATTTAAATTCAACGAAGCTGCACCTGTTTCCAACAATTCGCTCCCGACATAACCGACGATGGATCCCGCTCTTACATATTCAGTAACCAACTGACCTACTGAATATACATTTTCTATACTATTACAGCCATTCTGCGTAAGGCCTGCAATTCCGCCAATGCCAAATGTATCTAAATATCTATTGTCACTAGCAACAATAGATGTCACAGTTCCTGTGTTATAGCAATTTCTGATGTTGACTTCACTCATACCGGCGATTCCGCCGCCATAATTGCAAACTATATCACCAGTATTATAACAATTCTCTACAATACCGTCACCGGATGCTCGACCTACGATTCCGCCGGCGCCTTTCCTCCTACGGGTACCGTTATCCGGGTCAGCTGTGGTGATATCGCCTAAGTTTACACAATTTTTTATGACAACATTCTCACTTTCACCAACGATTCCTCCTAAATTATCATTTGCAGTAATATTCGCTTTATTAATACAATTTACTACACTGCCGCCCGTCATTTTTCCTACAATTCCGGCGATTCTACTATCACTACTGCTTCCCAAATTTATAAACCCATCTACTATTACATTTTTAATCGAAGCGGATTTTGCAGTACCAAACAGGCCTACGCTTCCAGATACTGACATTATATTCTTGCTGCATCCTAAGGTCACTGTGTGCTTATTTCCGTCAAAACTCCCTGAATACGGTTTTTTGTTTTGACCTATTGGGTAGAACAAATTTAAGTAGTATTCATCTGATAAATCTACATCTGCAAGCAGTTTACCATTGATATCTCCATTCCCGCACATGCCGACCTGATTTGAAAACCATACGAGATCATCAGCGTTTTCCAGCTGATAAACCCCTTGCTCTAATTCAGGAGCATTGCTATTCAGACGAGTAATATTATATTCAGCTGTTTTCGTCACACCTCTATAGGTATAGCTGATCGTCACTACAGAATTATCTTCTGACCATGTATATCCGTCCGGAGATTCTTCAGTCGCAGGCTGCAACTGCGAAGACAATGTATTTGTATAGGCTGCGTAAACCAATGCTCCACTCGGATCAATTGTCTCGCCTTGTGCGTATATCAAATTATCAGGTTTTGTCCAAATTGATAAATGGTCTAACGCATTTGCCTCAACGTCGATTTCTACTGTCGCAGTCTTTCCTTTATAGCTAATTACGATTTCCTTATCATCCGGAGTCAGAGGATCAGACGGAGAATAAGAATAATCCGTAACAACTACGCTGCCGAGCTTTTCAAATGTTGCGGTTACAACCATTCCGTCCCGGGAAAAGGTCTGTCCTTCAACGTATTTCGTCTGATTCGGTAAAGTCGTAACCTCCAATTTCTGGAGATTTCTTACCGTAATAGGATATTCGCGCGATTCTGTCCTTCCGTCATATGAAGCAGTAACTGTCACAAACGTTTCATTATCATCCAAAGTCAATGGATCTGTTTTACTAATTGCTACATTTGCAACTCTCTTTGTATTACCGGAATAATTGGCATTTACTACAAGTGTTCCTACATTAAAAGTTTCACCTAACATGTAATCTGTTTCAGGTGACCCACTCCAGGAAAACTCTGAGAATTCCAGATTTTGAGAAATTATTGCATTTGGTATCGGATACCCGTTTGCAATGGGCGGATGACCGTCAGATTTAAAATTATTCTTTAAATTATTTAAAAACTGATCTGATTTCATTTCATCAGAACTTACGGGCGTTACCTCTACAAAGTTACTGGTCGGTCCTACCGGAAACGAATCACCATTAGCTGTCATGACGATAAGTGATGTGTCAGCCATAGTATCGAGATAATAAGTATTATTAATTTTAAGCGTACTTGTCCCCTGACCTGCAATCAGACCTGCAACATTGCCTCCATCGCACCTTAAATCTGCAGCAGCATAACTATTGTCAATGGAAACATTATATCCGCCATAAACATGGCCGATCAACCCTCCTACCGGATTAGAGGATGTACTGCTGCCATAAGTTCCTACGGCAGCACAATTATCGATTACTATATCTTCACCGCCTGTAGTCTGCCCGGAACCGACCTGTCCTATCAAGCCTCCGATCGCATTGGCATTTCCCTGGCTCAGAGAAAGCTCAGCATCTACTACAACATTCTCTAATTTAATAGAACCCGTAGTACGTCCTACAAGGCCTCCGATATAACGGTTGGACGATACTTTCCCCTGAACTGCGATATTTTTAATCGTAGCATTTTTAGTTATATTAAAAAGAAGTCCCTTCGGCCCTACTGGCTGATCTGTATAAACATCTATATTAAAAATCGTGTGACCCGCACCGTCAAAGATTCCAGAATAACCAATCCATTGCTGTCCCCAGCCGATTCCTGACCATTCTCCATTATTTTCACCGTTATAAGTATTATAATTTGTCATATCAATATCATCCGTCAAGATAATATTATGTGTGCAATAATATGCACCAGTCGTTCCGCCATCTTCTTTATTCATGATATGTTCTCTCAGCCATGCCATATCTTCTCCGGAATCAAACTCGAGATATTCCACACCCTCAATTACTGTTTTTGTAATGTAACTTGGTATCTCAATGTCATTGTTGCTCTCATCTGTCTCAGCAAAAACATAATTTCCACTGATAAGAGTCGTCATCATTACAGCTACTAAAACTAGCGACCATATTCGTTTCTTTTTCATAATCATTTATCCTCTAAATTTGAATTTTCCTAAATATCTGAAATTTCTCATCTCAGATTTATTGTTAATATAAATGGACTCCCTTATTGCAAGACATGGATCAGAGCAGATGCCTGTATTTCCATTATCGCCTCTGAGCCATTATTAATCAATCTACTTAAAAAAATTGATCAGTTCATCATATTTCAATTTCTGAAATTTAAAGCGGAGCGGAGCTCCTGACAAGCTCGTTTATCAAGGACGACGCGAACGCTTGCAGCAAGCGCCAGGAGCTTTCGCTCAGCCGGGTTTCGGCGGGGGGATATTACCCAACCGCCAAAAGCGGGAAATGGAACCCGCCGCTTACAGAAGCGGGGGGACATCTGGCGCTTGTTATAGGCTGATTCTATTGTAATAACTAACTAAATATAACTCTTTAGCTAATTAATAGTACCTGTATTCGTTCCCGCTGCCTGAGAAACTCCTGTTGAATTACCACAGCCGGTAATCGTAATCGTTCCTGCATTGTTTCCCACGTAAGCTCCTTTGATGGAACCATTTAAAGAAGCTGCAATAGTAGAATTGCTGATAGTTACGTTATATCCGGCATAGACATGACCGAGCATACCGCCTACAGGATTGCTTGCCGTGTTGCTTGTAAACGTTCCTCCAACGTTA
>CAZGBL010000013.1:20770-22373 GCA_964523955.1 uncultured Oscillospiraceae bacterium | reverse complement strand
AGCTCCCGGCGCTTGCTGCAGGCGTTCGCGTCGTCCTTGACGAGCGAGCTCGTCAGAAGCTCTGCTCCGCTTTAAATTTACAGCTTAGATGAAGAAGGGGTTTTCTATTGCAAGAAGTTCAAACAGAAAATAAGATGGGCACTATGCCGGTCAATAGGCTGTTAGTGTCGATGTCGCTGCCGATGATGCTGTCGATGATCGTGCAGGCGTTATATAATATTGTAGATAGTATTTTTGTTTCCAGGGTCAGCGAAGATGCTTTGACCGCAGTGACTCTGGCATTTCCGATACAGAGCCTGATGATCGCTTTCGGCTCGGGACTGGGTGTAGGCATCAACGCGATGCTTTCTAAAAGCCTGGGAGAGAAAAATCGTGAAAACGTCAATTATGCGGTGTCTCATGGTATGGTGATCATGGCCGCCGCATATGTGATATTTTTATGTATCGGAGCGTTTGGTGCCCGCCTGTTTATGGCAAGCCAGACGGATATTGCGGTAATCGTCGATGACGGAGCTTCGTATCTTTCTATCGTATGTGTATGTTCTTTTGGGTTATTCGGTCAGTTTTTCTTTGAGAGAATGCTGCAATCGACAGGGAAAACCTTTTATACGATGATTACACAGAGTACAGGCGCTGTCATCAATATTATTCTGGATCCGATTCTCATCTTCGGATGGTTCGGCGCGCCGGAAATGGGAGTCGCGGGCGCGGCTACTGCGACTGTAATCGGACAGAGCGCAGCAGCGCTGCTGGCTCTCTTTTTCAACCTCAAAAAAAATCTGGAAATCTCCATCTCTCTGAGGGGAATTCGGCTGAAAAAGAGCGTTTTCGGCAGGATTTTGGCTGTGGGAATACCGTCTGTTATCATGCAGGCCATCAGTTCCGTTATGAATCTTGGAATGAATGCGATTTTGATCTCATTTTCTTCCACAGCAGTCGCTGTGTTCGGAATCTATTTCAAGCTCCAGAGCTTCGTGTTTATGCCTGTATTCGGTTTAAATAACGGTATGGTTCCCATCGTAGCCTTCAATTATGGCGCGCGTCAAAAAGATCGTCTGATGAAGACGATTAAGCTGAGTGTTTTCTATGCGGTGTGTATTATGCTGCTTGGTTTTTCGATTGCTCAGCTGTTTCCGAGGGCTCTGCTGAACATATTCAACGCATCGGATGAGATGCTGACTATCGGAACCTTTGCGCTGCGTATTATCAGTATTCATTTTCCTATCGCAGGATTTTGTATCATTATTTCATCGGTTTTCCAGGCGTTGGGCAACGGTGTGTACAGTATGATCATTTCTTTTATCCGTCAGATTACGGCATTGCTTCCGCTGGCTTATATTTTCGCCCGTATCGGAGGTGTTACAGCGGTCTGGTGGGCGTTTCCTCTGGCGGAAATGGTGTCTCTGTGTCTTTGCATTTTCTTTTTCGTGAGAACCAATCGGAAAACGCTGAAAGATCTTTCCCATGTATGATTTTCGGATGTGGATGGGAATATGGACCGAAGTGGGGCCGCAAAGCGGGTAAGGCGAAATTAGAATGAAATAAAAGCCTGTGTCTTTGTATCGATTTCGCATTATAAAAACACAGGCTTTATCTATTGAGA
>CAZGBL010000013.1:13739-20670 GCA_964523955.1 uncultured Oscillospiraceae bacterium | reverse complement strand
ACTGCTGAAGATGTAAAATATCGTCTTTTAGTCCAGGCTGAGAACGGCTCCCGTATTTGCAGAAGTTACCAGTTTCGCGTAACGCGCCAGGTAGCCTGTCTTCACTTTAGGCTCCGGTTTTACATAAGCGGCGCGGCGCTTTTCGATTTCTTCCTCCGAGAGTTCCACTTCGAGGACTCGGTTTGGAATGTCGATGTGGATCGTGTCGCCGTCCTGGATGAGGCCGATGAGACCGCCAGCCATAGCTTCGGGAGAGACGTGGCCGATGGAAGCACCTCTGGAGGCGCCGGAAAATCTGCCGTCTGTGATGAGAGCTACATCTTTATCCAGACCCATGCCTGCGATGGAAGAAGTCGGAGAGAGCATCTCTCTCATGCCGGGTCCGCCTTTCGGACCTTCATAGCGGATGACGATGATGTCGCCTTTCTTGATTTTCTTACCCCAGATGGCCGCGGATGCTTCTTCCTCAGAGTTGAAGACGACGGCAGGACCGCTGTGTTCGAGCATCTCGGGAGCTACGGCGGATTCCTTTACGACAGCGCCGAGAGGAGCCAAATTGCCGCGGAGAATCGCCAGACCGCCTCTGTTTCGGTAAGGCGCGTCGATAGGCTTGATGACGTTGTAATTGAGAACAGGACAGTGTGCGATGTTTTCGCCGACTGTCTTTCCCGTCACTGTCATACAGTCCGTATGGAGCAGCCCTTTTTTCGTCAGTTCGTTCATCATAGCCGGAATTCCGCCTGCGAGTCCCAAATCTTCCATGTGATGGTGGCCGCTGGGGCTGAGCTTCGTCAGGTTCGGCGTCCTTTCGCTGATAGCGTCGAACATATCGAGATTTAACTCGATGCCTGCTTCGTGGGCGATGGCAGGAAGGTGGAGCACCGTATTTGTGGAACCCGCCATAGCCATATCTACTGTGACAGCGTTCTCGAACGCTTCTTTTGTAAGAATATCCCGCGGACGGATATTTCTTTTCAGCATTTCCATAACCTGCATGCCGGCTCTTTTTGCCAGGCGGATTCTTTCGCCGCTGTCGCACAGTGCGGTACCGTTGTATGGGAGACCCATACCGAGGACTTCGGTCAGAGAGTTCATACTGTTGGCTGTGAAGAGACCGGAACAGGAACCGCAGCCGGGACAGCATCTTTCCGCCACGTCTTCCAGCTGACATTCGTCGATGTCGCCATTTTTGAAGGAACCGACGCTTTCCATGATGCTGTTGAAGTCGAGGACGTCCCCGTCCAGACTGCCTGCTCTCATCGGACCTCCGGATACCATGACGGAAGGAATGTTGAGACGGGCTGCTGCCATCATCATGCCCGGTACGATTTTGTCGCAGTTGGGGATGAGGACGAGACCGTCAAGGGCATGTCCTTTTGCCATAGCTTCGATAGAGTCGCAGATGAGTTCACGGCTGGCCAGGGGATATTTCATTCCTTCATGTCCCATAGCGATACCGTCGCAGATGCCGATGGCAGGAAATTCTACAGGCGTGCCGCCTGCGAGAAGAATGCCTTTTTTTACCGCCTGCGCTACGCGGTCTAAGAGGAGATGGCCTGGAATGAGTTCATTCTGGGCGTTTACTACCCCGATGAGAGGTCTGTCGATTTCTTCCCTTACATATCCCATACCGTAAAAGAGGGAACGAACCGGCGCACCGCCGGGACCCTGTTTGATTTTATCGCTGTTCATTTTTATTTTCCTTTCTGCTGCAGTGTTTTTTTAAGCGATGCAGAGTCCTGACAAGTTCGCTTGTCAAGGACGGCGCGAACGCTTTCAACAAGCGCCGGGAGCTTTCGCTCAGTCTGGTTTCGGCGGGGAATGATTGCCCAAACCGCCGAAAGTCGGAAATAAAACCCGCCCCTTACAGAAGCGGGGACATCTGGCGCTTGTTATAGTTGATATCGGCGTTTATTATATCACTGTTTTGAAGTCTGAGCATGATATTAGAGATTATTTTACACTACGGAGTTGCAATGTTCAATATTCATGAGATATAATTTTACCTGGAAACCTCGCGGATCAGGCTCGGAATCATTTTCCTTTCACCGTTTAAAGAGACATGTCCGCCTCGGCGGCGAAACAGGAAAAATTCGGGTATGGCGAGGAAAGAACCAGGAGAAAAATAAAATATGAGAAAAGGAGGCGGATCGGGCAATGAACAGCGAAAAAAACAGAAAAGAAGCCGAAGTAGATTACGTAGACTACATGGATGTCAACGCCATATCAGATGAAATTATAGGGCTTTTGAAACAGAAACGATATGCCATGGTCCGCAACAGGCTGGCTGAGACGAATGTCGTCGATATCGCGGAGACTCTTGAAAATATAAATGAAGAGTTGGGTCTCGACAAGACGATTTTGACGTTTCGCCTGCTTCCAAAGGATGTTTCGGTAGAGGTTTTCGCCTACATCGATGAAGAAGAGCAGGTTGCTATTATCAACGGCATTACCCAGCATGAGATCGATTATATCATCGATGAACTGGCCTTCGACGATATGATCGACCTTCTGGAAGAGCTGCCGGCGAATTTGGTGGATAAAATTCTTCTTAAAACATCGAAGGAAGAACGGAAGCTCATCAACACGTTCCTGAATTATCCGGAAAACAGTGCGGGCAGTCTGATGACCATCGATTATATCGATTTTAAAGAGAATATGACTGCGAAAGAAGCATTGAAGCATATTAAAGAAGTCGGGCTGGATTCGGAGACCGTCTATACGGCTTACGTCATGGATCAGAAGCGAAAGCTGAAGGGCGTCGTATCGCTGAGATCGCTCGTCTTAGCCGATGAAGATACTCTCGTCAGAGATATCATGCATACCGACGTCATGTCTATTGCGGTGACTACCGATCAGGAGATGGTTTCCAATATATTCAAGCGTTACGGCCTTCTGGCGATGCCGGTAGTCGATAAGGAAGACAGGCTGGTAGGAATCATCACCGTTGACGATATTTTCGACATTATCGAAGATGAGACTACGGAGGATATTCAGCGAATGGCCGGAGTCACAGGCGCAGGGGATGATGAATATCTCGATATGGGGGTGTTTAAGCATGTCCGCACGCGTCTGCCATGGCTGTTTATTCTCATGTGCTCGTATATGATTACGGGAGAAATTATTGATAAGTTCCAAAATATGCTATCCGAAGTGATCTGTCTGGTCACTTATATGCCGCTTCTCATGGGAACGGGCGGCAATTCAGGTTCTCAGTCAGCGACGCTGATCATACGCGGGCTGTCGACAGGAGAACTCGAGCTCAGGGATTTCCCGAAGGTGGCGTGGAAAGAGATTCGCATCAGCGCCTGTGTGGGTGTGGCGCTTTCTCTTTTGAACTTCCTTCGAGTTGTCTTTATAGATCACAACAGTGTCTCTGTCGCGTTAACCATATGTGTGGCGATGCTCGTCATCGTGGTGGCGGCAAAGACCATCGGCGGGCTGCTGCCTATGGCTGCGAAAGCTGTCGGCATTGATCCGGCGCTCATGGCGGGGCCTGTCGTTTCATCGTTGACAGATATGTTTTCACTGGCGATTTATTTCGTCTGCGCTTCGTGGATTCTCGGTATTTAACGAAGGCTTCGGGAAGGGCAGATCGTCAGGATTCTGCTCGGGACTCCGCAGGGATTCTGCGTCTGTTCTCCGGAGTCGAATTCTTGATGCGATACGAGACGGAAAATCGTCGGCAGTGTATGGCGAAAGCGGCGTCGAGTAAAATAGGGCAAAACGGGTGTGAAAAATATTTCTGTTTTTTGCTGCAGGCGATTAAAAATCGCAGGGATGTAAATACTTTCTGATGTACGAAGGCGATTCCTGTAAACAAAGAGGAACGAAACAAAATGGAGTTCCGAAGAAGTGGAATCGAATAGAAGATAAAAATCAGGAGGTTAAAATGCAAGTCAGAAAAGGGGACATATTTTTTGCAGATCTCAGTCCGGTGGTAGGTTCGGAACAGGGAGGCGTCAGGCCGGTGCTCGTCGTGCAGAACGATGTTGGAAATAAGTTTTCGCCGACGATCATCGTAGCAGCGGTTACATCGCAGCTGAATAAAGCGAAGCTGCCGACACACGTTCCCATTCACGCGGAAGAAAACGGTCTTGACAGAGATTCTGTCGTGCTGCTGGAACAGCTGAGAACGATCGATAAGAAGAGACTCAGAGAACATATCGGTACTGTTGACAATGAAGTTATAGGAATTGTGGACGACGCTCTCAGCGTCAGTCTCGGAATCACTGGGAGAAACCGCAGACTGAATTGATGGGGATTCGTCGTTCTTTGCCTCAGCCGCGTGTCTGCAGAGCTTTGGATAGGATTCCCTGATGATTCGAGCTTTGCGTGAATGAAACGTCGAAGTCTCTGTCATCTGTGAGGACAGGCGAGTCTGCAGCGGGATGGAGTGTGCAGAATAGGGGGATAATGATGAAAGCACAGAAATTTTTAAAAAGCAACAGGAAAGCGATTCTTACGATTACAGTCTTGATCATACTGATTGTCGGTGTGGCGGCTGTAAATGCGGCGACGACAGATCCGGGCAGCGATTCAGATCCTATCGTGACGAAGAGCTACGTGGACAGCGCGATTGCCAGCGCATTGGCGAACAGCAGCAGTTCTGGTGGTTCTTCTGCCGGTTATGAAGTGGTGCATGTAGACGCGGGAAAGAGCGTAATCGCTACAGGCGCTACGGAAATGATTCTCCGTTCCGGAACAGCGCAGGCCATCGATAACGGTTCGGACGGCGTTTCCGATATGACCAGCGGAATCGACCTGATGAAGAATTACACGGTTCGCACGAATCATCTGCTTCTCGTTCCGAGAGACGACGGCAGGGGAATAAAGACGACGTCGGAGTGTTATATCATGATCCGCGGATCTTATGAAGTGCAGTAAATCAGAGATAAGAATTATTTAGGGGTTAGAAAATGAAATTAAGACACAGGAAACTAGTTACGACAGCCACAGCTGTCGTATTAGTGCTTTTGTCGTCCGTATATCCGGCATTTGCCGGAGAGGGCGGCGCAGGGACAACCATCTATAAAAATCAGACAGATCTGGGAAATGGTGTAACATATACGAATACCATTTCTCAAAATGCTACTTATGGTATTCAGGAAAGTCATTCTTTTGCGACGATACCGGGAAACAGCGTGAAGCCTATCGTCTTAGCGTGCGATACCATTTATGGAAGTATGAATATCAGCAGTATTGTCAGCTATGCACAGCAATTGGGCTACAATGTACTGGCAGCGGTTAATTCCGACTTTTTCTCTATGTCTACGGGAGTGCCTTTAGGAATCGTCATCGAAAACGGCATCTATAAATGCAGTCCGGAAGGATATCCGTCCGTGCTCTTTGACGAGAACGGAAGCGCTTCTGTGGTGGCAAATACGGCGGTTCAGATTAGAATGACCAGTCAGGGAGGCGGTAAGGCCGGCGCCGCCAATGCTGGAAAGTACATAGAATTGACTCATTTTAATAAGATGAGACAGAACGGCGCCGGAATGTATCTGTTCGACGAGCATTTCTCTACGGTTTCCACCAGAACGTCTTCGGCGGGATGGGCGGTAAAGCTGAAGATTCTCGATGGTGAAATGAAGACGAAGGGAACGATGCAGCTTCAGGTTGCCGAGGTCTACGAGGGCTCTTCGCCTATGACCATCGGCAGCGGCTATATGGTTCTCACCGCAGATAATACGTCAAATCTTCATTATCAGTTTGAAAAGTTCAGCGTAGGCGATATCGTGACGTTGGAAACGTCCTGCTATAATAATTCCGCGATCGAAAATGCGAAGTGGGGCACGGGCGCGGGAAATATCATCGTTCAGAACGGTGTTATGACAGATTCTTCCGGATGGGACAGCGCGCTCTTGTACAAGAATCCGAGAAGCGCTCTCGGCATTAAAGCGGACGGGACGATCGTATATTATGAGCTGGATGGCCGTCAATCCGGCCATTCCAATGGGATATCCATGAAGCAGCTGGCACAGGAGTTTATCGACCAGGGCTGTGTGACGGCCGTGAATTTCGACGGAGGCGGTTCGTCCGCTATGGCAGCAAAGCTCCCCGGAAGTGCGTCGGTGCAGGTTCTGAGTACGCCGTCAGACGGTGCGCTGAGAAAATGTTCCACGTATGTTCTTCTGGTTTCTGAAGCTGTTTCCAACGGCATTCCCAATGCGCTGACGCTGGATCAGGCGGGCTATGTCGTCTATCAGGGAGCGTCTATGAGTCTCAGCTATAAAGCGCTGGACGGAGGAAATCAGACAGTAACGGCTCCGACGGATGTGACAGCGTCTGTGACGGAAGGGTATGGAAAAGTGGAAGGCCAGACTTATACGGCAGGCTGGGTGGCAGGCATGGAAGTCATATCCATGAATTCTCCGTCTGCGGGGGTGACAGGAAAGTCTTCCGTTTATGTTACGAATACGCTCAGCAGTATCTCGGTGAAGGCCGGCGGTCAGACGGTTTCCAGCCTGAGTCTTGAGGAAGGAGATCAGGTACAGTTTTCACAGACGGCGACATATAACGGTAAAAATGTGATCATTGGGCAGAAGAATTTCCAATATACGCTGACGGGAGATGATATCGCAACGGTTTCCGATACGGGGCTTTTAACGGTAAAGGAAGGCTCTGCCGGTTCGGCGGTGCTGTCCATCGCGTCGGGAGGAATTGTGAAGCAGGTGAATATCTCGGTAAAGGGAGTATTTTCCGATATTTCCGGGCACTGGGCGGAAAGTTACATCATGGAGATGTATGAGAAAGGTATCGTCAATGGAGTGGGAGCAGGTATGTTCGGCCCCGGCGCGAATATAAAGAGAGCTGATTTCATGCTCATGCTCTATAGAGCGTCAGACTCGCCGGCTATCGTCGATTCACAGGATTTGAAGAATGAAGGTGAGGAAAACGGTGTGACTGATGCGGAGCCGGAAGGCGCTGA
>CAZGBL010000013.1:1484-13639 GCA_964523955.1 uncultured Oscillospiraceae bacterium | reverse complement strand
TGAAGAATGAAGGTGAGGAAAACGGTGTGACTGATGCGGAGCCGGAAGGCGCTGAGGAGGATGACATTTCCCAAAATCCGGGTTTTGCAGACGTAGCCGATGACGCTTATTACGCGGATGCGGTAAAGTGGGCGAAAAGTCTGGGAATTGCTCAGGGCGACGGAACGAATTTCAATCCTTCTGCCAATATGACGAGGGAAGACGCTTTTACGTTCTTGTATCGTTATCTTAAGGAATACGGTGTATCTTTGACGGCAGCTGCAGAAGATACGTTGTCGGTATTTACGGATGCAGATCAGATTTCATCCTATGCGAGGGAAGCGGCGGCGGAATTTACAGCGTCGGGCATCGTAGACGGTTACGGAGGAAAGATCAATCCGAAGGGTCTGCTGACGCGAGCTGAAATGTGTAAAATCTTAAGCGTTGCGCTTAAAATGGATTAAAGAAAATTCCGCGGATTTCTTTCTGAGGTCCGCGGAAATTGACTATATAGGCTTGCAGAACGTGGACTTGCGGAATATAGGCTTGCGGAACGTGTGCTTGCAGAATATGTGCTTGCGGAATATAGGTTTGCGGAACCGTCGAAATACATCGGAGAGCCGAAGATCGATGAACATTAGAAAGAGAAAGGATTATGTCACAAAACAGTCAAAGTCAGGTGAAGACGATCAGCTTTGTCATGCTGATCACACTGGCCGGAAAGCTGCTGGGTCTGTATCGAGACAGACTTTTGGCGGTGAGCTACGGAACGGGAATGTATGCAAACGCGTTTAATACGGCCAGCCAGATTCCCCGCGTATTTTTTGACGTGCTTTTCGCGTCAGCCATCGCTGCCAGTTTTATCCCCGTCTATACGGAATACCGGGAGAAAAAGGGCGTAGAGGCAGCTCAGAAATTCGCCGGAAATTTCGTTACGGTGATCGGAACGATGACACTCATCATGTCGGTGGCAGGCGCTTTCTGCGCAGGACCTCTCGTAACGCTTTTCGCACCGGAATACGGGGCGGAAACGGCTTCTTTGTGCGCTTCTTTGACAAGAATTATGATTCCGACACTGTTTTTTACGGGAATCGCTTATTCTTTTGTCGGGATTCTCCAGGCCTCCGACGAATTTAATATCCCGGCGCTGATCAGCGTGATCTCCAATATCATCATCATCGTTTACTACATATTTTTGAATGATAAATTCGGGGTATACGGTCTTTCTGCAGCATTTCTCATCGGCTGGTCGATGCAGGCCATCGTTCAGATTCCAACGCTGAAGAAAAAAGGTTTCCGCTATCGGCCCAGCTTCAGCCTGAGGAATGAAGGCATGAAAAAAGTTTTGAAGCTCATGGCGCCCGTCTTAGTCAGCACATGGGTTCAGCCTATCGTGCTGATGATCAATTCTCGATATGCGTCTGCTTTACATGCGGGCAGCGGCGTATCGATTCTCAATTACAGTACGACGATGTATCTGACCATATCAGGCGTGTTCGTACTTTCTGTAACGAACGTAATATTTCCCAAATTGTCCAGACAATCGGTTTCTGATGACATGAAAGGTCTGGCTGAGACGGTGAAATCGACGATTCATGCATCTCTGTTTTTTATTCTGCCGATGATGTTGGGGATGATGGCGCTTTCGCGGCCTATTATCGATTTTATCTATGGCGGGGGCCAATTCGGAGCGGAGGATGTGGCTCTGACGTCGGACACCATGTTCTTTATGTGCCTTGGGATGGTAGGTTATGCGCTGCAAAATATTTTATGCAGAGTCTATTATGCCAGACAGGATGGCAGGACGCCGCTGATCGCCAGCGTAATTTCCATCGCAGTCAATATCGTGTGCTGTGAGTTTTTTGTGGAATGGATGGGAATTTCCGGACTGGGTCTGGCGTCAGCCGTTTCTTCGACGGTTTATGCCATAGCTTTGGCTGTGCCGCTGCAGCGTTCGGGAAATCGTATTGTGACAAAAAAATTTTGCGTCGATATGATGAAAATTACCATCAGTGCATGTATAATGGCGATAGCTGTCTATGGTTTGGTTTCGTTGATCGAAGGAGTTCTTTCAGGAATCCCTGGAAAGCTTCTCGTGCTCATTCTGCCGACAGCGGCGGGGATCGTCGTCTTCTTTGTCCTTACGGCGCTGCTGAAGATGGACGAACTAAATTATATTAAGGAATTATTCAAAAAATTTTTAAAGAGAGGGTAGCCCATGGTCTCGATTTTTAAGAACAGCTTGATTTACCGCTTCTTTGCGGTGATCTGCGGCTGGTTTAGCGCGCAGTGGATGAAGAGCAGAATCATCCGCGCATTTATCGATACAAAGGATGCCGGCGCGGTGGCTCACAGCAGTATTTTCTATCGGCCGGGACATTTTTTGAGAAATTTCGTCTCTGTGATTTACGACAAGCTTCGTCTCCGAAAATTGTTTACGGGAAGTATCTTTGCCAATCCGTATGTATGGTGTTTTTTAGCGGCGGCGTTGGCACCGGTCATTCCGACTATGGCGCTTTTAGGTATTGTAATGCTTTCCTGCGTGGCGTGGATTCTCGATATTGCGGGAGACAGACAGCGTGCGCTGACCTGTTCGCCCATCAATCGATATGTGATTATGTATGCCGTGATTTACGTCATAGCGACCGGTACGTCGGTGACGCTGTCCGGGAGTCTTTCTGTAGGAATTTTAACGACGGTATTTATTTTATCCGTGTTTGTTATTGAAAATGCAGTCACCACGAAACGAGGCCTTGATATTCTGGTGGGTGCGATGGTAGCGGTGGGAGTGCTGGTATCTCTGTACGGATTTTATCAGTACGTTTTCGGCGCTGCAGGTTCTGCGGCATGGACGGACGACGATATGTTTTCTTCTATTTCTACGCGAGTTTACTCGACGCTGCAGAACCCGAACGTGCTTTCAGAATATCTTCTGCTGATCATTCCGCTGTCGGCGGCATGCCTGTTTACAGCCAAGGGTTTTTTCCGGAAATTCGTCTTCTTGTGCGCCACGGGAATCATGTGCATCTGCATGATTTTGACGTTTTCAAGAGCAGGATGGCTGGGGCTCATGTTTGCGGCGGCCGTTTTCCTCGTTCTGGTAGACAGACGGTATATTCTGCTGGGCGTGGCAGGTATCATAGCTCTGTTTATTGCGGCGCCGGATGTGATTATCAGCCGGTTTACCAGCATCGGAGATATGGCTGACGGTTCTACATCTTATCGTGTGGCCATATGGATGGGAACGATTTCCATGCTGAAGGATTATTGGATCTGCGGTATCGGACCGGGAACTGCGGCCTTTAATCTGATCTATCCGAGCTATAGTTACAACAACGCTATTGCACAGCATTCCCACAATCTGTTTTTACAGATCATGAGCGATACGGGCATCTGCGGCATTATCGTATTTATCCTGTTGATCATCGTATTTATCCGCGCTCTGTGTTCAGCGATTTCAAAGGAAAGCGACAGAAAGAGCAAGATCTTTCAGATTTCAGCGCTGGCCAGCGTAGGCGGATTTATAGTGCAGAGCATGGCGGACTATTCCTTCTATAATTACAGAGTTATGTATCTGTTCTGGGTGTTTATGGGGCTCAGCGCGCTTTTTATAAAGCGCGGCAGTCTGCCGGAGGGAGAGAAACGCATCAGCAGCGCTGCGGCGGACGAACAGCAGGCGGAGGGTTCCGAGTCTGTCGAGTCTGTCGAGTCTGTCAGGGAGGACATAAACTCAGCGGGAACGGCGGGAAATTTGCCTGTGAGAGAAATCGCCAGTCCGGAAGAAAGGGAGGACGCATGACGAAGGTTCTCAATATCATCAGCGATACGAATATCGGCGGCGCAGGGCGTGTGCTGCTGAATTATGCGAAGTATCGCGATCGGAAAAATTACGATGTTTCGGTTGCGTTACCGAAGAACAGCATGTTAGCAGATCCGCTCAGAAAATTGGATGTGACGATTTATGAGATCGACGGTATGGCCGACAAATCTTACGATAAAGAAGCAGTAGGGCGGCTGAAGGCGCTGATCAAAGAGGTGGACCCTGATATCGTCCATACGCACGGAGCGTTGTCGGGAAGGATCGCGGCAAAGGCGTGCGGGAAAAAAATCGTTTATACTCGCCACTGCGCATTTCCGGTAAAGAGCTGTATGAAACACGGCCCGGGACGATGGGCGAATAAGCTGATCAATGAACATTATGCGGATCGTATCATCGCGGTAGGGGAGGCTACGAAGCAGAATCTCGTAGACAGCGGTATTTCCGCAAAATATATCGATATGATGATGAATGGTTCGGAGCAGATCGTCCTGCCCTCTGAAGAAAGAAGAAAAGCGCTGAGAAGCCGCTATGGATTTTCCGAGGATGACTTTATCCTGGGAATCATGGCCCGCATCGAGGCGTATAAGGGACATGACGATATTCTGGACGCTCTTGAAACGCTGCTTTCAGAAGGATTTCCTGTGAAACTGGTCATCGCGGGTACGGGTACATATGAGGAAGAACTTCGGAAAAAAGCAGAAAAATTTCCGAAAGGGACGGTGGTGTTTGCGGGATTTATTTCCGACGTATCTGAAATTCTGGCGGTGATGGACGTTCAGATTAACGCGTCTTATGAGAGCGAAACATCCAGCCTTTCGATTATAGAGGGGATGAGCGCCGGCGTTCCTTCTGTCGTCAGCAGCTGCGGCGGAAATCCTCTGCTGATCTCGGAAGGAGAAAACGGAATGATTTTTCCGATGAGAGATGCGAGGGCTCTGGCGGAATGCATTCAAAAATTGATGACAGATTCGGCTCTTTATGAGAGGATGCGGGCAGGCTCCAAAAAAATATACAAAGAACGGTTTACAGGTGAAAAATTTGCTGCAAATGTGGAAGCAGTTTATGAGAAGATGCGAAAGGGAGGCAGAAATGGAAAATAGATCTGGGAGAAAGATCGCATTTAATTTCTTCGATATTATCATTATCGTGCTTGTTATCGCACTGGCGATGGGCTTTGTCTGGTTCCAGAAGAGAGGAAGCGCCTCCGACGACGCGGCAGGCGGAACGCAGATGGTGCAGTATCAGGTAGAGATCACTGGCATTACGGAAAATACGGGAGATTTGATAACGGCCGGCGATACCATCGTGGATAAGATAAAAAAACAGGAGATGGGAAAGGTCGTCTCTTCAGAGATCTATGCGATGCAAAAGGAGACCGTTGATATGGAAACGGGCGATACGCTCTATTCTGATGTACCGGGACAGTATTCCGCGCTGATCACGATAGAGACCGAATGCAGCGATACGGGATCAGCCCTGGTTGCAGCCAGCGGGTATCAGGTTCGCGTGGGAACGGACGTCAGTATTTTAGGACCGGGATATGGCGGCGGCGGTTTTGTTGTAGATGTGATGCGAGGTGAAGAAGTTGAGTAGAAAAATATTAGATGAAAAGGGCCGCCTGTTCGGCGTGATCAATATTGTGGATGTAATCGTCATCATTTTGGCTATCGTCATCGTCTGCGGCGTCTATGTAAAGTTTTCTCACAATGACCGCACGAGCGCTGCAGTTTCCAGTTTGCAGACGGTTACCTATCAGCTGCAGATAAAGACGGTGAGAAGCGGCATCACGGAGAATCTCCAGCCGGGAGATAAAATCTGGGATCAGGAAAACGACGTAGAGCTGGGAACGATCAAGGAAGTGAATGTGACAGACGCAAAGCTGCCGAAAGCGCTGCTCGACGGCAGCGTCGCAGAGGGCAGTGTTCAGGGCAGATATGATGTGGTGCTGACGATCGAGGGAAATTGTCAGATCGTGAACGGCAGATATTATATAAATAAATCGGACGAAATCAGCGTCAATCATGAAAAGAAATCCTATACGAAATACTGCAAGTTTACGGGAACAGTGATCGGAATAGACGGATGATGGGACAGAAGATACTCATGATCACGATGGGTCTGGATATCGGCGGGGCCGAGACGCATATCGTGGAGCTGTCGAAGGAGCTGAAGCGAAGAGGTTACGATATCATCGTTGCATCCAACGGGGGTATCTATGTGGATGAGATAAAGAAGTACGGAATCCGTCATGAAGAAATTCCTATGAATCTTCGCAATTTCAGCGCTATGTTTAAGTCCTACCGCCTGTTAAAAAAACTGATTCAGGCAGAGCAGCCTGACATTGTCCATGCTCACGCCAGAATTCCCGCGTTTATCGCAGGACTCGTCCGAAAGACGGTAAAGTTCAATTTCGTCACATCAGCCCATGGCGTTTTTGAAACATCAGGAGGCTTGAAGTACCTGACCAACTGGGGCGATAAGACGATTGCTGTGTCTGACGATATTAAAAAGTATCTGAGAGATAATTATAAAGTCCCGAATCAAAATATCCGGCTGACGATCAACGGCATCGATACACAGAAATTTTCAGCCGATACGAGTACGGAACGGATTGTAAGAGAATTTAACATCGATACGAAAGCTCCTGTTATCTGTCATGTCAGCCGTTTAGATGACGAGACATCTCTGTTTGCCGAGCAGCTCATTCTCTCTATGCCGCGTATCGCGGATGAGATCCAGGGCGTACAGTTACTGATCGCCGGCGGCGGTACGAAGGAAGAATATCTTCAAAAACGCGCATCGGAAATAAACGATGCGTTGAATCGCAGAGCCATTATCATGACCGGACCCCGAAGTGATATCAATGAAATCATAGCCTGCTGCGACGTCTTTGTGGGAGTTTCCCGAACAGCCTTGGAAGCTATGGCATGTGAAAAACCGGTGATTCTGGCGGGGGACGCCGGATATATGGGGCTTTTCAGCAGAGAGAAGCTGGACGAAGCAAAATCGGATAATTTCTGCTGCAGGAAGCGGGGCCATTCCGACCCCTACGATCTGGCGTCTGACGTAGCGTTATGTCTGCGTATGGCGGATTTGCCGGAGATGAAACAGCTTTGCCGATTTGAGCGTCAGGTGATTCTGGACGATTATTCCGTCAGCCGCATGGCGGATGATTATATCGAAGTGTACAACAAAGCGGTGCAAAAGCCCTATCGCATTCTGATGAGCGGATACTACGGCTTTCATAATGCAGGTGACGACGCAATCCTCAATGCGATTTATCGAAATCTTACAAATTTGGAAGGAAATATAGAAGTCAGAGTGCTGATCAAGGATCCGGAATCCGCAGGAAAAATATATGATTACGATATGGTGGACCGTTTTCAGATCCCCAGCCTGTTAAAGGCGCTTCACCGCTGTGATCTTCTCATTTCAGGGGGAGGCAGCCTGCTGCAGGACAGGACGTCTACGAAATCTATCATGTATTATCTGACGATCATGAATCTGGCCAAGCTGATGCGCAAAAAAGTGATGCTTTATGCCAATGGCATCGGTCCTGTGATCAAGCCCGCCAATCGGCGGCGCGTGGCGGCGGCAGTCAACCGCGCGGATCTCATTACGCTGCGTGACGCTAATTCCGTGGAACAGCTGCGGAGTATGGGGGTGAAAAGGGATGATATACATATCACTGCTGATCCGGTATTCACCTTTGAGTGCATTGCCAGGGAACAGGCGCAGCAGCTTCTGGAGAGAGAGGAGATACCGCAGGATAAGCCGTTTGTTGGCGTTTCTCTGAGAAGCTGGTACGATCTTCCGGGGTTTGCAGAAAAGATTGCGGAGATCTGTGATAAAATTTACGGGCATTACGGCAGAAATATCGTCTTTATCGTCATGCAGACGCCTGACGATATGCAGATCAGCCGTCAGGTACAAGAGCTTATGCGTTCGCCTTCCTATATCCTGCCCGGCCGTTATCGGACGGACGAGCTTATGGGAATGGTGGGATGCGCCGATTTTACGCTCTGTATGCGGCTTCACACGCTGATCTTTGCGGCTCATATGCAGGTGCCGACGCTGGGACTCGTGTACGACCCGAAAGTCAGGTATCATCTGGAATCTCTTGAAATGCCGTCTCTGGGAGATGTGGACACGCTCAGCGTAGAGGCAGCTATGGAAAGGGTGGATGATGTGATTCAAAATCGGGAGGTCTATGCGGAAAAATTGAAGCGAAAATCCGGAGATCTTCGCCGCTTAGCGGAGAAAAATGAGGAGCTGATCGTAGCGTTTATCAAGAAGGAACTGAACGGCGACCATGCTCATTCATCAGATTAACCGGCAGCAAACTGGTCTGTCGATGGAAAATAGGCCGGTACTGCGGCGGATTATCCTTAAGTGAAACGTCGCCGTCGATCCGATCTTCGGTGATAATAATAACAAGCAGGATGGCTGCGTATTATTTTGGAAATTCCAAAGGCGCAGTCTCCTGCTTGTTGTCATTTTGCGGCGGCTTTGCTAAAATGGAAGGGAAGAAAGGCGCCCCTGCGGCGGAAAGGAAATCCTTTACGCTGGAGACAGCGAATTTTTTGCAGGAGCGTTTTTCGATGGAATTTCGACTGAATGTGGATGGAAACAAATACAGAAAATTATTTTGGAGATAAATATGCAGAATAATAATAGGGTGAAAATTCTGGGCGTTCCTGTGGATATGGTGGACAGGCAGCAGGCGTTTTCCATTTTTGAGGACATTTTTCAGAATCCCGGCTGCAGCATGATCGTCACGCCGAATTCTGAGATCGTTCAGAATGCGTCGAAGGATGAAGAACTGAAGTCGCTGATCGCTTCCGCAGATCTGATTATTCCTGACGGCATCGGCCTGGTATATGCTTCTAAAATTATGGGCTGCCCGCTGTCCGAGCGGGTGACAGGCATCGATTTTTTGGAAAGCATTATCTCGCATCTGGCGAAGACGGGGGAATCTATTTTCTTTTTCGGCAGTAAACCGGGAGTTGCAGAAAAAGCGGCGGGAAAGATGAAGGAAAAATATGCGGAGCTGCAGGTGGCGGGTACGCATGACGGTTATTTTAAGCCGGAGGAAGAGGAGAATATCATCCGTCAGATCTCAGAAAGCGGCGCAGATTTTCTCTGCGTAGCTCTGGGTGCGCCGAAGCAGGAACGATTTATCGCGAAATATAGAGAAAAAATGGGCGCAGGCGGCGTTCGCGGAGCTATCGGCGTCGGAGGAAGCCTTGACGTCTGGGCGGGCGATTTAAAGCGCGCGCCGGAGTTCTATCGGAAACACGGATTGGAATGGCTCTATCGGTTTGTGCAGCAGCCTGCGCGGTTTAAGCGGATGCTGGCGCTGCCGGCGTTCATGCTGAGGGTCATTTTTACAAAAGGAAAATAGAGGAAAAAATGGATGGAAACTGCGCTGCGGCACGAAATACCGGAATTGCAGAATTGCTGCTGAGACCGCTGCGGCACGAAATACCAAAAGCAAAGACCGAAGGTGCTGCGGCTCGAAATGTCAAAAGTGCAGACCCAAGGCGCTGCGGTCGCGTCTGCGAAGCCGTTCGACAGCGCGGGGAAAGTGAAGATCTGCATTTTGCGCAGATAATCAAGTTTATTTTTCATCATCATGATGTTTGCAAATATTCTAAGGAGGAACCAGAACATATGGCAATCGATTTGGAAATGCTGCAGGAAAAGGCAAAGGATATCAGAATTGATATCATAAGACAGATTCATTCTTCCGGCTCAGGTCATCCGGGCGGCTCTCTTTCGGCGGCGGATATTATCACGTGTCTCTATTTTGCGGAGATGAATATCGATCCTGCAGATCCAGAAAAAGCGGGAAGAGACAGATTTGTTCTCTCCAAGGGGCATGCAGCTCCGGCGCTTTATGCTGCGCTGGCGGAAAAGGGGTATTTTCCGAAGGAAACGCTCCTGACACTCAGACAGTTTGGAAGTATTTTACAGGGGCATCCTGACAGAAAGAAAGTTCCGGGCGTGGACATGTCTACCGGTTCTTTGGGCCAGGGAGTTTCCGCTGCGGTAGGCATGGCTCTGGCGGATAAAATCGATGGAACCGGTGCCCGCGTCTATTCTGTACTGGGCGACGGGGAGCTTCAGGAGGGTATGGTCTGGGAGGCCGTTATGGCGGCGTCTCATTACGGTCTTTCCAATCTGACGATTTTTGTGGATCACAACGGACTGCAGATCGACGGAAAAAATGAAGATGTTATGACGGTGGCTCCGGTGGCGGAAAAATTAGAGAGCTTCGGCTGGAACGTTCAGAAGATCGACGGTCACGACTTTGAACAGATCGCTGATGCGCTGGAAAACGCGAAAAAAGTGACGGATAAGCCTCAGGCGATTATCGCGGAAACGGTGAAGGGCAAAGGCGTATCCTTCATGGAAGATCAGGCGGGCTGGCACGGCAAGGCTCCGAATGACGAACAGGCAAAGCAGGCAGTAGAGGAACTGGGAGGAGAATGGTAATGGCAGATAAGATTTCAACGCGCCAGGCGTACGGAGACACTCTCGTAGAACTCGGAAAGAAGAAGAAAGATATTATCGTAATGGACGCAGATCTCTCAAAGTCTACCATGACGGCAGGTTTTAAGAAGGAATTTCCGGAGCGGTTTTTCAACGCCGGTATCGCAGAATGCAATATGATGGGTATGGCGGCAGGGCTGGCTCTTTCGGGGAAAACGGTGTTTGCCAGCACCTTCGCCATGTTCGCCGCAGGCAGAGCCTATGAGATCATCCGAAATTCTATCGCTTATCCTAAGGCAAACGTGAAAATCTGCGCGACTCACGCAGGTATTACGGTGGGTGAGGACGGTGCCAGCCACCAGTGTATCGAAGATCTGGCGCTGATGCGCGTCATTCCGGGAATGACGGTGGTGCATCCGGCGGATGCGGTTTCCACGAAAAAGCTCTTAGAGCAGATTGCAGGCGAAAATGGTCCCGCATATGTGAGGCTGGGAAGGCTCAACATCCCTGTGCTCTACGATGAGGATGCAAAAATCGAACTGGGAAAAGGCAGCTGCGTGAAAGACGGCGGCGATGTAACGGTTATCGCCTGCGGTCTGATGGTGAACGAGGCGATGATGGCGGCGGAGGAGCTGGAAAAAGAAGGAATCAGCGTTCGCGTCATCGACATGCATACGATCAAGCCGATCGATGAAGAGATTATCGTGAAAGCTGCTTCTGAGACGAAGGCTATCGTCACCGCAGAGGAACACTCTGTCATAGGAGGTCTGGGATCTGCCGTGGCGGAAGTCGTAGTGAAGAGGCGTCCGACGAGGATGGCGATGGTAGGCGTTCAGGATCGCTTCGGCCAGTCCGGCAAGCCGCCTCTCCTGATGGAGGAGTATAATATCACCGCTGCGGATATCGTGAAGGCGGTAAAAGAGGCGCTGAAATAACGAGCTCCGGATCGACTGAGTTTGTCAGGAGTTCCGCTCCGCTTTAAATATTATGGAGAGTCCGGGCGGATTCTCGTTCTGATAGCATTCGGAGTCGGAGCGAGAGCAGCCGGACTCTTTTTTATGTACGGCCGAACGGAAGATGGAGCAGGAGCAGCGGCGACGGGTTCCGGAAAGAATTTGTCCGCATATGGGTTGTTCTTCCCGCATACATTTATCGTAGGTTTATGTATGAAGGAGGAAAGGGCATATGAGAAAGCCGGCATTTGTAAAAAATAGAGGCGTAGAAAGCGCAGGAAGCGGAAACAAGCAGCTGATTTTAAAGGTCGTGATTGTAATCGTAGCGATTGCGGCGCTGGTAGTCATCGCCAAGTGGAAGGGAAGCGATGGAGGGGTGACGTTTACACCGCTGACGGAGGATGCGATTCCGCAGCAGATTTCCAGTGAAGTGATTCCGGAATACCGCGACATGGAGCGGGCTCTGGCCTGTGTTGCGGACGAAAAGGTCTATGTCGTAGCTATGAGAGGAGAAAAGCCTACGACGGGGTATGATATTGCCATCGACAGCATGGCTCTCACCTCAAATGAGGATGGTGAAAAAACGCTGACGGTCAACGTTCTCTTTACAGATCCCCAGGCGGGAGCTTCTTTGACTCAGGCGCAGACGTATCCTTATGTGGTGGCGGAAACCGATTTGGAGGATCTGCCGGATAAGATTGAGATGAAGATTAAATATACGGATTGATGAAATTTTGTTTTATCGATTGAGAAACGGCGAAGGCATGGAGATCATTCATGGGCTGTATTTGCGGCTTTCAGAAGGGCAGACTCTGACTTTCGGCGGCAGAGGATAATCATCTCTCCGTCGAACCCCGGCGGAGCAAAAGCTCACGGCACCTACTGCAAGCGTTTGCGTCGTCCTGGAC
>CAZGBL010000013.1:0-1384 GCA_964523955.1 uncultured Oscillospiraceae bacterium | reverse complement strand
CCCGGCGGAGCAAAAGCTCACGGCACCTACTGCAAGCGTTTGCGTCGTCCTGGACGAGCGAGCTTGTCAGGAGCTCTGCTCCGCTTTAAAAATTTCGACAGAAGCGGGAATCGAGTGAAGACAACGGGAAATGTGGCTGCGGAAAATATTGTAATAGAAGGCATTGAAAAATAGAAAAAGAGGGCGGTAAAAAATGAATCATACAAAAGCGTATTATCGGGTGATTTACGGTGATACGGATGCGATGAAAATCGTATATAATGCGAATTATCTGCGTTTTTTTGAGATCGGAAGAAATGAATTTCTTCGGGAAATCGGGTTCCCGTATACCGAGCTGGTGGACAAGTATGATCTGCAGCTTCCTCTGGCAGAATCTTCGGTAAAATATAAGCGGCCGGCACAGTACGATGACATGCTGGAGATCCGCAGCATGGTTTTGGAGTTAAAGAATGCGTCTGTCATCATGGGCTATGAAATTTATAACCGGGACAGTGGGGAACTGTTGGTGACGGGATCCACGAAGCACGCTTTTGTAGATGGCAGTATGAAGCCGGTAGCTCTCCGAAAGCAGGCACCGGAGCTGGATCGGGCGATCAAGAGGTTTATGGAGGAGGGCGGGATCTGTATAGAGAATGAACGTTAGTTTTTTTCGCTCCATGTTTAGGTGCAAAGCCGCCGAAGTATGTTCAGGACAGTAAAATAATGTAAAAGGCAATGGAATGATAGCGGAAGCGAAATGTTCCAATGTCGGAAAGGAAATGACATGAAGTATGTGATTACAGATGATAAAATTGTATACAAGGATGAAGAAGGAAATGTACTGGCGCAGCAGGATTTTCCGGCAGTAGATGACATGACGGTGGATATCCGCCACACGGAAGTAGACGGAAGTCTGCAGGGGCAGGGAATCGCCGGAAAAATGACGGAGCTTGCGGTGATCTATCTGAAAAATCAGGGAAAGAAGATTATTCCCAGCTGCTCGTATGTGGAAAGCTGGTTTGAGGGCAAGCCGGAATATCGAGGGCTGCTGAAGTAATCCGGGAAAAAGGCTGCTGACGGATTTGCAGCGAGTATCAGATGTTTTTTCCGCTCTGAGCAGCATAATATTGGCAGATAGCTGGCGATCTTGTCCGGGAGCGGGTAATATCGCTTAAAAACGCCATGGGCACAAAACCTATGGCGTTTTTTTTAGGTATGACGGGCATGCCGTCAGTCTGTGGTGAAAGTCCACAAGGGGGCGTAGTTGCCGACGAACCCCAGAGCGACTCCCAAGGTTTGTATCGTGAGGTGCAGGCGAGAAGAAGGGATAGCAAAATCGTAGCCTGACGGACAGAAACCTGATACAAGGCGTTTATGGCGGATAAGCTGGCCAAAGACAGTGAAG
>CAZGBL010000012.1:14847-22486 GCA_964523955.1 uncultured Oscillospiraceae bacterium | reverse complement strand
CAGCCCTTTCTTTACCGCAATAACGGCAAAGCCGGTCAGTTGAAATGCAAAATATGTGATACGAACTTTTCTCCTGAAGAAAATCGTTTCACGAAACGTTACACCCTTCGTTGCCCTCACTGCGGACATTCTCTGGCTCATCATGGATGCCCTCTCACGTTCCATTCTGGGGTATCGTGTTTCAGACAACCGCAGCGCTGATCCCTGCATCCTCGCCATGCGCATGGCTTTCCGGCATTGGAAGAAGCTGCCCGAAAGATTTCGTTTCATCGCCGGCGGCTATTCCGCTTATCCCCTCGCTGCCATGCAGTTCGCACAAAAATCCAAAGAAATTTCCGCCTTTGACATCACACAGGTCATCGGCCTGACGAATGAAGATCCTGTCTCTGCAGAATTCCGGCCATTCAAGCAGATCGTCGAACGACAGGGTGTCTGAAACCCGGCTGAGCGAAAGCTCCCTGTGCTTGCTGCAAGCGTTCGCGTCGTCCTTGGCAAGCTCGCCTGTCAGGAGCTCTGCTCCGCTTTAAAATATAAACTTACAGATTACACTGCTGTGCCAACTGCCCGGGACCAAAGGTCATGGGCTTGTAACTGCCAGCCGTATCTTTTTGTTAGGGTCAGACTTTCCAGTATGCCCATATATAGGATAACACCGGCTCGTATAACGAGGGTTTCTCATCGACAAATGGCTTTTATTCTCGTCTCTGCGATTCATAAGCTTCTACAAGACGCTGCAGGCATTCTTTTTCCCTTAGCGCAGCCTCCTCCCGATCTCCATGTTCCGCAGCCGACTGTTCCAGCAAAAATGCATCACGTTCTTTCCCCTGGGCACGGCATAGCTTTGCATTCAGCATTTTAAAATAGTAAAAGCCCGCATAATCCTGATCTGAAATCGAAGTATCAGCCAGCTCTGTCAATACAGTCTGAAGGACCTCCGCATACGGAATCGCTGAAAAAGAGCCCACATCAAATGCCGCTCGCTGATAAATACTCATCTGACGGCATAAAAACGCCTTATGCTCCAACAGATATGCATCCTCTTCCTTTCCCTGGCTGTGACATATAGAGGCGTTTTCTAAAAGTACTTCTTCCGCTCTGTCGTAGGCTTCTCTCTGTATATATTCCTTCGCTTCCAATGTAAGCTGAAATTTTTTCTGTTCTATTTCAGATACAGCGCTGTTTCTTTCTGCTTCATAGGGCGTAAGATCGATTTCCAGATCGCGAATAAATGACTTGCTTATTTTCTCCATTTCTTTCATCTCTCCCCTGTCCTGCGGCTGTGCCTCCATCTGAATCCTCTGTTCCTCGGCCATTCTCTGACGTTCCGCTGCGAATTGCCTCCGCCTTTCCATGCCTGCCGCCACTTCAGGCAGCAATACTTTCCAAAGCCTGTCTCCAAAATAACAAAAAGCGATAAGGCCTGCAGCGATCAGCAGGTATCCCATCCCCCGTGCAAGCGTCGCATTCGTCTGACAGACATTCGACGCAGCAACAGCCACCGACTGATAGAGGTAGGTGTAAAAATTAGCTCCAAAATTAACTGATGTGGAAACCGCCGTACCTGACGGCTGACTCAACATTACGATTCCCATGAAAAAAGCGATAAGACTGATCACCAAGCCTATAATAGAGAATATATTTTCTAACAGCTTCCTTTTCATTAACACTTCCTCCAACTTCCACTGGTATATAATAAGCGCCGGATGTTCCTCCTGCTTCTGCCTGATTAATATATTTTATACTTAATAATATCACAAATTTTATTCACCGTGAATGCATAAGGATATTTTTCACTGCCTAAATTACGGAAATCTTTATTTCAAAACAAAATTTTCCCGCGACAAATTGTCTTTTCAGCAAAAATGTCTGATTCGGTATCATCTTTCAAAAAATTCATCCAATCCCGCAGAAAGCTCTATCCTTTTCTGATATAATTTAATAAAGCAGACCGCGTTTTTTCGTCCAGCGATTCTGAACACAGGAATATTCATATTCTTCACGCAAAGCGGGAAATTTCCTTCTTCTCTGCGATATATTTATGAAAGAGAATCATCGGTTTTCAGTAAACCTTTCGGAAGACAGCCTGCATCTGCTTTATCCTTCCGCACTGCCGGACGATGTTCAGGCTGTGCAGCAATCTTTATTTATGACTTTACGAGGTATTATAATGAATCAAACCACAACATTGATGATACTCGATGGCTTCGGTTACAACGAAAAGGCGGAAGGCAATGCGATCGCCGCCGCTCACACGCCGAATCTCGACCGGCTTTTTCAGTCTTATCCCTGCACGATATTAGGCGCCAGCGGTGAATCCGTCGGGCTGCCCGACGGCCAGATGGGAAATTCGGAGGTGGGACATCTGAATATCGGCGCCGGACGTATCGTCTATCAGGAGCTCACCCGCATCACAAAGGCCATCCGCGAAAAAACATTCTTTGAAAATCCCGTTCTTTTGGAGGCGGTCAGCCGTGCAAAGGCAAATGACGGTGCGCTTCATATCTTCGGACTTCTGTCCGACGGCGGCGTACACAGCCACATCGACCACCTGAAAGCCGTCATCGGCCTCGCAGCGGCAGAAAAACTCTCCCGCGTCTATATCCACTGTTTCTTAGACGGGCGGGACGTTCCGCCGAGATGCGCGGAAAAATATATCGCAGAGCTGGAAGAATATATGGCAGAAAAAGGCGTTGGGAAAATCGCCACCGTTTCTGGGCGTTATTATGCCATGGACAGAGACAAACGCTGGGAACGCGTACAAAAAGCCTATGACGCGATCACCGCCGGTATCGGCGAACTGGCCTTCTCCGGTGCAGAAGCTGTAAGAAAAGCTTACCGCCGCGGAGAAAACGATGAATTCGTCCTTCCTACCGTCATCGCATATGAACCGGCTGACGCAGATACATCTGACACATCTTCCCAATCCGCAGAAGTACAGACGGACGGCTGTCCCGTCTCCCCATCCCCGCAGCCTCAGAACAGCGGCGTTAATGGTTCTGTCGTTGTGCAGGGATCCCCGGATTCCCCATCCTCGCAGCCGAAGGACAGCGGCTGCTCCACTGCGGCCTGCCACGAGGCAGACGATGAAATCGATATCTCTATCCTGCACGCCCACACGGTTCAGAGCGGCGATTCCATCATCATGTTCAATTTCCGTCCGGATCGCGCGCGGGAGATCACCAGAGCTTTCACCGACACCGAATTTGACGGCTTTGAACGCGCCGTTCATCCGGAAAATATCTATTATGTCTGCATGACGCAGTACGACGCCTCTATCGAAGACGCTCACATCGCGTTTCCGCCGGAGCATCCCACGAATACACTGGGAGAATATCTCGCGTCCGTTGGAAAAAAACAGCTTCGATTAGCAGAAACGGAAAAATACGCCCATGTCACATTCTTTTTTAATGGCGGCGCAGAAGAACCAAACCGAAATGAAGATCGCATCCTCATACCTTCACCGAAGGTGGCAACCTACGACCTTCAGCCTGAGATGAGCGCGCCGGAAGTAAAAGACGCAGCGCTAAAAAACCTGAGATCGGGAAAATATGACGCAGTCATCATAAACTTTGCAAACCCCGATATGGTAGGTCATACGGGAATCTTCGATGCCGCCGTAAAAGCGGTAGAAACCATCGATGTATGCGTCGGAGAAATCGCGGAAGAAATCATCCGGTCCGGTGGAAATCTCTTCATCACAGCAGATCACGGCAACGCGGATCTCATGCTGGACGAAGAAGGAAACGCGGTGACAGCCCACTCTACAAATCCGGTTCCGGCCGTTCTCATCACGCCGCAAGGCGCTGATATCCGCCTCCGCAGCGGCGGCATTCTCGCCGACATCGCACCTACTCTGCTGGATCTGATGCAGATTCCTCAGCCGAAAGAGATGACAGGAAAAACGCTGATCAGAAAATAATTGTTTCCGGCAGATCCGTGCGATCAACAAAATTCCTGGAATTCCATATTATTACTATTTCACAAAATGCCACGCAGAAGCGAACCGACGTTCCTCATCAACCAGACAATGATCAGACAATGACCTGATGAGAACTGATTCGCAATGCGTGGTTTTCCTGTCGTCCAAACGCCTTTCTGTCTCCATTTTTTCGTCTTCCTTTCGGCAGTTTCTTCAAATCTTCTGTTTTTTCTGCGTTTTCAGTTCCTGCTGTTCACCTTCACGTCCATATTCAAAGCTGGCATATTCCGAATTCAAACGAAATACAGGCCTGTTTTTCATATAAAAAGAAAACTCCGCAGGGCAGGCGGCGCATTCCCGAATCGTCCTCGTCATTTTCCCATCCTTCGGCGCGCTCAGCTCCCGGCCTGAGCCTCTTTTGGTCCGAATTTCCAGCAGATATTTTCCCTGTCTGAGTATGATAGCATCCTGTGTGCAGCAGATCACCCGGACCCCAGATATGTGGCAAGCCGATACTCCTCGCCTTTATAATGAATCACATAGATGCAGCCCTGAAAATGCAGTCCGAAAAAAGGAATCGGCGCCACTGCGGCTACAATGGAACACGGTTCACGAAAATCGTTGGCCTGTACCCAGGCGTAAGATGTCGGAAAAGAGCGTCCGCTGTCTTTTTCGATATATCCGATTCCATCGGTAAGAAAGTCTTCCGTCCCGGAACGTCCGGCGATGAGACAAAGGTATTTTCATCCTTTTAATGTTTAAAATAATATCCTTCAAAATAATTTTTCAAATATCATACCTCATTCTTATAGGAATGCTTTTAATATTCATATCATGCCCTTCCCTCAATCGTTTCATACGCTATTTTTCCGCTGCGATACTATCTGCAGAATCTGTTTTACAAAAAAGAAAAAAGAACCCTTGATCGGTGAGAAAACCCATCAAACATCCTTTTCTCCATCGCTGCTCGTAATTTAATTACCTATCCGTTTCTAATATTTCCGAATCTGTTGGATCGTCTGTTCCATCTCTGCTGAGCTCGCTCTCAATGCGAACGATAATAGCCGCGCCTTCCGCCCGCGTCAACGAGCGTTTCGGCGCAAAGCTTCCGTCGGGATCTCCCGACATAATTCCGCAAACCGTACAATACGCAATCCCATCGACCGCCCAGTCAGAGATATCCTCCAAATCCGTGTAGTCCACCGAAATACTCCAGTTTTCCTCTGCCTGAATCTCCAAAACAGAAGATGCTCTCTGAATCATAACCGCGATCATCTCTCTGTCAATGGCCAGATCAGGGCAAAAATCTCCGTTCATGCCCCTGATAATCTTTTTTTCATAAGCCCAGGTGAGAGCCTGTGAAAACCATTCGGTTCCGTCCACATCACCGAATTTTTCCTCCGGCGATATATGAGGGAGAAAGTCTTCCGTATCTGCCATGCTATAAAGAGCAGATACGAACATCGCTCTCGTCATCGGCTCGTCCGCGCCGAAATTTTCATCGTCGATATTGCGCATATACCCCTGTCTCAGCACATATTCGACATATTCATCATACCATGCTCCGTCGGGCACATAGGAAGCCTCCTGCGCTTCGTCTGCCCCTGTACGGAATTCCTGCGCTTCGCTCAAATCGCTCGAAACACTGGAGTTTTCCTGCCCTGCGCCTGCGTATTCGTCGACGCTGTCAGCATACGCAGCGTACGGCATAAAAAGAAACGACAGAAACAGCAGTACACTCGCTATTTTGCAGAAATCCTTTCTGTGCAGTCTGTAAAATCTCATAACTCGTTTCCTCCGCTCTCATCTTACTACACGCATATTGCATGCGTATTGAAAACATGTTATGAAAGTATTACATGAAAATCACAGCTCTATTACAAAAAAGCCTACGCCTTGTTTCTGCGCTCTATGATCTTTTCCGCAATCTTGATTCCATCTACGGCCGCAGACATGATGCCGCCTGCATAACCCGCGCCCTCACCGCCCGGATAAAAACCCGAAGCCGATACGCTCTCAAGAGATTTTGTACGTGGAATCCTCACAGGTGATGAACTCCTCGTCTCCACTCCTGTCATCACCGCATCCGACAGATCGAATCCCTTGATCCGTTTCGCCATCTCCGGCAAAGCCTCCCGCATGGCTTCTATTATATAATCAGGAAGACAAGCGGAAAGATCGGTCCAGTGAACGCCCGGACGATAAGTAGGCGTCACAGCGCATTCCTTCTCTTCCGCACTCCGTTTTTTTTCGCCGCCTTCTTCGTTTCCTGCAGTCTCGCTGCTCCTTCCCTCTAAAAAATCGCCGACGCGCTGGACAGGGGCGAAATATCTGCCGCCGCCGATACGATAAGCGCTTTTCTCGATTTCTTCCTGAAAATCGATACCTGCCAGCGGATTGTTCTCTGCCCCCGGATAATCGGATGGACGTACATCTACGAGAAGGGCGCTGTTTGCGTTCCGGCCGCTTCTGTCATGATAACTCATCCCATTCGTGACGACGCCTCCTTTGAAGGAAGCGGCTCCTACCACATATCCTCCGGGACACATGCAGAAAGTATAAACGCCTCTTCCGCCGGAAGAACGGTAAGACAATTTGTAAGATGCGGCGCCAAGCCGACCTTCTGTATCGTTATGTTCAAAGCCATACTGGGCGGTGTCGATCATCCCCTGGGGATGCTCGATTCTGACGCCCACAGAAAAAGGCTTCGCCTCCAGAAGAATTCCGTTTTCATGCAGCATCCGAAACGTATCCCTGGCGCTGTTCCCCGGTGAAAATACCACGTCCTGACACTCTAGAAATTCCGAATCGCCGACGATCAGCCCTGCGATCCTTCGTTCCGATACTTTTTCAGTTCCGGCACGGCAGGAAGATAACTGCGCACTATTGCCGTCCGCTTCTGGAATTTCCTTTATCCGTACGTCCTGTATCTCGCTGTGCGATTTCGATCGTGCCGCATCAGCCTTCTCACCCTCAAAATAACGAATTCCCGTCACTTGGGATTCAAAGCGAACTTCACCGCCCAGACGTATTATTTTTTCCCGGATATTTTTTACGACGGTGCGCAGAACATCCGTCCCTACATGGGGCATCTGCCTGTAAGCCACAGAAGGGTCTGCCCCTGCTTCGATAAGCTCTTCCTTCACTTTTGATATTCGGATATCCTTAATGCCGGTCGTCAGTTTTCCGTCGGAAAAAGTGCCTGCGCCTCCTTCGCCAAACTGCACATTAGAGATGAGATCCAATTCCCCGGTACTCCAAAAATGCTCTACATCCTCAGCTCTTCGATCTGCATCTCTGCCGCGTTCCAGAACAATAGGACGAAGTCCTGCCTCCGCCATCACCAGCGCGGCAAACATTCCACAGGGACCGAAACCTACGACTACAGGCCGGCTCTGCCGGATACCGCTGACTGCTTCAGCTTTCAATACAGGCAATTCATATTTTTCCTCAGGCGATCGGGTCAGGAAAACGCCCTTCATGCCGGCAGACCGCGCCAGCAGCTTTTCTTCTTCTTTTATTTCAAAATCTACAGTATAAATAAAACGAATGCGCGGTTTATCCCGCGCGTCCACAGATTCTTTCACGATCGTCCAGCTGTCTGGCCTGAAATTTTTTATTCTGAGCTTCTGTCCGATCTTCTTCGGCAGAAGAGATACAGGTTCTTCCATATCCAGTTTAATCTGACTGATTCTCAGCATCTTTTCCTCCTCAAGCGAA
>CAZGBL010000012.1:0-14747 GCA_964523955.1 uncultured Oscillospiraceae bacterium | reverse complement strand
CAAGCGTATCGATCACTTTCGCCAGTTTTTCGTTTACAATCCCTGAAAGGGTTTCCTGCAGAGTCAGGCCTTTCCCTTCGATCTGTTCGCAAAGCAGTTCCACCAGCTCTGGCTGACTCAGTTCTGGTACAAAATCACAGTGGATTTCATATGCCGGCGTCTGAGAACCAGAATCGCGCGCTTGCAGCCCATCCGTCTTTCTCCGCGCCGGATCGGCATTGCGTTCCAACAATGAGTTCTTTCGCCGGTTCATTTCGGAATTTTGGCCGTTCTTTGAAGATTTCTTTTTCCCTGAAGGCCGAGCCGCCTCCATAAACCGCGTCAAATTGAAAACGCAGATTCCCGAAACGCCGCTGCCGGTAAACTGAATTTCTCCATCGTCCTTCGCGATCATGACGCCGTCTTTATATAAAGACACGACGCCTTTCATGCGAACGCCTTTTAAATCCGACAGAAAGACGTCTTTTGACTCCACGGCAGTGAGAGCTGGTCTTGGCGCAGCCAATGTATGGCCGAACGCTTTCGCAAAGCCATATCCGTCGCCTGTGCTGCCTGTTTTTAACCCTGCGCGGCCTCCGCAAGCGATGATAAGACGGCTGCATAACACCTTTCTGCCTGATTCCAGTTCTAACGAAAACCTCAATAACGTATTTTTTTTCGCTGAAAGCTGTTTCCCATTTTCCTGTGTCTCTTCATATTTTATATCGGAAAATTCCGCACGTACGGCCTTGTCAGAAAGGAAAAAACGACATCCGCTGCGCTCTGCTGTCCGCTTTAAAACATCCACCAGGGAAACAGCCTGCCCAGAGTAAGGATAATAGCGGCCGCCTTCTTCCAATCGCGCCATCATCCCCCACTCCTGAAAAAAATTCAGTGTGTCCGCGGGTGAAAAAATATCGAAAACCGTATCTACAAACCCGTCTCCCGCTTTATTATAATCCCGCGCCGAGCATCCGGCGTTCGTAAAGTTACAACGGCCGTTTCCCGTAGCCAGAAGCTTCTTTCCTATTTTATCATTTCCTTCGACGATGAGGACGTCAGAGGAAACGGACGCAAAAATGGCCGCCGCCAGCCCGGATGCGCCTGCACCGATGACAACGACAGGGAAACAGATCACATCTGCTTCCCTTTTTTCGCTCTTCGGCTGAAACCGAGCCCCTGAGTCTCCTCTATTTTTCTCCATCAGCAGAAGTCTCCTCTCTCAACCGGTGAGCCAGTTCCGCGATTCTTGCCAGACGATGATTTGCGCCGCTTTTGCTCACCGGCGGCTCCATCATAGCCGCCAGCTCTTTGAGCGAAACATCCGGATGTTTTAATCGGGCTTCCGCGATCTCCTGAAGACGTTCGGGCAGATTGCGGATGCCGATCTTCTCGTCGATGAGCTTAATGTCCTCCACATGACGGCCAGCCGCATTTACAGACTTGTCCAAATTGGCGTTTTCACAGTTAACAATTCGATTCGTCTTATTTCGCATTTCTTTGATAATACGAACGTTTTCAAACTCAAAAAGCTGGTTGTGAGCGCCGATAATGTTCATAAAATCCACAATATGATCGCTCTCTTTGATGTATACGATAAAACTTTCCTTCCGTGCAGTCACCTTTGCGTTGAGACCGAAATAACCCATCAATTTTTTTACGTCAGCGCCGATATATTCATTTTTGCAGACAATCTCCAGGTGATAACCTTTTTCCGGATGATTTACAGAACCGCTGGCCATAAAAAGACCTCTCAGATATGCTTTTTTACAGCATTTCTTTCGGACGACTTCCTGAGGAATCCCTTCCACCAGCACATTATTTCCCTCCTGTACTGTCATCAGGCCGATTTCTCTGAGCATCTGTCCTCCGATGGAAGCGTCATCCATGGTAATGCGATACGCCTTGCCTTTCCGAAATGCGTTGCCCTGCGTGATGTCAAGACTTGTGGTAGTATCGAAATAAGACTGGATCATCTGTTTAAAGTGCCGGGCGATAGACGGATCTTCCGACGTAAGAGATACATTTATCTTACCGCCACCCATCAGATGAATCGATCCGTTCATCCGAGCAAATCCGGCGATCTCTGCCAGAGTGCAGCATTTTTTCTCCGGAACCAATTTTGACAATTCTTTTTTCGTTTCAGATGAAAAGGACATATACCGTCTCCCCGTAATTTTCATATTCCTTCCTGTGTATAAAAACGGCGGCTTTCGGCCATTCTAAGATCAGAGGCCGCAATATTCCCCGAATCAGGCAGCACTTTGCGGTCCTCTTTCTCAAATGCAGCTGCCGCAGGAAAGGTGATAAAATGAGCAAAACTACAACAGTAAAATGTAAGGTTTCTGAATGCGTCCACTTCTCCGACGACTATTGCACAGCAGATGCGATCAAAGTGACTGCCCAGAACGGCATTCTCTCCGACTGCACATGTTGCGCCGAAACGGAATGCTCCACTTTTAAAAAGAGATAATTGCATCCTAAAAAAGGTGAACATCACCGCGAAAACAGGCGATCCGCGTTCCGGCTCGCCTGTTTTCGCCTTTTTCCTCTGCTCTGTTACGCTCCGTGAATCAAGCTCAAAAGTATATTTGCTATTCTTCCCGCATCATGGCGGATCATGCTCCCAGAGATTTCGATCAAATTGCTTTCGATAGGAATGATTCCCATCTTCGACAGGCGGCTGCGATCTTCGGCGGCCGCGCACATCTGTCTCGTGCCTGCATCGATATAGGGCTTCAATTCCTCCGCTTCACAGATATGATCGTTGATAAGTATGTATTCTATTACATTTTTACCCAGATAACGCTCGATGGCGCAAGCATAATCTGTGACCGTATAGTCATCGGTTTCGCCTGTCTGCGTCATGATATTACAGATTAAAACTTTCATACCTCCCGCTGCACGGATAACTTCGCTGATTCCGCGCACCAGCAAATTTGGAATGATGCTGCTGTAAAGACTTCCCGGCCCCAGAACGATCATATCCGCGCTCAATATAGCATCGATAGCGGAAGACAAAGCGCTGGTGTCAGAAGGATCCAGAAACACATCTGCAATCGGACTGTGCATTCGGTTTACTTCCAGAGGAATCTGAGATTCTCCCCGAATAATCCTTCCATTTTCCAACCTTGCACAGAGCGTGACGTCATCAGATGTAACCGGTATGACCTTACCTTTAATTCTGAGAATATCGTGCAGCTTTTCCACCGCCAACTCAAAATCACCGTAGATGTCGGTAAGAGCTGCGATAAACAGATTTCCCATATTCTGGCCGCTCAGGCGCCCGCTGCTGAATCGGTATTGAAGCAGCCGTTCCATAATATCCTCTTCATCCGCCAATGCTAGAATGCAGTTGCGAATGTCTCCCGGAGGCAGCATTCCCAATTCATCTCTCAGCATTCCTGAGCCTCCGCCATCATCAGCTACTGTCACGATCGCCGAAATATGAATATCTCCGCTGCGTTTGAGTCCCCGCAAAAGAACAGACAATCCCGTTCCTCCCCCTATGACGACAATTCTTGGCCCATCCCCGCTGTTTCGGCCGGCTGGAGAATAGTTTGAATCCATGAAAATACCTTTCTAACGCTTTAAAATATCTCGATGAACCGTAGACACATTCTTGCCCTGAGCCTGGAAAATTTCCGAAAATTCATTTGCCATGGCTACAGATCTGTGCTGTCCTCCGGTACATCCAAAAGCGATGACTAGTGTGCGTTTTCCCTGTTTGATATAATACGGAATCAGACCTCCGATGAGATCTGCCGCCTTTTCTACAAATTCCTGGGTTTCCGGGAATTTCATCACGTATTCGCGAATTTTTTTATTATTTCCGGTCAAATGTTTCATACTCTTCAAATAATATGGATTTGGAATGAATCTGGTGTCAAAAACGATATCGGCATCTGTCGTCATTCCGTGTTTGTACCCGAAAGATTGGACGGTAATAGAAAAGCTGTCGGTTTCTTTACCGCCGTCCAGCATCTCCTGGAGGAGATTTTGCAGATCCGCCGGTTTCAGCCCCGTCGTATTGATAATGAAGTCCGCATTTTCCCTCACCGTACTCATCAGTTCACGTTCCTTTGCGATAGCCTCCGAATTTGTGCAGCCATCGCCCGCCAGAGGATGCATACGACGTGTCTCTTTAAACCTCCTGACCAAAGCGTCGTCGGTAGCCTCTAAAAATAACACTGTCACATCTTTTCCGGTACCTTTCAATTCTTCCAGCACCCGAATGAGATCGTTAAAAAACTCTCTTCCTCTGATATCCATGACAAAAGCCGCTTTGTCCATATTGATTCGATTCTGTTTTTCCAGCCTGATAAAGGACTCGAGAAGCGCCGGCGGCATGTTGTCGATACAGTAATACCCCATGTCCTCGAGATAATTCATCGCATTACTCTTTCCCGCGCCGGAAAGTCCCGTTACGATTATCGCTTCCATTCCTGTCACCCTCCTGCCCCGTCTCTTTCAGACAGCTGCCGTCTGATTACTGCGTTCGGCAGGTTCCTTTCTCAGCCGCTTTCTCCGATACGGCGGCTGATTTTTTATCGTCTGCGGCTTCATTTTTCCTGTGCCGTCGCTGCGCCGCTGATCGTTCAGCGGCAATCCTGCTTTTCGTCTTCAGTCGTTCTCACGTTTTAATTGAGATCGCATCCGGCTGAAGCCGATGATTTTTTAATATATCCTAACTGAGATTTATCACTCTGGCCGGATCGAGGCCTGCTTCTTCTATGCGCGCTATGGCGTTTTCACACGTACCCACCCGTTGAGGCACATGCGCGTCGCTTCCGATGATAAATTTAACATCGTATTTTGATACCAGACGGATTTCTTCTGTCGTCAGCTGTCTGTGTCGATTGCTGATCTCCATATAAGTATTCGTCTCCGCACATACCTGCGCAATTTCTTCCAGGTAAACCTTCCCTTTGTCGCCGGGATGTGTCAGCGTCCTGATATCATTCTTTCGCAGCGCCTGCATGATGAGATCTGTATTTTTCCTGCGAAGGCCGTCAGAATATCTGCGTCTCCGTGAGGACAGAAGATTCCGTCCGTGAAGCGCCAGGGAATGAATCGGATTTTTTCCCACCGTACCGAAATGATATCCAGCGATGACAAAATCGTAAAGCTCAAATTCCTCCGGGCGTACGTCCAATTCTCCCGATGCATTGATAATATTTGCCTCCACTGACATGTAAATCTCGATATCATCATATTTTCTATTGAGAGCGTCGATTTCCTCTCTCATATTCTTTATTTCTTTTCTGCGAAATCCATAGCCCACATGTCCGGGACCGTGATCTGTGACAGCCACAGATGTGAGCCTTTTGCGTCTCGCCTCCATGACATTATCCTCGATGGTTCCTTTTCCGTGGGAATACACGGTGTGGGTATGCCAATCAAATGTCAGTTGTCTTTCCATCCTTTTTCCCTTTATTCTCCCAAAATCCTCACCTCGGGAATCAGATCTACGCCGAAACGATCCTTTACCGTCATCTGTACCAGCCTGATCAACGTCAGCACATCTTCTGCAGAAGCTCCGCCCTCGTTGACGATAAATCCGGCGTGTTTCTGCGAAACTCGAGCGCCGCCTGCCGCCAGTCCTTTTAAGCCTGCATCCTGGATCAGTTTTCCTGCAAAATATCCTTCCGGCCGCTGAAATGTACTGCCTGCGCTGGGCAGGCTGAGCGGCTGCTTTTCTGTCCTGCGGGAGGCCAGATCTTTCATCTGCGCATAAATCTCTTCTTGAGAGCCTCTTCTCAAGTCAAATGTGCAGGAAATTATAATTCCCCCATTTTCCGCAAAAACGCTTTTTCGGTAATCGAGATTCATCTCTTCCTTCGTAAACTCGCGAATCGCATTATTCGGCATCAGAGCACGGCAAGACCGGACGATGTGACTCATCTCACCGCCATACGCGCCGGCATTCATAAAGACGGCTCCACCCACGCTTCCCGGAATACCGGCAGCAAATTCCATACCGGCGAGTCCCTGCGCTGCTGCAGACGCTGCCGTATATGATAACAGAGCTCCGGCCTGTGCTGTCAGCGTCGTTCCCTCGATATGTACATCTGAAAATTCCTTCCCGATCCGGATGACGACACCCCGGATTCCTCCATCCTTCACCAGAACATTCGATCCGTTTCCCAGTACCACACAGGGGATCCGATTTTCGTGCAGATATGCCGAAATCGCCTGCAGTTCTTCTTCGGAAGAAGGTTTTACGAGAATATCCGCCAATCCTCCGATTTTAAATGTAGTATACTCCTTCAACGGAGCATTTCTGACGATTCTGCCGTCGTCTTTCACGATCTCCGCCAGTTCACCGCATATTTTTTCGATATCCATCCTAACGAAATATCCTCCATACTCACTATATCACACAATCCTTTTGCAGCGTCTCCTTCTTTCATCGATACGGGCAGCCGCTGCAGAGCCTTATCTTTCATCGGCTCAGCCGAATATCAGACGCTTTTCTGACGATCCGGCAAGCCAGCCATGCGGAAAAAATCCCGATTATCACGCCCGCGAAAACGTCTGTAGGATAATGAACATACAAATACAGCCGCGAAAACGCGATGAGAACCGCCAGAATCAGCGCGGCATATCTTCCTCTGGCTTTTGAAATGATCAGAGACGAAGCCGCTGCAAAAGATGCTGTCGTGTGACCGGATGGAAAAGAATAGTCAGAAGGCGCTGGAACCAGCAGCCGTACTGACTCTGCCAGCTCGTATGGGCGAATCCTGGCCACCAGCGGCTTCAGCGTCACATTGCAGATCAAAGCTCCGATAACGATAGCCAGAGCCATCATCAGACCGTATTTTCTGCTGCGTTTAAACAGCAGGAGAACCACGGACAGCGCAATCCACAAAATTCCACTGTTCCCCAGAGATGTGACAGCCATCATAAATCCGTCGAAAAAATCGCAGCTGACATGCTCTTGTATAAAATCCAGAGCTGCCAGCTCTGCCTTTGTCGCCGCAGTCATCGGCTCTTTTTTTCTACTTTCATCGCGCCGATTTCCGCTCCGTCAGCCAGTCGGCGCAATATGAAACGCCTGTTTTCATACGTCATATAGGAAGGCTCCGTTCCGCCCTTGGGAATCGACGTGGAACCCGGATTAACGTAGTAAAAATCGCCGAGAATTTCCAGCGCAGAAATATGAGTATGTCCGTTTAACATTACATCGAAGCTGACAAAAGGCGGCGGCGACGACGGATTGTATACATGACCGTGAGTGGCAAACAGAGTAAGCCCATCAACCTCGATCATCTCATACGTATTCATCAGAGGAAATTCCAGCACCATCTGATCTACTTCAGAATCGCAATTTCCTCTCACAGATATAATATGCTTTTTCAGCGAATTCAAAATTTCCATCGTTCTCTTCGTATCATAGTCCTGTGGAAGGTTATTTCTCGGACCGTGATAAAGACAATCTCCAAGCAGAATTATCTTATCCGGTTTTTCCCTTTGATATGCAGCCAGCAGCTGCTCACAATGCTCCGCAGAGCCATGAATATCCGAAGCGATAAGTAACTTCATAATAGCTCCTTTCATGATAGACGAAATACGCCGTTTCTCAGCCGTATTCCTGAAATTTCCCAATATGGCACAAACGCTTCCGCCCAAGATCCGGCGTCAAAGTCCCGTTTTTATGCCGCCGCACTGTTCGAGCAGATTATCGACCACAACGGAATAAAGCCGGGATGAATTTCCCTTTTGAACGAAATCGGAAGACAGTTCAAAATGTTGTATATCCGTTATATCGAGAGCCGGCAGAGGATACCCCGCCCAAAACAGCTCATAGCTCATAGCGGCGTAAGCAGTCTCAGCATTGCCCTCTTCAAACGGCCAGACGGCCATGATCATATCATGAGTGCGGACGGCTCCGGCAACCCGATCCTCATAATGCTCCTCCGATGCGATCTCCCGGTCAACAACTTTCATCAATCTGCCGATTTCAGCGCTGCGGGGAGGCTGATATTCCATCTGATTCACTTTCGTATCACCGCGCCGATAATCCGAAGAGTCGGAACCGCTCAATATTTTATGTATGCGAACGATATATTTTTCATCCAGATAATTATTAAAATCCGCCATATGGCGAAACTCCCGATAAAGAGCCATACACGCCCGAAGATAACGATATTCCTCCACCGTCGCCTCATTGACAGTTTCGCCGTCCAGCATGGCTCCGATTCTGTTTTGCGATAAAAAAGATCCCGTGATTTTCATCATAGAACAGATCCAGCGAAACAGATTGACGTCCCTCATGGCAGAGGCCTCGTCCTGATGCAGCGAGCAAAGGTGAGAAACAGCCGCATCCAGTTTTTTCCTGCGCTCCTCTGTACGGGCAGTCCGCCGCGCCTGCGCGTCTGCGCGTTCTCTATTGCGAAGTAACATTTCACCGCCTCCCCGTTTCAAATTCGCCCGATCTGCTTAATCCTCGCTGATGCTTTTCAGCCATGTATCCGCGCTTTGCAGCATCCGTTCTACACTTTCAAACGAAGTGGAACCTTCCGATTTCTTCGCTTTTACGCACGCCCGCAGATCGATATTCTCATAAATATCCGGCCCAAATTCCGGTGAAAAATCCTGCAGCTGCTCCAGGGACAGCTCTTCAATCGCCTTGCCGTGAGAAATGCAATACAGGACGATTTCGCCGATGACAGCATGGCATTCCCGGAACGGAACGCCCTTAGATACGAGATAATCCGCTGCATCTGTGGCATTCATATAACCGTATTTTGCAGCTTTCTCCATAGTTTCCGTCTTTACCGTCATCGTATCTAACATATCCGAAAAGATATTGATGCATGCAGACAGAGTCTCTGCCGCGTCAAAAACAGGCGGCTTATCCTCCTGCATATCTTTATTATACGCCATAGGGAGGCCTTTCATCAGCGTCAAAAGCGTGATCAGGTCACCGTAGACGCGGCCTGTCTTCCCGCGGATCAGCTCCGCCATATCCGGATTTTTCTTCTGCGGCATGATGCTGGAACCCGTGCTGTAAGCATCATCGATTTCGATAAACCCGAACTCCGTACTGCTCCATAAAATCAATTCTTCGCAGAACCTGCTGAGATGCATCATGCAGATCGACGCATCGCTTAAAAATTCCAATGCGAAGTCCCTGTCGCTGACACCGTCCATTCCGTTCTCGCAGATGTCCGCAAAGCCCAGCTTTTCCGCTACAAAACGGCGATCTGTATTGTAGGTGGTACCCGCCAGAGCGCCGGAACCCAGCGGCATCACATCCATTCGCTCAAGGCAGTCCTCGAAACGGCCATAATCTCTCTTAAACATCTGAAAATATGCCATAAAATGGTATCCCGGCGTCACCGGCTGCGCTCTCTGTAAATGGGTGTAGCCAGGCATAATATAATTCTTATATTTATCTGCAGCCGAATAGACAGATTTAAGGAGCCGCTTCAAATCATCCAAAAGCGATAGGGTCGCTTCTTTTGTCCAGAGGCGGAAATCCACCGCTACCTGATCGTTTCTGCTGCGAGCCGTGTGAAGCCGTTTTCCCGGCTCTCCGATACGTTCCGTGAGAATGCTCTCAATATTCATGTGAATATCTTCATTCTCAATCGAAAACGCAATATTTCCCGCCTCGATGTCCGCCAAAATCTGAACCAGGCCGTCGTCGATAGCTTTCGCATCCGCCTCGGAAATAATCCCCTGCTTTGCCAGCATGGCCGCATGTGCTCTGCTGCCTGCGATATCCTGACGATACATCTTCTGATCAAAATCGATAGACGCGTTAAACTCTGTGGCTGACTTACTCTCCGCCTTTGTAAACCGGCCTCCCCATAATTTTTTGGACATAATCTATTTTCTCCTCTGTAATTTTACTCCTGCAGCCCTTTTCAACGTGATTTCCAATTACTTCCAACGTCGCTTCTTCATACCGGGCTCCAACCTGATTTCTGAATTTTCCGCACATTCAGATCACAGTCGTTCATTCACATTATACTGTTTCTTTTATCTTTTTTCCGCTTTTTTCTATCATAATTTTTGTCCGAAATCATTTTACTTTTGCGCTCCATTCATCTGTCTTTCATTTTCAGCGGAAATAAAACCTTGAAGGTCGTTACGCCTTCCTCACAATACGCCGATATTTTGCCGTGATGCGCTGTAACAATAGTCTTCGCAATAGACAGTCCCAGTCCGTAATGCGGCGGACTGTTCTCCGTGCGGACATTATCGATCTGGTAAAAGCGCTCAAAAATTTTATCCCGCTCCTGGACAGGAATCTCATCGCCCTGATTAGAAACCGAAAAGACGGCGTAATTATGACCGGTATAAAGCAAAACTCTGATCTTGCCGCCAAAAGTTGAATACTGCAGTGCATTATCGATTAATACGTCCACCAGCTCGCCGAGCTGCCTGCTGTTTCCGCTGATATTGACGTTGTCGTCTACATCGTATTCCAGATGGACGCCCTGTTCAAAAGCAATACCCTCAAACGGCAGTATGCCGGACAGAACAATGCGTCCCAGATTTACCTTTTCATGTGCGGCGGAAACCCGTTCCAGCTTCGCCATCTCCAGCAGCTGATGCACGAGTTCTGACATACGGCTGTTTTCATATTGAATATTCGTGAGCCATTGATTATGACCGATCTTCCGTAAAAGCAATTCCGTGTTCGCCTCAATGATCGAAACGGGCGTCTTTAATTCGTGTCCGGCATCCGAAATAAATTGCTTTTGCTTCTGATATCCCACCTCCAGCGGCTGAATAATCCATTTTGAAAAGCTCAGGGACAAAAAAAACAGAACGATAACTGAAATACATCCGAAAATAATCATGTACTGCACCAGTGAATCCATACTCTCTCCCAGTACCGTATTGTCCATCATAGTCACCAGAGTGTAGGTTTCCTCCGATGTAACAAGATATACGATATTCCGCTCTGTTCCAAACTGCTTCTTTCTGTTTTTCAGTCCCTCCGCAAACGCGGCCAGTTCCTCGTCGCTGAGCTGCGATGCAGAATTGTGGCTGACCTCAATGACAGACCCGTCGTCGGAAAAGGCTACGGAATAAAAAGTAGATACTCTGAAACGATGTGTGGCTTTTGCCTTCTCCAGCGGTTTTCCTGATTCAAAGTCTGACACTTCTTTCGGCGTCGTTTTTACTTCCGATTCTTGTTTCCTTCCCGGCGATCTCGCTGGTTTGGCAGATGATTTGCCCATCATCTCCGGCGATCCATCCGGTTCGGCAGACGACTTTTCCTCCGGCACCCCTGTCTGCTCTGATTCCTCTGCCTTTTCCGCCCGCAGGGATTCCAGCGTACCGCCTTCAGTATATAATTCTGCATACATTTCCAGCATTTTCCGATTCTGCCTGCTCACCTCCGAATAAACGGTAACATATATAACCGCCAGTGTTCCTACTATGGCTACGATCAGAATCAACATGATCAATGCTACGATCTTCATCTTTGATTTTCTAAACATTTTTCATCCTTAATTCATATCCCAATCCGCGTACCGCTTTAATTTCCACCTGTGAATCTATAAAAGACAACTTTTTTCTTGTAAATGAAATATAGACCTCCACATTATTGTACTCTGCATTGCTGTCGTAGCCCCAAACTCTCAGAGCAAGATTCTCTCTGGTGATAATCCGGCTCTGATTGATAAACATATATTCCAAAATCCGGTATTCCTTTTCACTGAGCCGGATGCTCTGCTGCGTCGTGCGGCAGAAGAGAACCGCCGTCGCCTGATCCAGCTGCAGATCCCCAAATAAAAGGCCGATATCCTCTGCCGCCCTGTTTCTGCGTGTCAAAGCTCTCAGCCTAGCCAGCAGCGTATCCACACGAAACGGCTTCGTCAGATAATCATCTGCGCCGCTGTCCAGTCCAGTCACTTCGTCTGCCGTATCGTGTCTGGCTGTCAGCATCAATATCGGAGTCTGCACGCCCTCTTTTCTGGCAGTCCTCACAATATCAAAGCCGTTCATTCCCGGCAGCATGACGTCCAGAATAATCAGATCATACCGTGTGCTTAATATCGCATTGATTCCATCCAGACCTTGATAGCAGATATCTACATCATAATGTTCCTGCCGCAGCAGCTCTGCCAGCGCATCTGCCATTCTTTTTTCGTCTTCCACAAGCAACAGCTTCATCACTTCCTCCAAAATACTCATCCGATCTGTACAAATTTCTGAAAACTGATTCTCTGAAATCTGGCAAAATTTTAAATTTTTTATGAATTTTTCAGGCCTTTTTCAATAAAAGTTCAATCTTTATCTGTAAAATTATACTATAAATATATTTTCCATGCACGATCAGGACGCATTTTTGCAAAATAACGCCATACAAAAAAGCTTCTGGTGTTACAAAGGAGGTATCATGAAAGCGATCAAACGAAGTCTGGTCATTTTTCTGGCGCTGTGCATGCTGTGCGCTCTGCCGCCTGTTACGGCATCGGCGGAATCCACATCTGCAGCGACGTCAGACACATTTATCTATACGCAGAATGGAAACAGCGGCGCCACGATCACCTGCACTTCCAGTATAAACTATGTCACCGTAGATGACACATCTCTTGTAAATGTCACTATTGACGGTGAAACTGCAGTCATTACCGGTATCAGCGGACAAACCGGCGTTGCGGAAGTCACAGTGGCCTCAGCCGACAGTTCAGCTACCTATGAGGTTCCTGTCGGATATACCACCTTCCTTTTTGACGGCAGTTCCCTGACCGTTTACAAAGGCAGTGACGCCAACTATGAGATCACAGGGTACGATAACGCTGACACCGAATATACACCTGCGGCCACAGAAAACGAAGATGGCAGTCTGACTTATACGAATACTGACATGTACAGTATCTGCGCCTCCGTCAAGAAAAAGGGCGGTACCTACGTATTCGCTGGCTACAGCAACGATATGTCCATCGAGGTAAAAAAGGAAGCGACGGCAGCAGCGAACCTTTTGCTCTGCGGACTCGATCTGACGTCTTCATTCACCTCACCTGTTACAGTAAAGAAAAACAGCAGCTCCACAGTGACTATTACCGCGCTGGCAGGTCACACGAATATTCTGAGCGACACCGTCTACAACAATGCGGATGACTACGCAGATAATGAACTCGCCGAATCTGCCGTCATTAAGGGAAAAGCATATTCCAATATCACAGTCAATGGAAGAGGAACCCTCAATCTGATCTGTAATACAAAAAACGCCCTTAAGGTAGTGGAATATGGCTCACTGACCATTGAAGATCTGACGCTGAACATCACCTCTGCAAAAAATGGTATTTCCAGTGACAACACCCTGATAATCAACTCCGGGACGATCAGCGTCGTCTCTTCTGCAGACGCCATCCGTTCCGATCCTGACACGGTAGATGCTGAAGCCGGATGTACCGGAACGATTACGGTCAATGGAGGCAGCATCACAGTTACCGCCGGATGTGACGGTATACAGGCGGCACAGGATCTGATCATTTACGGCGGTACCTTTGCGATTACAACCTGCAATGGCTACAACGACGGCAGCTTTGACGGCGATGCTTCCAGCGCAAAGGGACTGAAAGCATCCGTGAGTTCCAGCACTGATAGCTCTGATACATCGGAATCCACAAACACCATCTATATTTACGGCGGTACCTTTACTCTGAATACAGCCGATGACGCTATTCATTCCGATGGCTACATCGTCATCACCGGAGGAACATTCGATATCAAAACGGGCGACGACGGCATTCACGCAGACACATCTCTGACGCTGGGAACAGAGAACGGAGAAAACTGTGCTGTCCAGGTTACGATATCCGACTGCTACGAAGGACTTGAAGCAGGAAACATCTATCTTTATTCCGGATTCTATGATATCTGCTCTGCTGACGATGGAATCAACGCAGCAGGCGGCAACGGGGGCGATACGACAGGCTTCAATCCTGGAGGCGGTCCCGGTGGTCCCGGCAGCTCCGGCGGTTTCGGCAGCACGAACGGAAATTGGGGCGGCACTGCTGGCGATACTTCAGCTTCCAGTTATTCCATCAACATCTGCGGCGGTCTGATCACGGTCAATGCCTCCGGCGATGGATTGGATTCCAACGGCAGTCTCAACATGACCGGCGGCAACTCAATCATCTGGGGTGGCTCCGGCGCTGAAAATCCTTTAGATTGCGACGGCAGCTTTTATATCAAGGGCGCCACCGTATTTGCAGCAGGCTACAATCAGATATCATCCAACAAGCCTCAGTCGGACAGCCAGTATTATATGACCTATACTTCAAATATTTCCAGTGGCAGAACTGTTATCGTAACAGTCAACGGTTCCACCGCCGTCAGCCTGAAAGCTCCGAAAGCCATAGGTTATGTCTTCTATTCCTCTCCGTCCATGACCTCGTCAGGAAACTGCACCATTTCCAGCAGTACAGCCACAGCCTCCGGCACGCCGGACATATCCGCAGAACACACCTGGAGCAGCGGTTCTGTAACTGAAGCTGCAGCCTGTACAAAAGACGGTATTATGACTTACACCTGCTCTGTCTGCGGAGCGGCAAAAAGCGGATCCATCACTGCGACAGATCATAATTACGATGCCTCATTTACAGGACAGAACAATAACATGCATTCTGCCACTTGCTCCCGCTGTGCCGGGACAATATTCGCCTCCTGCATCGATGAGAGCGGGGACGGTCAGTGTGACGTCTGCGGCGATACTATCACCAGCGACGGTGAAAACGAAAATAATGACAACGACGACGGTGATACCAACGACGATTCCGGCAGCTCCGGCG
>CAZGBL010000011.1:21299-22495 GCA_964523955.1 uncultured Oscillospiraceae bacterium | reverse complement strand
GAAACCGCGCTTCTCTGACAAAAAGGCGAAACCGCGCTTCTCTGACAAAAAGGCGAAACCGCGCTTCTCTGACAAAAAGGCGCGGTTTCGATTTAAGTTATGTTGTCTTGATTATTTCCTCAAGCTGAGATACTAACTCACAAGCTTTTTCTGCATTTTCTTTGAAACGTTCCTGCAGATTTTCATTGTCTGTAGAAATATCAATTGTAAGATGCTGTTCGATTGTTTCCTGCAGCTGTTTATTTAAAGAGGAAAACGTTTCATCCTCCAGAAACTGCGCCAAAACATCATATGATAAACTGTCGAGAGCCTCAATATACTCCCAAAAATCATCGAGAAAAACTTCTGCAGATTTTCTCATCTCATCGGTAATTCGCGGCTCCTGCATTTTATCAATACTTATATCATAAGCCATTTTATAAGCAGGATATATTTTTTCAGCTTGAATTCCATGTATCATCCCCTTCAAATAACCGATTTCCAGACTGTTTTCCTGACCATATTCTTTCATTTCGGCCAGTACCGAGGAAAAAGCAAATGCTTCATTTAAATAAGAAGAAGCGTAATTATACCTTAGTGCTTCTTCAAATTGATCAATTTTTTCCTGCATGGCAGTCTGTTTATTTTCTGATGTACCGCATCCGCTACATATAACCAAAAATACTCCCAACAATGCTACTACAGTCAAAAATTGTATCTTAGAATAGTTCTTACACATAATATTCCTCATAAAAACATAGACCGCAATATTTAATATATTTAGATAGTCGTTGCATTATCCTCCATCCGCTGCCAGGATGTTTCTGAAGATGACAGATTTACATTTACGCCTATACTTCCACTTACTCCAGTAGAACCTCCATACGAAATATCTGCTGTAAATGAACCTGATACATCTGTCTTAGTGTAAGTATGTACCCATTTAGCTGCATATTTAAAAGTTTTTCCTGAGGTTCCTGATTTTGCTATAACGTAAACAATACTTGAACAAGAATTTGTTCCTGCTAATTTGTCATCAAAGTTAAAAACCACTGTTCCGCTACCAGCTCTTGAAGAATCTCTTAAATTGACATAATTGCCTACCGTGCTCGTTCCATAATATGTTGCTAAAGTTGAATCAAAATAAACAGCGACAACATCTTCTGAGCCTGATCTTGTTTCTGTTGATTTCAATTGAGTCGTCGCAAATATTCTAT